>CAZUOY010000111.1:0-1500 GCA_964622315.1 uncultured Oscillospiraceae bacterium | reverse complement strand
CACTAAAGGATGTAAAGGTCGGGGAGACCTGCACCGTCGTAAGGCTTTACGGCGAAGGCGCGGTAAAACGCAGAATTATGGATATGGGAATAACGAAGGGCGTTGAAATCCATGTTCGCAAGGTGGCTCCGCTCGGCGACCCTATGGAGCTGAACGTTCGCGGCTACGAGCTTTCGGTTCGTAAATCGGACGCCGAACAGATTGAAGTAGAATAACAAATATGACGGGAGGAGACAACAATGGATATTAAGATAGCTCTTGCGGGAAATCCGAACTGCGGAAAAACAACCCTTTTCAATGAGCTTACCGGAAGCAACCAATATGTCGGCAACTGGCCCGGCGTTACGGTTGAGAAGAAAGAGGGTAAGCTTAAAGGTCATAAGAATGTAGTAATTCAGGATTTACCCGGTATATATTCGCTTTCGCCGTACACACTTGAGGAGGTCGTGGCGAGAGGGTATCTTGTGAACGAAAAGCCCGACGCTATACTCAATATCGTAGACGGCACGAATATCGAAAGAAACCTTTACCTCACCACACAGCTTATCGAGCTTGGCTTGCCCGTTGTAATGGCGGTCAACATGATGGACGTGGTTCGCAAGAACGGCGACAAGATTGACATAGTAAAGCTCGGCGAGGCTATGGGCTGTAAGGTCGTTGAGATGAGCGCGCTTAAGGGCGAGGGCGATATGGTGGCGGCGGAAGCGACAGTTGAAGCGGCAACGACCCACGAGGTAGGCGAGCTTCCTCACGTATTCACAGGCTCCGTTGAACACGCGATAGCGCATATCGAGGAATCCATTCAGGGGCTTGTGGACGACTGTTACCTTCGCTGGTACGCTATTAAGATTTTCGAGCGCGATGAAAAGGTGCTTGAGGAGCTTTCCCTTGAAAAGAATTTGATGTCACATATTGAAAAGCATATCGCCGACTGCGAAAAGGAGCTTGACGACGACGCTGAAAGCATTATCACAAACCAGAGATATGCCTACATAAACAAGGTTGTTGAAAGAGCGGTTAAGAAGAAAGCCGCAAAGCACAGCCTTACGGTATCAGACAAGATTGATAAAATCGTTACCAACCGCTGGCTTGCGCTTCCGATTTTCGCGGTGGTTATGTTCCTTGTATATTACATATCAATCGGCACAATCGGCGATTTCGTGACGGGCTGGACAAACGACACTTTGTTTGGCACATGGATAGTTCCCGGCGCTGCGGCGCTTCTTGAGGGCTGGGGTGTCGCGGGCTGGCTCGTAAGCCTAATTGCGGACGGAATTATCGGCGGCGTAGGAGCTGTTCTTGGCTTTGTTCCTCAGATGTTAATTCTCTTTGTACTTTTGGCGCTGCTTGAGGACATAGGGTATATGGCGCGTATCGCGTTCATTATGGACAGAATTTTCAGAAAGTTCGGTCTTTCGGGCAAGTCCTTTATCCCGATGCTAATTTCGTCCGGCTGCGGAGTTCCCGGAGTTATGGCTTCGCGCACAATTGAGCAGGACC
>CAZUOY010000110.1:0-1597 GCA_964622315.1 uncultured Oscillospiraceae bacterium | reverse complement strand
AGCTCCGCGAGGTCCCACTGGCAGTTAAGAAGGAAGATGCCGTTCGGCTTAATGTCCTCGACCATGTCATACTTACCGATATATGCGGGGTTGTGGCAGGCGACGAAATCAGCCTTGTTAATCAGATAGGTTGAGCGTATGGGCGACTTGCCGAAGCGAAGATGCGACACGGTGATGCCGCCCGACTTCTTTGAGTCGTAGGAGAAGTACGCCTGGGCGTACATATCGGTGTGGTCGCCGATAATCTTTATCGAGTTCTTGTTTGCGCCGACGGTGCCGTCAGAGCCGAGACCCCAGAATTTGCAGCAGGTAGTGCCCGCAGGTGTAGTGTCGGGGTTTTCGCCGATTTCGAGCGAAAGCTTGGTCACGTCGTCGTTAATGCCGATAGTGAAGAACTTTTTGCCGTCCTTCGCCGCCGCGTTTTTATAAACGGCGATAATCTGGGCGGGTGTGGTGTCCTTACTGCCAAGACCGTAGCGTCCGCTTGTGATGTTCGCACTGTCGAACTGAGTTCCGCGAAGAGCGCCGACAACATCAAGGTAGAGCGGCTCGCCGAGGGCGCCCGGCTCTTTTGTGCGGTCGAGAACAGCGATGTTCTTAACCGACGCGGGTATAGCGGCGATAAGGTGTTTTGCGGAGAACGGACGATAAAGGCGAACCTTTACAAGACCGACCTTTGAGCCTGCGGCGTTAAGATAATCTATTGTCTCGTCGATTGTGTCGCAAACAGAGCCCATGGCAATTATTACGGTTTCAGCGTCAGCCGCGCCGTAGTAGTTGAACAGGCTGTAGTTTGTGCCAATTCTCTTGTTTACTTCGTTCATATAGTTTTCTACGACGGCGGGAAGCTCGTTGTAGAAGCCGTTGCACGCCTCGCGCGCCTGGAAAAAGATATCGGGGTTCTGAGCGGAGCCGCGCATTACGGGGTGCTCGGGGTTAAGCGCGTTGTTGCGGAACTCCTCGATAGCCTTCTTGTCGACCATCTCGTCAAGGTCTTTATAATCCCAAACTTCAATCTTCTGTATCTCGTGGGAGGTGCGGAAGCCATCGAAGAAGTTGACGAACGGAACTCTGCCCTTAATGGCGGAGCAGTGAGCTACGGGTGTAAGGTCCATAACCTCCTGAACGCTGCTCTCGGCGAGCATGGCAAAGCCTGTCTGGCGGCAAGCCATTACGTCGGAATGGTCACCGAAGATGGAGAGCGCGTGGCTCGCTATCGCACGGGCAGAAACGTCGATTACGCAAGGAAGAAGCTCGCCCGCTATCTTGTACATATTCGGAATCATCAGGAGAAGTCCCTGTGAAGCGGTGAAGGTGGTGGTGAGAGCGCCCGCGGCAAGAGAGCCGTGAACCGCGCCGGCAGCGCCCGCCTCGGACTGCATTTCAACGACCTTTACCTCGTGTCCGAAGATGTTTTTCTGTCCTTTTGCCGACCTTTCGTCGACGACCTCAGCCATTACCGAGGACGGCGTTATCGGGTAGATAGCCGCGACGTCGGTGTAGGCGTAGGATACATGGGCGGCGGCGTTGTTACCGTCCATTGTGAGCATTTTACGTGCCATAGTGTCCTCCTATATTTTAATTCTTTTGAATTATT
>CAZUOY010000109.1:0-1715 GCA_964622315.1 uncultured Oscillospiraceae bacterium | reverse complement strand
AAGGTTTTCTGGGGGCTTTCCGCCCAGCTTGCCTATAAGCGTCACTTCCCCGCTATCGACTGGCTTACGAGCTATTCGCTTTATAAAGACACAATGTGCGAATACTATGACAGAAACGTCGGCCCCGAGTGGTCATCGCTTGTAAGCACGACGATGACACTGTTACAGGACGAATCGGAGCTTGAGGAAATAGTGAGGCTCGTCGGCGTTGACGCGCTCGGCTTTAAGGACAGACTTAAGCTTGAAACGGCGCGTAGCATACGCGAGGACTATCTGCACCAGATAGCCTTCCACGAGGTGGACACCTACACCAGCCCCGCGAAGCAGTACGGAATGCTCAAAACAATAATTCACTGGCACGACAAGGCGAACGAGGCGCTCGACAAGGACGTGGCGTTCAGTAAGATTACATCAATGGCTGTTATTGAAAAGATTGGTCGTATGAAGTACATCGTCGAGGACGAGGTCGAAAAGAAGATTGGCGACATCAACCGCGAGATGGACGACGAATTCGCGCAGCTTATGGGAGGCGAAGAAGACTATGCGTAAGGAATATAAAACAATCCGCGAGGTAGTCGGTCCGCTTATGCTCGTAGACGGCGTGGACGGCGTTAAGTATGACGAGCTTGTTGAAATAGAACAGGAGAACGGCGAAATACGCTTCGGCAAGGTGCTTGAAATCAACAACGACAAGGCGCTTGTTCAGCTTTTTGAAAGCTCTCAGGGGCTTCGTATACTAACGAGTAAAACGCGGTTTCTCGGACACGGCACCCAGCTCGCGGTCAGCCGTGATATGCTCGGGCGTGTTTTCGACGGAATGGGCAAGCCGATAGACGGAGGCGTTGAAATTATCCCCGACAAGAAGCTTGACATTAACGGCTCGCCTCTTAACCCCGCGGCGCGTGATTATCCCGCCGAGTTCATTCAGACGGGCGTTTCCGCTATAGACGGGCTTAACACCCTCGTTCGCGGTCAAAAGCTGCCCGTTTTCTCAGGTTCGGGTCTTCCCCACGCCCAGCTTGCCGCGCAGATAGCGCGTCAGGCGAAGGTATTAAAGTCGGACGAAAAGTTCGCGGTGGTTTTCGCCGCGATAGGAATTACCTTTGAAGAAGCGGACTTTTTCATAAGCGATTTCAGAAAAACAGGCGCTATTGAGCGTGCGGTTCTCTTTATGAACCTTGCGAACGACCCCGCCGTTGAGCGTATTGCCACCCCACGTATGGCGATAACCTGCGCGGAATATCTCGCTTATGAGCTTGGTATGCACGTGCTTGTAATTTTAACCGATATAACGAACTACGCCGAGGCTCTGCGCGAGGTTTCCGCCGCGCGTAAGGAGATACCCGGTCGTCGCGGCTATCCCGGATATATGTACACTGACCTTGCGTCGCTCTACGAAAGAGCGGGAAGAATAAAGGGTAACGCAGGTTCAATCACCCAGATACCTATTCTTTCAATGCCGGAAGACGACAAGACCCACCCGATACCCGACCTTACAGGCTATATCACCGAGGGTCAGATTATTCTGTCCCGCGAGCTTTACAGAAAAGGCTTAACGCCGCCCGTAGACGTGCTTCCCTCCCTCTCTCGCCTTAAAGATAAGGGAACGGGCAAGGGTAAGACGCGTGAGGACCATTCCGACACGATGAACCAGCTTTTCTCGGCTTACGCACGCGGAAAGGATGCAAAAGAGCTCGCCGTAATTCTCGGCGACG
>CAZUOY010000108.1:0-1784 GCA_964622315.1 uncultured Oscillospiraceae bacterium | reverse complement strand
GCGGTATCCCTTACGCTCTAATTATCCGACGGAAATGTGAATAATTAAGCTGTTTTCATCCATTTCTTCCATTTTTTATGTTTTGCACAACTTACCGCTCTCGCTTTCGGACGTTTCGACTAAAGCACCGACGAAGTTTGGTCGCAATGTAATTTAGAGCGCGAAATAGGGTAATGCTTACGCATTCGCGCCTGCGGGTGCGGAAAGGAGCGCGTTTTTTTACCTAACGGATATTTCCCGCTTTGCGGCTTTCGTCGGCAACGACTGTGGTCACGGACGTTGTCACGCCTTTCGACTACAACGTCCGCCTCGTCTGGGGCTTCGCGGAGAAACGGCGATAAGTATGGCGCTTGTAACAAAGTTGTAATTTGTAAAATACTGTTGTATAATAAATTAATAATCCAGTTATGTATTCCTCAAAATTATAGCGAAAGCAAAAAGAGAGGGACATTATGCTTGCTGACAAAATACTTGTGGTAGACGATAACCGAATTAACAGGGCTGTTTTAGGTAAAATTCTCGGCAAAACCTACACGGTGGTTGAAGCCGAGAACGGCAAGGTTGCGCTTGACATTCTGTTTTCGGACGACGCTATTTGCGCCGTACTGCTCGACATTAAAATGCCCGTTATGGACGGGTACGATTTCCTGCGGTACATAAGGGTAATTCCCTCCTTCGCTGACCTGCCTATCTTCGCCGTTACCGACGGCGAGGAGGAAAGCAACGAGGATTTAGCCGTTCGGCTCGGCGCGAACGCATATTTTGCTAAGCTGTATAACCCTGAAATTATCCTCACGAAGCTTGAAACCACTGTTCGCGCTTTTAAAGCGTCACAGGACGCGCGCACCGACAGTCTCACCCGCTTTTGGGACAGAAAGACCATTCGCGGCAAAATTGACGCATACATCTCGTTTATTGCGGGCAAGTCCACCCGCGCCGCGCTCGGAATTATCTGCATAGAAAACCTGTCTATGGAGGGCGAGGGCTTCGAGAAATCGTCTGACGCGCTTGTTACCTTTGCGCAGATACTTCAAAAGAATTTCCCGCGCCGCGCTACTATCGGGCGGCTTAACATAAACGAATTTGTTGTGCTTTTCCGCGGACTTATTAAGAACTCGGAAGTTGAGGAGATAATCAAGCAGGTTATGAGCGAGTTCGGCGAGGCGTTCGGTGAGGAAAGCTCCGCGCCGACAATCGCGGCGGGTCTTACCGTCTTTGACGGAAGCGGCGCGCTATCCAGCACAATCTTTCAGGAAACCGACTTTGCCCTTAAGAAAGCTCGCAACTACGGCAGAAACCAGTACGCCTTCTTTGAGCCTGACCACGATATTATCGTTGTTTCCACCGAGGCTAAGGCGGCGCGCCTTCTGGACGAAATCGGCGCGTTCGTGTATGTCTGCGACGTAAAGACGAACGAAAAGCTTTTCGCAAATTCCCGTGCGCTTTCGCTTTGTGAGGGAACACTGCCCTGTTCAAAATGTCTTTGCAGTATACTCGGACTTGATGAGCAGTATGGGCTTTGCTCCAAAACTCCGCTTAGCAAGCACAAATTTGAAATTAACACAATAAAGACCAAGGACAAGCTCTACAACTGCCGAATGAAGCTTATTGAATGGTACGGAAAGCTCGCGCGGCTAATGATAATTACCGAGGAATAGTAATAGTAATTAAACAATATATAATAAAAATCCGAACCCGTTTCGTTCTTGAAACGGGTTCGGATTTTTTTACTCTGGTGGGAGAGGATGGATTCGAACCATCGAAGGCGTTGCCAGCAGATTTAC
>CAZUOY010000107.1:0-1811 GCA_964622315.1 uncultured Oscillospiraceae bacterium | reverse complement strand
TGGGCGGTAAAGCTCAGTTCGGCGGCCAGCGCTTCGGAGAGATGGAGGTCTGGGCGCTTGAAGCGTACGGCGCGGCTTACACCCTTCAAGAGATACTCACCGTTAAGTCGGACGACGTCGTAGGGCGCGTTAAGACCTACGAGGCAATAGTAAAGGGTCAAAATATCCCGAAGGCGGGAATACCCGAATCCTTCCGTGTTCTTATTAAAGAGCTTCAGTCCCTCTCGCTCGACGTCAAGGTGCTTGACGCTGGCGGCGAGGAGATAGACCTCAAGCAGAGTCTCGACGACGACGATATCGGTCTTGCTCCCATGGCAGACGATATGACAGACGTTGCAATCGACGCCGAGCTTGAAGCGGGCTTTGCGGTCGAGGATATAAACGACAGCTATGTGAACGATAACGCGGACGAGAACGACGAGGACGACGCGATAGATTTTGAACCGGACGACTCAGTCCTCGACGCTGACAGCGAAGTTGACTTCGACGACAAGCTTTAAAATAAGGAAGGTAGGTCAGCATAATGGAACATAACGATTTTGCATCCATAAAAATCGGTCTTGCGTCGCCCGACCAGATTAGAGAATGGTCATACGGCGAGGTAAAGAAGCCCGAAACGATAAATTACCGTACCCTTAAGCCCGAGCGCGACGGACTTTTCTGCGAGCGCATCTTCGGACCGATAAAGGACTGGGAATGCCACTGCGGAAAGTATAAAAGACTTCGCTACCGTGGAAAGATATGCGACCGCTGCGGCGTCGAGGTAACGAAAGCCAAGGTGCGCCGCGAGCGTATGGGTCACATTGAGCTTGCCGCTCCTGTTTCCCACATTTGGTATTTCAAAGGTATACCCTCAAGAATAGGCCTTATGCTTAACGTCTCGCCCCGCGACCTTGAAAAGGTGCTTTATTTCGCGGCGTATATCGTAACCGACCCCGGCTACACCCCGCTTGAAGAAAAGCAGCTTCTCACCGAGAACGAATACCGTGATATGCGCGAGCGTTATGAGGACGAGTTCAAGGCGTCAATGGGCGCTGAGGCTGTCCGCGAGCTTCTCGCGAAGATAGACCTTGAGGTTCTTTCCAAAGAGATAAAGGACGAGCTTGAAACCGCCTCGGGACAGAAGAAGATTCGTCTTCTCAAGCGTCTTGAGGTTGTCGAGGCTTTCCGCCTTTCGGGCAACCGCCCCGAGTGGATGATACTCGACGTAGTGCCCGTCATTCCCCCCGATATCCGTCCTATGGTTCAGCTCGACGGCGGACGTTTTGCCACGAGCGACCTTAACGACCTTTACCGCCGCGTAATTAATAGAAACAACCGTCTAAAAAGGCTGCTTGAGCTCGGTGCGCCAGATATTATCGTTCGCAACGAGAAGCGTATGCTTCAAGAGGCGGTTGACGCCCTAATCGACAACGGCAGGCGCGGACGTCCCGTAACGGGACCGAACAACCGTCCGCTCAAATCCCTTTCCGATATGCTCAAGGGAAAGCAAGGACGCTTCCGTCAGAACCTTCTCGGAAAGCGTGTTGACTACTCCGGACGTTCAGTTATCGTCGTTGGTCCTGAGCTTAAAATGTATCAGTGCGGTCTTCCCAAGGAGATGGCGCTTGAGCTTTTCAAACCCTTCGTAATGAAGCACCTTGTGGAAAACAATGTTGCCACAAATATCAAGAACGCCCGCAAGATGGTGGAGCGCAGCAATACCGCTGTTTGGGATTCTCTCGAAACGGTCATTAAGGACCACCCCGTGTTGTTAAACCGTGCTCCTACCCTTCACCGCTTGGGTATTCAGGCGTTTGAGCCTGTGCTTG
>CAZUOY010000106.1:0-2002 GCA_964622315.1 uncultured Oscillospiraceae bacterium | reverse complement strand
CAAAACAGGCACAGTGCGAATCACAGCGAAGCTTGTGGGCGACCCGTTAAACAGAAGCATATACAAGGACATCAAGATAATCGCACGGCAGGTAAACACCGTGGTGCTTGTGCCGACAGCGACAGCGGTGACTGACGGCGAGGGCGCAACAGTGCTAACGCCGGAAATGGGGGCATACGGTGCGGACGGCTCGGTCGTTGACATGGTAGAGTCGCCCGAAAATGTGTGGGAGTATGAGCTGCAGCTTGACCAGAACGAGGTAAAGGCGGCGCTGCCGTACGGCTACACAAAGGGCTACACCTTCACGCTAACGCCCGAAATGAAGGATAAGAACGGGGAGACAATAACAGGAACAAAGCTAAGCTACGCAAGCTCAGACACAAGTATAGCCACAGTGAAGGCGAACACAGACGGCACAGCGACAGTGACAGTAACGGGTAAGAAGTCAGGAGCGTGCACAATCACAGCGACAGTGAACGACCTTCAAAAGACAAAGAACGAGCTAATGCTTCACGTAAGAGACTACAAGCCGCGAATGGAGCAGAGCAGCGTAACACTTAACCCGTGGATAGTTGGCGGAGTGGACATCAGCTTGCTTCCGAGCTACGGAAACGAGATAACGAGCGTAGAACTGCAAGTAGAGAAGAAGGAAGGCAGAGTAACAAGCTATGTCTCGCCCGACAACCTAAAGCTCAGCCACGAAGCCGGCACAGACATATGGACAATCGACAACCTCGATTTGTCGGATGAAGCAACCGAGATAAAGAACGGCACCATCAAGGCAATGCTCTATGTTATGACAGAAAAGAGCGCTGCAGATGACCCATACAAGATACCGATAAGTATCGTAATCAAGAACGTCCAGCCGAGTGTAACGGTGAAACAGCCGACGAAGTTCAACCTGTTCTACAAGGACAGCGAAGCGTCGCTCAATATCACCGCAAAGGACGCTTCTGGAACAGTCGAAGTAACAAGCGCAGAGCTTGTAAGCAGCAATCTGAACCCGATAACGATAAGCGGAGACAAGGACGGCTTTGAGTACAACAGTGAAACCAAGGTGGGCAGCTTACCGCTAAAGTACGCAAACCAGGAAGACCCGACTGAAGCATATGTAAACGGCAAGCCTGTGTACAAGGGAACGCTGAAGGTCACAGTGTCGGGCTACAACTGGGAGGTTTCGAAGTCGGTAACGGTAACGACGGAAACAAAGAAGCCGAGCTATGTGCTGTCGTCAACGAGTGGAACAATCAACACCAAATATGGCGGAGACAGCCTTTCGTTCACGCTGATTGAAAAGAACGACAAGAGCAAAACACCGATAGAACTCAGCGGAGTACCTCAGCTTACAAAGACGTCACCCACAGGCTTTGCCACATTGTATACAGACAACAGCATAATGACGCTAACGCTTGAGAACCTCGGCACAACGGACGCGCCGAAGTACAAGAGCGGCACAGCAACAATCAGCATACAGCAGAGCAACTGGCTTACGGCGATAAGCTACAGCTACAAGGTAACAGTAACGACAAGTCTGCCGACAGTGAAGCTAAAGACCTCGACACTAAAGCTGAACTCGGTGTTCAGCGAGGTAGATGATTACGCAGAGACAGAGTTAACGCTGAACCAGCCGAACATAACGCTGATAAACGAAACAGGCGAGCTTGACGCAGTGAAACGTACCACGGAAACTGATAAGCTGACAGTAAGCTACGACAGTGAAAGCGGAAAGATAACAGCGTCGTTCAAGGAGGGTTACGATTACGACAGCGCGCCTCTAAAGAACGGCACGTACGCGTTCAAGTTCACACCGAAGATAACCGGAACAAACGGAGATATTGAACTCAAGCCCATAACGGTGAACGTGAACATCACGAACACGACACCGAGCGTGAAGGCAAAGAGCGCTGTACAGGTAAACCTCGCGAGCTACAGCAGTGAAGTGGGCGCGGAAAAGCCGACTGGCACAACGGACATCATAGTTACAAACAGCAAGGACGCGATA
>CAZUOY010000105.1:0-2031 GCA_964622315.1 uncultured Oscillospiraceae bacterium | reverse complement strand
TTTAACGGCAGATGCTTTTTTCGCGCTGCTTGCTTTACCGCAGTGTTGATACAGTTGTTAATGCAGGTAATCGCGTAGGTTGAAAATGCTGTGCCAAGTAACTTATCGTAACTGTTAATTGCCTTGAAAAGACCGATTAGGCCCTCTTGAACGAGGTCGTCCTTCTCAAGACCCGCTATTCTAACTGAGTTCGCCCTTTTCTGTATATAGGGCATATAGGCGGCCATTAACCGCGCGAGAGAACTATCCGTAGTGTTTTTGCTTGATTGTTCTTTCAGAATTTCGGCATCCTATCATAAAATTTTCGAATTCCGTACTAAGATATTATACGTGTTCTACAAAATAATGTCAATATATTTATTTTTATATTTCTCTTGTAACATTTTTTATGTAATTTCCACGAATAATTCTCACAAGACAAAGGGTTATTCTTACTATCATGTCGCAACGAAGGCAGACGAACACCCATATCAGCGGAAGTCCCCATACAAATCCCGCAAGATAACCCATGGTAACGCCTATTCCCCATGTGCAGCCCGCGTCCACCGCGAACGCAAAGCTTGTGTCGCCAGCTCCGCGAAGTATACCCATAATGCTGGTTATCTCTATGGCGCTGCCGAACATAATTATTGCCATAACGCTCATGATTTGGTAAGAAAGCGCTTTAGTTTCAGGGGTTACGTCGTAAAGCATAAGCATTGGGTTTCTCAGCAGAAGCACAATCCCGCTCGCTATGCACCCAACGCCGAGCGAGATAACAAGAAAGGTCTTGCCCATACGCTTCGCTCTTTCAAAGTCGCCTGCGCCCACCGTCTTGCCCATAATGACCGCTGCCGCATTGCCTACGCCGAACATCATTACCATAGCGAGCTGTTGTAAAACACCCGCTATGCTGTTTGCGGCAACGAAGGTGGTGCTGAGTTTACCGATAATCGCCGTTTGAACAAGCGAGCCGAGACTCCATATAAGCTCGCTTCCTATAACGGGAAGACTGTGGCGGATAAAATCAGGGAAAAGCTCCCGTTCACCCTTAAAGATATGCTTAAGCCTGAATTTTACCTTATTCTCAATAAAGTTGCTGTAAACAATAACAATCGCAAACTCGGTAAAACGTGCAATTAGCGTGCCTATCGCCGCGCCCGCCGCGCCCATTTCGGGGAAGCCGAGCTTTCCGAAGATAAAACAGTAGTTGAAAAAGCCGTTCACGAAGAAGGAAATAAGGTAAACGAAGGTGGAAAGCTTCACGTTTTCGGTTCCGCGAAGGGTATTAAGATAACAGCTTGCAACTCCGCTGAAAAAGTAGGAGAAAATAACAAGCCTTAAATATTTCGCGCCTGTTTCGATAACCTCCGCATCGTCAGAAAAAAGGCTTAAAATCGAGCTTGGAAAAAGGTAGCCGACAACGACGAAGATAATTGACACCACGATTATACAGCGTATCGAAATACCCATAATGCGGCGCACGGCGTCCACATTTCCTTTGCCCCAATACTGCGCAATAAGCACCGCGCCGCCAGACGCTATTCCGAAGCCGAAAACGATAAACAGAAAGAAAGGCTGGTTCGCGAGCGACACCGCCGAAAGCGGCGCGTCTCCGAGCGAGCCGACCATAACGGTATCGAGCATCTGTACGCCGAAGCTTATGACATTCTGCAGCGCAATCGGAATGGCGATAGCGAGCAGTGTTTTGTAAAAATCTTTTCCTTTTATTAATCCCTTAGCCATCATTCTCTCCAAAAACAAGTAGTACCGAAAATTATACCAGTAATTAATTTATTTGCAAGCGGTAATAAAATATGTAATCAATTGAAATATTCTTATATTTATGCAAAACGCTTATTCGGTCCTTCATAAGCTGTTTTTCTTCCCGTTTTTCATCAATTCAGTAAGCGGAAAACCGCTGTACAAAGCGAAAAATATCTGCTATAATAAACAAGCATTTTTGCCGGTATGATGGAATTGGCAGACGTGCCGGACTCAAAATCCGGTGGTAGCGATACCGTGTCGGTTCGACCCCGACTACCGGCACCA
>CAZUOY010000104.1:0-2255 GCA_964622315.1 uncultured Oscillospiraceae bacterium | reverse complement strand
AAGTAAAGAAAACTATGTATATATAGAGGTCGCAAAACGATGGCAATTAAACTTATTACAAAATATCTTAACGGTTTTACCGATGACCGCGAGCTTTCGGCAGTTTCAGGAGAAGTGTCGAAGGCTTGCGATTTTCTTCGCGACAAAAACGGAGCGGGAAACGATTTCTTAGGCTGGAGCACACTTCCGTTTGACTACGACAAGGACGAATTTGCACGCATCAAGGCGGCGGCTAAGCGTATACGTGAGACGAGCGATGTGCTTGTCGTTATCGGTATCGGCGGCAGCTATCTCGGCGCGCGCGCAGTGACCGAGCTGCTTTCGGGCGGCTTCCTTAACGAGACGTCTTCTCTCAAAGTCTATTTTGCAGGCAACAGCATAAGCGGCGATTACCTTAACAACATAATTAAGCTTTGCGAGGGTAAACGCCTTAGCGTAAACGTCATTTCCAAATCTGGAACCACTACTGAACCCGCGCTTGCGTTCCGTGTTTTCAAAGGGCTTATGGAGGAGCGCTACGGCAAGGCGGAGGCGGCAAAGAGAATCTACGCCACAACCGATAAGTCTCGCGGCACACTTAAAAACCTCGCTGACCGCGAGGGATACGAAACCTTCGTGGTGCCCGACGATGTAGGCGGACGTTATTCGGTGCTTACCGCCGTGGGGCTTCTTCCGATAGCCGCCGCCGGCTTCGATATAGACAAGCTTATGGCGGGCGCTGTGAACGCGGCGAAAAAGTACGATTCCAACGGACTTGATAACGACTGCAACGTCTACGCAGCTTACAGAAACATACTATACCGAAAGGGCAAGGGCGCTGAGCTTATGGTCTGCTACGAGCCGTCCTTCACCCTCTTTAACGAGTGGTACAAACAGCTTTTCGGCGAAAGCGAGGGTAAGGATAGAAAGGGGATACTCCCCACCTCCGTTATCTTCTCTACCGACCTTCATTCTATGGGTCAGTTTGTACAAGACGGCGCACGTATAATGTTTGAAACGGTTGTGAAGTTCGGAAAAACGCTTTCGGATTACACGGTAAAGAGCGAAACTGAGGACTTCGACGGACTTAACTATCTTGCCGGAAAGACTATGCGCGAGATTAATGACACGGCGTGCGACGCAACAATCCTCGCCCACAACGAGGGCGGAGTGCCTTGCATGGTAATAAACGTTGACAAGGTGGACGAGGAGAACGTAGGCGAGCTTATCTTCTTCTTTGAGCGTGCCTGCGCGGTTTCGGGCTATATGCTCGGCATCAACCCCTTCAATCAGCCCGGAGTCGAAAGCTACAAAAAGAATATGTTCGCCCTTCTCGGTAAGCCGGGATACGAGGCGCAGCGCGAAGAACTCATTAAAAAATTGAACTAAATTATTGGAGGTATGAAATGATTAAGCTTATTGTCGGAAACAAGGGCTCTGGAAAAACAAAGGCGATGATAGACATGATTAACGAATCGGTCGAGAGCATCGAGGGAAGCATAGTATGTATTGAAAAGGGAATGAAATCCACCTATAACATTAAATCGTCCGTGCGTCTTATCGACGTTGACGATTATGTCATTCGCGGCTATACCATGTTTTATGGCTTCCTTATGGGCGTGCTTGCCGGTGACTACGATATCGAGGAAGTATATATCGACGGAATACTCAAAATAGGTGACCAAGACATAGTCGGTCTCGGCAAGCTTCTTGACCAGATTTCCGAGATTGCCAAGGAGAATCTAAAGGTTGTCGTTACCGTTTCCACCGACCTTTCCAACCTCACAGACGGCGTGAAAAAATATATTGATTAGTTTCAAAAATCGTGTTGACAACACGATATTTAGTAGGTATAATATTTAAGCACGCAAATTTTGCGTAAATTAGTTATAAAGTGACTGCTCACACGACATATTCACACTTTTGAGGAGGTGCTAAAAGTGGCAGTACCAAAGAGAAGGATTTCTAAGACACGGCGCGACAAAAGGCGCTCCTCGGTGTGGAAGCTTTCCGCCCCCGCGTTTGCAAAATGCTCGCAGTGCGGCGAACTGATGGTTCCGCACAGAGTATGCGGCAACTGCGGCTACTACAAGGGCAAGGAAATCATCAACAAAGAAGCGTAAACCACAAACAAGACGAGGACTTATCCTCGTCTTTTGTTTTATGAGGAAACAAAAATGGCTGTTCCTATTTCAGGTGTAGAAAAAAACTCAATAGCGGCTGAGGCGGGAATAAAAAAGGGCGATACGCTCGTTTGCGTTGACGGACACGAGATA
>CAZUOY010000103.1:0-2341 GCA_964622315.1 uncultured Oscillospiraceae bacterium | reverse complement strand
TCCTTAATATAATTATCGTCCGAAATTGTATAAAATCAAGTATATTTTACTTAAAAACAAATATTTTTTGTTTATTTTTTAGTTTTCTCTTTCTTTTTTATGCATTTTGTAGCATAATTGTATTATACATCATAATAGAGCAAGGTGGGTGAATAAATGAGCGCCATGGAATCCGGCATGGAAAGCATGCTCGAAACCTTTATACACGAAACTTCAACGATGCTCGAACAGCTCGATGAAATACTTATGGACTCCGAGCGTGCGAGGAACATGAACGAAGACAGCATAAACAGCATCTTCCGTATAACCCATACAATTAAAAGCTCGTCCGCCATGATGGGCTTTAACGGCGTCTCTCGGCTTTCACACGCGGTTGAGGACGTCTTTTACATAATACGCGAAACGCCCTCCAAGCTGTCAATAATTTTTGATACTATCTTCGACCTTGTCTTTCAAGCGTCGGATTTCTTCAAGCATGAGCTGGACCTAATTGAAGCTAACGCCGTAGGCTACGAGGAAAGTAATCCTCAGCACCTAATAGATAAGCTTGAGGAGCAAGCGGCTGTGCTTAACGGGTCCGCGCCCGGCGGCACGGTGATTATCGCGCCCGGCGCCGAAAACGCCGCACCCTCGGAAGCACCGAAATCGGCTAAGGTGACCGACGTTCAGACCTTTAACGATAAGCCCCTCTCAGAAGGCGAGGTTAAAATACGTGTCTTCTTCGAGGACGACTGTCAGATGGAAAATATGCGCGCATATATGCTGTTAACCCAGCTTCGCAACTGCTGCAACACCCTTGACAGTATACCGAAAAGCCCCGAAAGCGACGGAGGTCTTTGCGCGGAGATTATAAAAAACGGTTTTCTTATAAAATGCAAGCCGACCCGCTCGGTTGACGAGGTGGTTTCGGTAATCAGCTCGGCGCTGAACATAAAATCCTACGAGGTGTTGAAGGAGGATGAACCCGCCCCCGCTCAGACGACAGCTACGACAGGCGACGCGGCTGCTCCCGCACCGGACCAGCAAAAAGCGGCTCCCTCGTCAGACAGCGCGGCGCAGAAGCTCATTAGCGTCAACCAAAGTAAGCTTGACCTTCTTATGGACCTCGTGGGCGAAATTGTCACGGCGGAGTCTATGGTGCTTCGCAACCGTGACCTTGTCGGATTGAAGTTGGACAACTTCACGAAGTGTATGCGCGAGCTGCGTAAACTTACCGATGAGCTTCAAGACGTGGTAATGTCCACCCGTATGGTACCGCTATACAGCACCTTTCACAAAATGGAGCGCATTGTCCGCGATATGAGCAAAAAGCTAAACAAACAGGTGGACTTAATCCTTGAGGGCGGCGACACCGAGGTTGACAAAACCATTAATGACGCGATAGTTGACCCCTTTATGCACATGATAAGAAACTCCATGGACCACGGAATAGAGTCCGCCGAGGACCGCGTTGAGGCAGGGAAGCCTCCGGTCGGAAAGCTTAAGCTTAGCGCAAAGAACGTGGGCGGCGAGATTTTCTTCGATATCACCGACGACGGCGCAGGCATGGACCCGAAGAAGCTGCTTGAAAAGGCAAGTAAAAAGGGTCTTCTTACCCGCCCGATGGGCGACTACTCCGATAAGGAAGCACTCTCGCTTATTATGCTTCCCGGCTTTTCCACTAACACCGAGGTTACTGAGTATTCCGGACGCGGCGTCGGCATGGACGTTGTTAGAAAGAATATAGAAAAGGTAGGCGGAACAATCTCTATTTCAAGTAACGTGGGCAGAGGAAGCACCTTTACAATTAAAATACCGCTTACCCTTGCGATAGTTGACGGTATGAACATTTCTGTTGGAAATTCCATCTTCACCGTTCCCGTCACTTCAATTCGCCAGTCCTTCAAGCTTGCCGACGCGTCTGAGGTTATCCACAACACCAACGGCTCCGAGATGATAATGATACGCGGCGAGTGCTACCCGATACTGCGTCTTCATAAGGTCTTCCACATTGATACCGAGGTCACAGACCTTACCGAGGGAATTTTAATGCTGGTTGAGGGTGCAGCCTCAAGCGCCTGTATCTTCGCGGACGAGCTGATTGGCGAGTATCAGGTAGTGGTTAAGCCCTTCCCAAGCTTCTTTAACTCCTATGGGCTTAAGGACCGCGGAATAAGCGGCTGCAGCGTGCTTGGTGACGGTACGGTAACGCTAATCCTCGACACAAACAATCTTATCAGTCAGCAGTAGAAAGGAGAACGCCATGAGTTCAATTCTGTCAGATAACGAGCTTGAGGGAAGATACCTTCATTTTTATATTGACGGCACGGTTTACGGTCTTCCCCTTTCAATAGTGCTTGAA
>CAZUOY010000102.1:0-2367 GCA_964622315.1 uncultured Oscillospiraceae bacterium | reverse complement strand
GGTGAAGAACGAGCTGACGAGCCTCTTTACGGGAATTTGCAAAGCCCGCGCGATAGACTATATTATCTAATCTGCTTTCAAGGATTCGAAGCAGATTCTCACCAGTTACTCCGCTCTGGCGCTCCGCCATCTCGAAGTATTTTGCGAACTGGCTTTCAAGAACTCCATAGTATCTCTTTGCCTTTTGCTTTGTGCGCAGCTGAATGCCGTATTCCGAAGTCTTTTTGCGAGCCTGTCCCTGACCGTGCTGGCCGGGTCCGTAAGCTCTGCGCGCAAGCGCGCATTTATCGGAGTAGCATCTATCGCCTTTCAAAAAGAGCTTTTCGCCCTCGCGGCGGCAATACCTGCACACTGCACCGGTATATCTTGCCATATCCTATTAAACCTCCTGTTATTATACGCGACGTCTTTTGGGGGGACGGCAGCCGTTATGAGGAACGGGTGTAACATCCTTGATCATTGTTACATCCAGACCCGTAGCCTGTAACGCACGGATAGCGGCTTCACGGCCGGAACCGGGTCCCTTAACATAAACCTCTACGGTCTTCATACCGTGCTCCATAGCTGCCTTTGCGGCAACCTCAGCGGCCATCTGAGCCGCAAACGGTGTAGATTTACGGGAGCCTCTGAAGCCCAGTCCACCGGCACTCGCCCACGATATGGCATTACCGCTGACATCGGTAATTGTGACAATTGTGTTGTTAAAGGTCGATTGAATATGTGCGGCTCCGCGTTCAATGTTCTTCTTCTCGCGGCGCTTGCGCGTACCCGTAGCGGCCTTTTTAGTAGTTGCTTTTGCCATTTTGACGGACTCCTCTCTTATTTCTTCTTGTTAGCTATCGTTCTCTTGGGACCTTTGCGTGTACGAGCGTTGGTCTTAGACCTCTGTCCGCGCACGGGTAAGCCCTTACGGTGACGTACACCGCGATAGCAGCCGATTTCGACCAAACGCTTGATATCGAGAGCCACGTTGCGGCGAAGGTCGCCCTCAACCGTTAGGTTCTTGTCGATATACTCACGGAGCTTAGCAACGTCGTCGTCGGTTAAATCCTTAACTCTTACGTCGGGGTTTACGCCCGTCGCCTTGAGGATTTCGTCTGCCTTGCTCTGGCCGATACCGTAAATATAGGTAAGTCCTGCTTCGACCCGCTTATCCTTCGGCAGGTCAACACCAGCAATTCGCGCCATTTAAATTTCCTCCGGTTAGTTATTATAGCGTCTTAACCCTGACGCTGTTTGTGTTTCGGATTTTTGCAGATAATCATTACTTTGCCGTTACGCTTGATTACCTTGCACTTTTCGCAGATGGGTTTTACGGAAGGTCTGACCTTCATAATTAGTACCTCCTAATGTTTATCTGCGCTACTTGGAGCGCCATGTTATGCGGCCCTTGGTTAAATCGTAGGGCGACATCTCAACCGTTACCTTATCACCGGCCAGAATCCGTATAAAATTCATACGGAGCTTGCCGGAGATGTGGGCGTGAATGTTGTGGCCGTTCGGCAGCTCAACGAGAAAAGTCGCGTTGGGCAACACCTCTTTAACCACGCCTTCAAGTTCAAGTACATCTTCTTTTGACAAATTCCAACCCTCCTTCGGTTAACGGTTCTCGCTGTAAAAACGCTCTTTAATAGCGTTGTACAGCGCTTTGTCGCACTTTGGCACTGGGTTTTCAAGCATAACGTTCGTGGCGCCTAAGTGCTTCAGCTTCTTTCGCTTGGGTTTGTCAAGCTTTCTTAAATCTCCGTCCGCTATCATAGCATAGTCGTTTTCGACCGACACGACCAGGAAGAACCTTCCCTTGTCGCGTCCCGCCTTAGATACCGCGACGCTTCCCTTCACAATCTCCGCCATTTCGCCGCCCCCCCTATTCCGTAGTGAGAATAACGGGCTCGCCGTTTGTGATGGCTATTGTGTTTTCATAATGCGCCGAAAGACTCCCGTCCTTGGTGACCACAGTCCAGTCGTCGTCTAAGATATCGACGCCGTACCCGCCTGCGTTTACCATGGGTTCTATCGCTATCGTCATACCGGGGACAAGACGTGCGCCGTGTCCGGGTTTTCCGTAGTTCGGAACTTCGGGTTCCTCGTGCATACTGCGCCCCACGCCATGCCCGACAAAGTCGCGCACAACAGAGAAGCCGTGCTTTTCAACATAGCTTTGCACCGCAAAGCTAATGTCTCCGATTCGGTTTCCCGCGTAGGCAACCTTCAAAGCCTCATAGAAGCTTTCGCGGGTTACATCAATAAGACGTTTCGCCTCATCACTCACCTTGCCAACGGCAAAGGTAGCCGCGTTGTCGCCAATATAACCGCCGTAGGTCGCGCACAAATCGACGCTCACAATATCGCCTTCCTTAATTATGG
>CAZUOY010000101.1:0-2401 GCA_964622315.1 uncultured Oscillospiraceae bacterium | reverse complement strand
AATTTTGGAATGAGATTAACGGTATTAGATAAAAAAGGAAATGAAGTAACAAAAAAGAGTTATGACTTTTTATATACACAAGATAGTGGAATTTCAAAATATAAAACAATTCCAGATAAAGGATCAAAAATAGATTATATAAATAAAAGAAAATCAAGAAGTGATTTTACAGCTAATTATGATAATTATCATTTGGCTTCAGAAATTAAAGTACGATTCTCTTATGAAGAAGGATATCGTCGTGCTTACAGACGATGAGCTTGAGGTATCAAAGCTGTAATTCTAATCTGTTTTTAATTGACCTTATGCGGATGTTAGTATATTATAGGCTTACAAAGTAAGCGAAAAGGGGAAGTATAATGGCTGAAATTACCAAGTATTGCACCGAATGCGGCGAGCCGCTTACCGCGCGTCAAAAGAAATGTAAAAAATGCGGAACGCTTGTTGCAAAGAAAACAGAGGCGGAAAAGGAAGCTGTAACAGAACCCGCAGCAGTGGCTGAGGAAACAACCGAAAGCTTAAGCTCAGCACCGCAGCCTACCGAAACGGCGGTGGCGGTAGCGGAACCTGAGACTCTGCCAGAGCCTGAGCCTGAACCTGTAAAGGAACCGAAGCCGGATAGCGGCAGAGGGCTCCTTGAGGAAAAAAGCGGCGAGATAAAGTCGGTGGAGATTGACCCCGCACCCGCGCGAAAGAGCAAGTACGCGCCCGTTTCCACCTTCGGCTTCTTTTTAATGTATCTGCTTTTACTTATTCCTGTCGTGAATATAATCCTGCTCTTTGTATGGGCGCGCAAGGGCTCGAAAAAGATTAACCGTAGAAACTTCGCAAGAGCGGCGTTAATATTCCTGCTAATAATAGTTATTTGGGCGCTGGTTTCCTATTTCTTCGGGCAGGCGATATACGGCGGCATTGTTACAAAGTACGCGGGCTTTCTTCAGGGAATAGGGCTTGACAGCTTGGTTCAGCTTTGGGGAAACGTGCAATAAACATATAAGCTTACGCCTCTATTCGTTTACTCGCGATGGGGGCGTATTTGTTTTAAAAAAAGAAAAAGTGTATAATTACATTCTTAAAGGACACGTTACAGGATAAGAAAGAGACGGATATGACAAGGAAGAAAAAGAGCAGCCTACCGCAGTATATACTCCTCACGGCGTTTGCCGCGCTGTTTATTATTATAGGCAGCAAGCTTGCGACGAAGGACGCCGTTATGTTTACAGGGCAGACCGGAGAGCGGCTCGCTACCTATGTCACACGGGTTGACCTTGTTTTGGATACGACCGAAAAGGAGACGGTTTTCGGCGAGAACTTTTCTTTGACGGAAACGACTATTGAATATGCCGCGACGGTGCTTTTCGGGGAGCATAAGGGCGAGAGCTTTGTGGCGTACCAAAGCTTCGATGACTACACATCAAGAATACCCACACCTGTTCGCGAGGGCGACTGGGTAATTGTTTATGAACAGGAGTACGGCAACTATCAGTATGTCTCGGGCGACATTGTGAGAATTAACGAGATTATTATTGTTTCCGCCGTCTTCTTCGTTCTTCTCATTGTCTTTGGAAAGCTAAAGGGCGTTGCGACGGTAATAGCGCTGGCTTTTTCGGTACTGTCGATATTTCTTGTGCTCATTCCCGCTATTCTCAGCGGAATTAACATCTACTTGATGGCAATAATCATTTGTATATATACTATTATAATAACGCCATTTTATATCGGCGGCTTTAACGTAAAAAGCACAGCCTCGGCGTTCGGCTGTATAGGCGGCGTGGCACTTGCAGGAATACTATCCTTTATACTAAACAAGGCTATGCGGGTAACGGGCGCCGTAGACGAGGAAACAATGGCGGTGGCGTTCATACGAGAGCCTGCGATAGACCTGCAGGCAATAGTGTTTGCCGCAACCCTTATAGGTGCGCTCGGCGCATGTCTTGACGTTTCAATGTCAATCTCCTCGACGATTTACGAGATGAAGGAGCTTTCTGAAAAGGACAGCTTCTCTCAGCTTTTTGCCTCGGGAACAAAGGTGGGCTGGGACATCATGGGCACCCAGATAAGCACACTTCTCTTGGCGTATATAGGCAGCAGTCTTTCGGTAACACTTCTTCTTGTTGCCTACCAAAACTCGGTGCTGGAGCTATTAAACCGCGAGATGGTTATAATAGAGCTGCTGCAATCCATTATTGGTTGCTTCACCATTCTCTTTACAATTCCAATGACTGCGTTCATCTCATCGCTTATGTTCAGCCGACGCAAAAAAAGAAGACACAGAGCGTAAGCGGACCTTGAAGCTTTATGCGGCTAATGCGGCGCTAACCAAGCGCCGCATATATATTTTCACGAAACGCACGGCGCGGTGGAAACAATCTCGAAAAATGTTGAAAGAAACATTAAAAAA
>CAZUOY010000100.1:0-2466 GCA_964622315.1 uncultured Oscillospiraceae bacterium | reverse complement strand
AAGACACCGCCCTTTCACGGCGGTATCACGAGTTCGATTCTCGTCCGGGTCACCACGCCGCATAACGCGGCGCAACAAATAAGCACACTCTTTTGAGTGTGCTTTTATTTTTTTTAATATAAGAAATAGTGGTTACTATCTTGCCTTTTCTGTTTTGTTGCACCCCTCGTTCTTTCTTATACATTCGTGTAGGGTACGCTTGACCGCGTAGAAATCAATCGGCTTTGCAAGGTGGGCGTTCATTCCCGCGTCGATAGATTTCTTTACGTCCTCGGAATATGCGTTGGCCGAAAGAGCCACTATCGGTATGCGTGCAGCGTCTCGCCTTTTAAGCGCGCGTATCGTTCGCGCCGCTTCAAGCCCGTCCATAACAGGCATATGTATATCAAGGATAATTATGGAGTACTCCTCCTCTTTTGACGCCGTAAAGATGTCCACCGCCTGTTTTCCGTCCACTGCGTCGTCTACGAGCATACCCTCTTTTTGAAGAAGCTTGCGAATTACCACTCGGTTTATTTCGCTGTCTTCGGCGATAAGCACCCGCTTTCCTTTAAGGCAGCTTGTATCTTCTGTCGCCTCTGTCTCGGTTTGTCTCTCCCTTCCGTTTTGCTTTTTTAACCGTTTAAGCGGAAGAACAATGGTAAAAATACTTTCTTTGTTAAGCTCGCTTTCAACCGCTATTGTTCCGCCCATTATTGAAACAAGATTGTTTACTATGGAAAGACCGAGACCGCTTCCGCTCCTGTCGCCCACCCTTGAGGAACGCTCCTGCTCAAAGGGAAGAAAAATTTTCTTTACAAACTCTTGACTCATGCCGACGCCCGTGTCGCTGACAACAAGACTTACTTTTGATTCCCTTTCGTTTATTCTTTCCTCGGAATATATAAGCTCCACCTTTCCTTTTGCGGGCGTAAACTTAATGGCGTTGGAGAAAAGGTTCATCAAGCACTGCTGTATTCTAAGCTCGTCGCCCTCAAAGTCGGCGGTAATGGGGGTTTCGATTTTTAATGAAAACTCTATCTCTTTATTCTTCGCGGCGGGCTCGTGCATATGCATTGTGTCGTTCAAAAGCTCAAACATAGAAAAACGCTCGTGCGCTACGGTCATCTTTCCGCTTTCTATCTTTGACATATCGAGCACGTCGTTAATAAGGTTTAAAAGGTATTCTCCAGACGCCTTACCCTTAACCAAAAACTCATGCACGGCTTCTTTGTCGTCTTCAAAATCAAGCGCCAGCTGGTTAAGACCAATTACCGCGTTCAGCGGCGTTCTTATGTCGTGCGAAACCTTTGACATAAAATCGCTCTTTGCTGAAACCTTTGCGCTTTCAAGCCGCACGTCCTGGTCGCGCCTGATATAGTAAAAAATCCAAAGCGAAAGAAGAAGCCCTACAAAAAGAATGACCAAAGAGAAAAGCACCAATGTGCCACTCATATATTCAAAGGTTTCCTCCGCCGTTATGGATATAGGCAGCGTCATCGTTATATTTCTGCCGTTACTTAACGAATGATTCTGCACCATCCATTTAATTCCGTTTACATTTAAATTAAGCTGATAAACTCCCGAGGTGTCCTCAAGCGCTCCTATAAAGCTATCAATTATTTCTTTATCTACTCCTGCTTTTCTAAGAGAGCTTATTGCGTTGTCCTCGCTGAAAAGCCGTTCGCCTTTCAAATTGTTTGGTCTGAAAAGTATTGTTCCGTCGCGGTCTATTACGTATGACGCGCCTTCGTTGTCATAAAGATGAATAGCCGCTATTTCTGCGTATTCTTTTTCGCTCACAAGAAGAATTACACCTTCTATCTTGTTTTCATCAAGAATAATACTTCTGCTCGGCGAAACATAAAAAACCCAATAGTCACCCATCTCATTAATTGTTACAAAAGAGGAATCCGGCTTTTCGCTGCTTCTTACTTTTCCTGAAAAGATGGCGTTATCTATGGTTCTTTCTTCTCCGTTAATATCTATATATCTTCCGTCATTTACAGCAAAAAGCACCTTTTCTCCGTCTGTTTTATAAAGCGAGCGGATCTCCTGTAAGGAATAAAAATCTGTATAAGAAAGAACGTTTGTCATCTTTGAAACGGAAGAAAGATAAAAATCTCTTAAAAGCTCTATACGCGAAGAAAAAACGTTCGCTATTTCTTCAAGAGCGGCAATTCGCTCCTGCTGCATAGATTTCTCAAGCTTCTTATAAGAAATGAACGAATGAGCGATAAGGGCAAAAATGATAACGGATAGTACCACAGTTCCCGAAAAGAGAAGCTTCTTTCTTCTTTTGTTTCCGTTTGTCATCAAACGCTTTTCCTCCGTTTTTTCATTAAACGCAAAAGGACGCTCCGAAGCGTTTCCGCCTCGGTCGCCCTCATTATCTAAAGTAATATAAGAAAACCTGTCTGTCTGTCTGTCTGTCTGTCTGTCTGTCTGTCTGTCTGTCTGTCTGTCTGTCTGTCTGTCTGTCTGTCT
>CAZUOY010000099.1:0-2590 GCA_964622315.1 uncultured Oscillospiraceae bacterium | reverse complement strand
TTACACGAAAACCGGGAAGCTTTCGCTGTTAATAAAGCTCAAAAAGGGCGGCGAGGAGCAGGTAGATATCGAGAAGGATGAGGACGAGGAGCTGGGGCTTGTGTTTGAAAGCTTCCTTATCGACGAACAGCATTCCTGCAGCAACGACTGTATCTTCTGTTTTATCAACCAGCTTCCGAAGGGCCTTCGCGAGACGCTTTACTTCAAGGACGACGATGAACGGCTTTCCTTCCTTTTCGGCAACTACATTACCCTTACGAATATGGGCGACGCGGAGATAGAGCGGATAATTAAAATGAAAATTTCTCCGATAAACGTCTCGGTTCACACCACTAACGAGAAGCTTCGATGTGAGATGATGCATAACCGCTTTGCGGGAGAAAAGCTTAAGCACCTTTACCGATTGGCAGAAGCGGGTGTAGAAATCAACTGTCAAATAGTGCTCTGTCGCGGAATAAATGACGGTGTGGAGCTGCGCGCCACTCTTGATAAGCTGATTTCGCTTTATCCGTCTGTGCGAAGCATTGCCTGCGTGCCAGCGGGGCTTACCGCTCACCGCGAGGGACTGCCGAAGCTCACCCCCTACGACGGTGAAACAGCGAAAGAGGTTCTTTCAATAATTGATAAGTATAACAGGATAAATAAAGAAAAACGCGGGGTGAATCTCGTTTATCCCGCTGACGAGTTTTTTTTGCTAGCAAAGCGTGAGATACCGCCTGCGGAATACTACGACGACTTCCTTCAAATAGAAAACGGCGTAGGAATGCTTAGAAAATTTACCGATGAATTTCAAGAGGAAGCAAATAGGCTTGAATACAGCGAAAAACCCAAGGCTCTTGATATCGCCACGGGAGAAGCGGCGGCGGATACGATAACCGCGCTTGTAAAAAGTCTTGGCTCTAAGCGACCGAACTTAAGTTGTACGATACATACGATAAGGAATGAGTTTTTCGGAGGAAATGTCACCGTTTCAGGGCTTGTCACCGCGACAGATATAATGAAACAGCTTGGCGGCAAAACAATAAACGGCGGTAAACTATTGATTCCGCGCGATATGCTTCGGCGCGAGGGGGATATGTTTCTCGACAGTATAACCCTTGACGAACTCGAAAAAAACCTTAATATAGTAATTGAGCCGATTTGCGGCGGCGATGAGCTCTTATGGGCTCTCACGGACGAGGAGTAGAGATGTCAAAACAGATAGTAGCGGTGGTAGGACGCCCGAACGTCGGAAAATCCACCCTTTTCAACAAGTTAATAGGCGAGCGCCGCTCTATCGTGGACGATACACCGGGCGTTACCCGCGACAGGGTGTACGGCGAATGTGAATGGCTGAACTACCACTTTACGCTCATAGATACGGGCGGTATCGAAACCGGAACAGACGACGAGCTGCTTGTGCATATTCGCGAGCAGGCACAGCTGGCAATTGATATGGCTGACGTGATTATTATGGTCACCGACATTAATGCGGGCGTTACCGCGTCGGATACGGAAATTGCCGCGATACTCAGAAAAAGCGGACGCCCCGTTGTGCTTTGCGTGAACAAGTGCGACAAGATTTCCAAGGAGATGCCGCTTGATTTTTACGATTTCTATTCGCTGGGGCTTGGTGAGCCAATGCCCGTTTCCTCCGTTCACGGTCACGGCACGGGCGATATGCTTGACGCCGCTTGTGAACACCTTACGCCGATAGACGATAGCGAGCCGGAGAGTGACACCGTGAGCGTCGCCGTAATAGGACGGCCTAACGCGGGAAAATCCTCTCTTGTAAACAACGTGCTCGGTGAGAACAGGATGATAGTTTCCGATATTTCCGGCACCACCCGCGACGCTATTGACGCTACGGTTGAAAATGAGTTTGGAAAGTTCACCTTTATTGATACCGCCGGTATGAGGAAAAAGGGTAATATTAAAAACGAAATTGAGCGCTACAGTGTCATTCGCGCTCTTGCCGCGGTTGACCGCGCCGACGTCTGCGTCATTATGATTGACGCGACCGAGGGTTTTGCCGAGCAGGACTCTAAGGTTGCGGGCTATGCTCACGAACAGGGTAAGGCGTGCATAATCGCCGTAAACAAGTGGGATTTAATCGAAAAAGACGGCAAGACTATGGACCAGCAAAGAAAGAAGTATGAAAACGATTTCAGCTTTATGTCCTACGCGCCGATAATATTTATCTCCGCGAAAACAGGTCAACGACTGGACAGGCTGTTTGAGCTTATAAAATACGTCAACGAACAGAACGCCATGCGTATTACCACGGGCATGCTTAACGAGGTTTTAGCGCGTGCTACCACCCGAGTGCAACCGCCCTCTGACAAGGGAAGAAGGCTGAAGATTTACTACATAACCCAGCCCTCCACAAGGCCGCCGACCTTTGTTTGCTTCGTAAACAGCGCTCAGCTTTTCCATTTTTCCTACCAGCGCTACATTGAAAACCAAATACGTGAAACCTTCGGACTTGAAGGTACGCCGATAAGAATGGTAATAAGAGAACGGGGAGACAAAAACTAATGAGTGTTGTTTTAGCCTTTGTTTTAACCGCGATAGAGAGTTATCTTCTCGGTTCGCTCTGCTTTGGCATAAT
>CAZUOY010000098.1:0-2648 GCA_964622315.1 uncultured Oscillospiraceae bacterium | reverse complement strand
CCTCTCTTCTGAACTCGGCTATCTTTTCTATAACCTCGGCGAGAGATTCCTGAACTATGTAGATGTTTTTGTTTACAAGGCGAATGGTTGTGTCCGGCGTTTCCTCCATAGTTTCGATAAGGTCGGAGTTTAACGCAAACTCTACGCCGTTAAGCTTCTTTAAGATTATCATCTTCCGCCTCCGTTCAAGCATTGTTTCGCCGCGGGCAAGCGGATGAAAACCGTTCTCGTCCGTTTGCCCGCGGCGGCGGCATTCAGCCGCCGCCAAAGAGAATTATATTAGCGTTTGAGATTGATAAGTTCTTCAAGCATGGTGTCCGACACCGTAATGATACGTGCGTTAGCCTGATAACCGCGCTGGGTTGTAATCATCTCCGCGAATTCCGAGGAGAGGTCGACGTTGGACATTTCGAGCGCACTGCTCTTGAGTGAGCCTGAACCGTCGCTGCCCGGGTCACAAAGCTTTGCGGGTCCCGAGTTTACCGTCGCGCTGTAGTAGTTAGTACCTTCAAGAAGAAGACCTGCGTCGTTCGCGAAGGTCGCGAGTGAAATCTTACCGACAACAACCGTACCCTTTTCGGGGTGAGTGACGGTAATCGTGCCGTCTGCGCCTATTGAAATGCTTGTTAGCTCGTCGAGGGTAACCGCGCCGCCCTCTGTGCCGCCCGTAAGAGCGAAGGCGATGCTGGAAAGACCCATTTCGCGTGATTTCTCGGAGGGATGAACGTCCAGAATGGTGTCTCCGCCCTCGAAAGCACTGACAGTATTGTTTGTGTTGTTGTTTGCTGACGCTGTCGGCTCATACGCGTTGTTTGCCATCTTCTTAAACCAATCGGTTATAGCGTCAAAGCCCGGATTCGTTACCTGAACGTAATCTCCGTCCTCATCGTTTTTAAGAAGAAGCGTCGTTGACGCTGTGTTCTTATAAATCGTTCCCGTATAATCCTTACCGCCGACCGACATGTTAACCTCCCAATAGGGAGTGCCCGCGGCGTCCGAACGATAATAGGCGTTGAAGTCGGCTTGGTCTACAGTGCCGTTTCCGGAAAAGTCGGTGCTGGTTCTAACAAAGGTCATGCCTCCGCCGAACGCGCCGAACGCCGTACCGTCGTTCTTTGTGATAGTTCCCGTTATAGTACCGAAATTTGTTCCTGTTATCTGCGCGCCCGTAAGCGGTGTTGTCTGCGCGGGCTGTGCCGATATTGTTTTAAAGTTGTTGGACATTCCGGTAATGCTGTTGTTCAGCACCGTCTGGGTGAGTGCTGCCTCGTCTCCGAGCGCCATATTCTTAAGGAAGGTCGCCTTATCGGGAACCTTCAGCGTAATAACGCCGTCAGCGGAGTCCGCTGTTCTCAGCTCAGCCGTTCCTTCATTGTCTCCGAGCGTCACCGTTCCCGTATAAGCTTTGCCGCTTACCGTTACGGTAATCGGGAAGCTTGAGGCAGCGGCGTCGTACGCGCCGGTTACGTTGAAGTTTGCCGAACCTGAATTCGGGAAGGTTGCGTTCACGCCGGCTATGCCTATTCCACCAAGGAAATAATTAGGCTGGGTTACGCTCGCGGTTTTGGGCGAGCCTGCTCCAAGAGCCGTTGAAAGGTTCGAGTTGTCAACTACCTTGAGTGTTACTGTGCCGCCGTCAGCCGCTATCAAATCTATTGTGCTTCCGTTTATGGCACCGACGTTGATGTTGCCTGTGTAGGTTATGGAATTGATAGTCGTGCTTATCGCGAACACCGAACCCGGAGGATTTTCGCTCATGTTGACCGCCGACGTAAAGGTTATGGGGTCTGCGCTCGGCGTGCCGCCAACGGGGTTAAAATCACTAACGGTAAGCGCGTTGTTAAAGAAATTGTTTACCGGCGTGATAACCGCGTCATCTGCTTGACCTGAACCGGTAAAGGTGCCGTCTGTTGCTTCAGTACCGAACTTGTTGTCGCTCGCGGTAATGGTGAAGGTGCCCGCGGCGGTATCCATACCGTTGTTTGCCTCGCGTATCGCCTGATTTATAACCGCGTTAAGCTCAGCCATTGAGTTGAACTGCTCGGTTTCGTTGAGAAGCACCGTGATTGAGCCCGTTGAAGCTATCGTCGCCGTGGCTTTAAGTCCGGCGGGAAGCGAGGAGCTTGAGCCAATCGAAATAGAGGTGTTAGCATACTTTGTGGGGTTTGAGGCTGTGATTGTGTACTCAATGCCGTTAATTGTTTCCGTTACCGAGGACACTGAGGGGTCCACAGCGTTTACGTTGTCAAGACGTATCTTCTGGTTGCTGGGTACGCCGTCCTGACTGCCCGCGCCGAGAACAAAGTTGCCGTTTATGTCTACGAGATAGCCGTTCGCGTCATAATCGAGAAGACCGGCCTTCGTGTAGAAGATATTGCCGTCGGGGTCCATGACCTGCAAGAAGCCCTCGCCCGTAATCGCTACGTCGAGCCCGTAGCCTGTGTTCTGCATGCTCGATTGGGTCATCTGGGTCTGTACCGCCGAAAGGGAGGAGCCGTAGCCGACGCTTGATGGGTTTGTACCGCCTCGGCTCGCTGTGCCCGCGGAAGCTCCGCGAAGGGTTTGGTAATAGATATCACTGAAGATTGCGCGTTGGGATTTGTAGCCATAGGTGTTTACGTTCGCTATGTTGTTACCTATGACGTCCA
>CAZUOY010000097.1:0-2663 GCA_964622315.1 uncultured Oscillospiraceae bacterium | reverse complement strand
CCAAAGCGGGCAATATATAAATGTATATTTATATATAAGCTTATTTGGCTTTTTGTTTGCTTATTTCTTCGGGCGCTTTGCGCCGTACTTTGAGCGGGACTGACCTCTGCCGGTCACGCCCTGGGTGTCGAGTGTGCCGCGTACTATATGGTAACGAACACCGGGTAGATCCTTAACACGGCCGCCGCGGACAAGAACAACGCTATGCTCTTGAAGGTTGTGGCCAACGCCGGGGATATAACCCCAAACTTCGATACCGTTAGTAAGGCGAACTCTCGCTACTTTACGAAGGGCTGAGTTAGGCTTTTTAGGAGTCATAGTCTTAACGGTTGTGCAAACGCCGCGCTTCTGCGGGGAGCTTACGTCCGTATAGGCTCTCTTTTGGGAATTGAATCCGCTTTGGAGAGCCGGAGACTTCGATTTGTAAATCGATTCCTCACGTCCCTTGCGTACTAACTGGTTAAATGTCGGCAAACTTGTGCATCTCCTTTCTTAAGTGATTATGATTGATGGGTTTTCGCCCGTAAATCAACATTAATTAAATGCAGGGCAACAAACCGATTATACATTATTGACAATATTATTGCAAGGTTTTTGTAAAGAATTACGTTTTTGTAACCATTGAATAATCGGTTTGTCGCTTTATTTGTTTTATGCGCCCGCAGTGATATTGTAGTCGCTGTTCTCGACGTATTCCGCGCCGTTGAACTGCTCCATACCCGTACCGGCGGGGATAAGCTTTCCTATAATGACGTTCTCCTTGAGTCCGAGCAGCGGGTCGGTTTTGCCCTTGATTGCGGCGTCGGTGAGAACTCTTGTCGTCTCCTGGAAGGAGGCGGCTGAAAGGAAGCTGTCGGTAGCGAGCGACGCCTTAGTGATACCGAGAAGCACCGGCTCGTACTCCACGAGCGAAACGTCTTCGCCCGCGTCCTTGCGTGCCTTAAGCTCTCTGTTAAGCGCGATTACCTCGTTAACGTCGGCAAGCGTTCCGCTGAGATATTCGGAAGTGCCCGTCTCGCTTATTCGGACCTTGCGCATCATCTGGCGTACGATAACCTCGATGTGCTTATCGCAGATATCAACGCCCTGCATACGATAGACGCGCTGTACCTCTTGAATAAGGTAATTTTGAACGGCGAGCTTACCCTTTATTGCGAGTATATCATGCGGGTTCGCAAGACCGTCGGTTATCATATCACCGACCGTAACGGTGTCGCCCTCGTTTACCTTAAGAGACACGCCGTAAGGTATAAGGTAGCTTTTTTCTATTGGCGTTCCGTCTTCGTCCTCGCCCACAATCACAGCGTAACGGTTCTTCTTGCTCTCGTCGATATGAACCTTGCCGGTAATTTCGGTAAGAATCGCGAGGTTCTTCGGCTTCGGCTTTCTGCCCTCGAAAAGCTCCTCTACGCGGGGAAGACCCTGCGTGATATCCTCGTCGGAGGCGATACCGCCCGTATGGAAGGTACGCATTGTCAGCTGTGTGCCAGGCTCGCCGATAGACTGCGCGGCAATAATACCGACAGCCTCGCCGAGACCGACCTTCTTGCCGTTAGCAAGGTTCGAGCCGTAGCACTTTACACATACGCCGTGCTTGCAGCGGCAGTTCAGCACCGAGCGAAGCATGAGGCTGGGAATACCCGCCTTGACTATCTTCTTCGCGATGTCTGCCGTAATCATGGTGTCGTTATCGACTATTAGTTCGCCCGTATTGGGGTCGGTTACGTCGCTTACGGCGTAACGTCCGTTAAGACGTTCCTCGAAGGATTCGATAATTTCGTTTCCGTCCTTAATATCGAAGACCTCTATTCCCTCCTCGGCACCGCAGTCGTATTCGCGTATAATTACATCCTGCGAAACGTCAACGAGACGGCGGGTAAGGTAGCCCGAGTCCGCGGTACGAAGCGCCGTGTCGGCAAGTCCCTTACGGGCGCCGCGGGAGCTTATGAAGTATTCGAGTATGTTCAGACCCTCACGGTAGTTAGCACGAATAGGAATTTCTATCGTTTTACCGGAGGTGTTGGCGATAAGTCCGCGCATTCCCGCGAGCTGACGAATCTGGTTCATGGAACCACGCGCTCCGGAATCCGCCATCATATAAATCGGATTGTATCTGTCAAGGTTCTCTTGAAGTGCCGTTGCGACAAGCTCGGTAGTCTCCTGCCAAATCTCAATGACCTTCTTGTAACGCTCGTTGTCGGACATAATTCCGAGGTGGAACAGCTTGTTGACTTCGAGAATCTTCTTCTCTGCCTCGGCGATAAGCGTTGCCTTCTGCGGCGGGATAACCACGTCGGAAACGGAAACGGTGATAGCTCCGCGGGTGGAATACTTGTAGCCCTGCGCCTTTACCTTATCGAGCACCTCGGCGGTAACGGCCACGCCGTGAACGCGGATACAAGCGTCGATAATTTTTCCTAACTGCTTCTTTCCGACAAGGAAGTCTATTTCCAGCTTAAAGAGGTCGTCCTCGGTATTGCGCTCACAGAAGCCGAGGTCCTGCGGAATGGGCGTGTTAAAGATAAGGCGTCCGACCGTAACATCGACAAGCTTGGTTTTCTTTACGCCGTTAATTTCCTTTTCAAGTCTAACCTTTACGGCGGCGTGCAGCGAAACCTCGCCCTCGGCGTAAGCCATCATAGCCTCGTCGATATCGCGGAAGA
>CAZUOY010000096.1:0-2839 GCA_964622315.1 uncultured Oscillospiraceae bacterium | reverse complement strand
CGCCGAGTATGTCCGAGTCGAAGAACAAGGGCGAAACTCAATATTGGCTGTATGATATGATGGCTACGGTCATCCGATGTCGATTTTGAAACAGCAGAGCTTGCCTTGTGCAAGCAACGCCGGAAATACTTTCAAGAGGGAAGGTATTGCCGGATTTTCAAATGAGAAGACGAGATACGCACGGCACAGTGTTGAAAATCGTTCGCCGAAAATTTTATAGGAGGCGTAATATGGCAGTCCAAACTAAAATCAGGATTCGAATCAAGGGTTACGACAACGAGCAGGTCGATAAAGCGGCTGAAACAATCGTTGAGACCGCGAAGCGCACGGGTGCCCGCGTAAGCGGACCTATCCCGCTTCCCACAGACAAGGAAATCGTAACAATCCTTCGCGCCGTACACAAGTACAAAGATTCGCGCGAGCAGTTCGAGATGAGAACCCACAAGAGACTTATCGACATAATCAAGCCGAGCAATAAGACGGTTGAATCGTTGACAAGCCTTCAGCTCCCCGCAGGCGTCGATATCGAGATTAAGCTTTAATCGAAATAAGGCCGCTACGGGTCACGTTGGTTCAAAGAAACCAACCAATAACCTACAAGGAGGATACACAAAGTGCAAAAGGGAATCATTGCAAAGAAAGTCGGCATGACACAGATATTCGACGAGAATGCAAAGGTCATTCCGGTAACGGTTTTAGAAGCTGGCCCCTGCGTGGTAGTCCAGAAGAAGACCGTTGAAAACGACGGCTACGAGGCTGTTCAGCTCGGCTTCGGAGACGCGACAATCAAGGCAACGAACAAGCCTATGAAGGGCCATTTTGAGAAAGCGGACGTCGCTTTCAAAAAATTCCTTCGCGAGTTCAAGTTTAACGACGCCGCGAAATACTCCGTCGGCGACGTAATTAAGGCGGATTCCTTCGAAATCGGCGACACCGTCGACGTAGTTGGAACGAGCAAGGGTAAAGGAACGGCGGGCGTAATTAAGCGCTTCAACGCCCACAGCCTTAAGGATACCCACGGCACAGGTCCTGTTCACCGTCATTCCGGTTCGTCCGGCGCCTGCTCCGACCCGTCAAAGGTTATCAAGGGTAAGAAGAACCCCGGTCACCTCGGCTCAGAGCGCGTAACGGTTCAGAATCTTACAGTAGTAAAGGTTGACGCGGAAAACAACCTTATCGCCATAAAGGGCGCGGTGCCCGGACCCAAGGGCGGTATAATCTGCATCACCGACAGCGTAAAGAAAGCGTAAAGGAGGATATATCAATGGCTAAGCTTAAAGTATTTGATATGGCGGGCAAAGAAGTATCCACAATAGAGCTTTCGGACGCCGTATTCGGAATTAAGCCCAACAAGGTCGTTATGCACGCGGCGGTAGTAAGCTACCTTGCGAACCAGCGGCAGGGCACACAGTCAACCAAGACCCGCAGCGAAGTCTCCGGCGGCGGCAAGAAGCCCTATAAGCAGAAGGGCACAGGCCGTGCGCGTCAGGGCTCAACAAGAAGCCCGCAGTGGACTCACGGCGGTATAGCTCTCGGCCCCAAGCCCCGTGATTATAGAACGTCCCTCAATAAGAAGGTAAGACGTCTCGCGATAATTTCGGCGCTTTCCGCCAAGGCTCAGGCAAACGAAATAATAGTAGTTGACGACATTAAACTCGACAGCTACAAGACGAAGACGATGGTCAATATGCTCGGAGCGCTCGGCGCTGAGCGCAAGGCGCTTGTCGTAATGCCCGAAAAGAACGAGTTCGTAATTAAGAGCTCCGCCAACATCGAAGGCTGCAAGACCGCCCTTACAAACACCATCAACGTCTACGATATCCTTAACAGCGGCAAGTTCGTCGTTACTAAGGACGCCATAAAGAAGATTGAGGAGGTCTATGCGAAATGAAGACAGCACAGGACGTAATCCTCGCTCCGGTAATCACCGAGAGAAGCATGGCACAAACAGCCATGAAAAAGTACACCTTCAAGGTCGCTAAGGACGCCGGCAAGATTGAAATCGCGAGCGCGGTTGAAAAGCTTTTCGACGTAAAGGTCGCGAAGGTTAACACGATGAGCGTTAAGGGCGCGCTTCGCCGTCAAGGCAGAAGCGAGGGCTACACCGCCTCGTGGAAAAAGGCTATCGTTACCCTGACAAGCGACAGTAAGGGTATCGCGTTCTTCGAGAGTATGACCTAATTTAATTAGTATATATATTAATTAATAAGAGTTATTAAGAAGAAGCCCAAGCTAAAAGCGTGGGAAAAGTATGGGAGCCAACGCTCCCGCAAAAGCTCATAAGGAGAAATAGGAAACATGGCTATTAAGAAGTTTAAGCCGACAACTCCCGGACGCCGCGGAATGACCGTGACCGATTATTCGGGCTTGTCGAAGGTTGAGCCGGAAAGAAGCCTGCTCGAACCGTTAAAGAAGAACAGCGGCCGTAACAACACCGGCAGAATCACTGTTCGCCACAAGGGCGGCGGAAATCGCCAGAAATACCGTGTAATCGACTTTAAGCGCGAAAAAATCGGTATGCCCGCCGAGGTTCTTACCCTCGAATACGACCCCAACAGAACAGCGCATATCGCGCTCCTCAAATATGAGGACGGCGAAAAGCGTTACATCATAGCCCCCGTTGACCTCAAGGTTGGCGACACGGTTATGTCGGGACCCGACGCCGACATTAAGCCCGGCAACGCGCTCCCGTTCACGAATATCCCCATCGGTACGTTTATCCACAACATTGAGCTTTACCCCGGTAAGGGCGCCCAGCTTGTCCGCAGCGCGGGCAATATGGCTCAGCTCATGGCGAAGGAGGGCGACAAGGCTCTCGTTCGTCTGCCGAGCGGCGAGC
>CAZUOY010000095.1:0-2980 GCA_964622315.1 uncultured Oscillospiraceae bacterium | reverse complement strand
AGACAATAATGTTAGCCCATTGCGGCTGCCCAGAGGACGCTGAGTTCGTCGTAGACAAGATAAAAGAGAAGAATGAAATTAAGGACGCCTTTGTGGAATACTACGAGCCGGGAACGGGTGCGCACGTGGGAACGGGAACGGTGGCGCTTTTCTTCTGGGGCGATAAAAAAGAAATATAGAAACAGCCCTTCGCCGAAGCGAAGGGCTTTAGTTTTGCGAAAAAAATATTCTGATACAGAAACGGTTTAACTGCGTTTCTCGTGAGATAATGCGATTTTATGCTTCAAGGTAAAGCGCGTCTTCTTTACGTTCCTTTGCTGTTGCTGTAAGGATATCGCCTGTTTTGGCATTAGGAGCATAAACGAGCGCGGGCAGATATTCGTCGGTGTAACCTGTAAAAAGCCCGTCGGCGTTCGGCTGTTCGAGTATAACGCGCACACTCTTTCCTAAAAAGCTGTCGATGATTTCAAGCCGCTTTTCTGAGGTCTGCTTAATTAGCGTTCTTGCTCGCGACTCCTTTTCCGCTCTTGTAAGCTGGTTTGGAAGCCCCGCCGCCGCCGTACCGGGTCGTACGGAATAGGGGAAAACATGAACCTTTAAAAAGCCTATACTTTCAATAAACTCCGCACTTTCAAGGAAGTCCGTTTCGGTTTCGCCCGGAAATCCGACAATCACGTCAGTCGTAAGGGTTGCGTTGGAAAAAAGCCGCCTAATCTCATTCGCTACGGTGCGGTATTCCTCTTTAGAATAGTGCCTGTTCATTCGTCTGAGCGTTCTGTCACACCCGCTTTGAAGCGCAAGGTGGAACTGTGGGCACAGTTTCTCTACGTTCGATAGCCTCGAAAGCATAGGGCTGAGAAGGTCAGGCTCAAGTGAGCCTAAGCGGATTCGTTCAATTCCGCTTACGGCGGCTATGCGCTCCACCGCGTCCGCAAGGCTGTAGCTTGTTCCTTTTCCGTAGCAAGAGAGATTAATTCCTGAGACGACAATTTCGTGGTAACCGTTCTTCGCGAGAGTTTTCGCCTCAAGCGCGATTTCGTCAATACTCATTGAGCGTACTCTGCCACGAGCGTAAGGAATAATGCAATAGGAGCAGTATCGCTCACAGCCGTCCTCTATCTTCATAAATGCGCGTGTGTGCCCCTCAAGCTCGGGCGCAAAAAGCGGCTCAAACTCGCGGCTTTGTTTCTTTACTGAAACAACGTTCTTTTCGCCGCCTTTGAAATACTCGTCCAGCACCGCGAAAATATCTCGGCGTGAGGCGTTGCCCATAACGATATCGGCAAGAGAAGAAAGCGCCGCTTTGTCGGGCGCCGCCTCAACGAGACAGCCTGTAAGCACCGTTGTAACCTTTGGACACTCGCGCTTAATCTTGTTAAGATACCTGCGAACTTTCGAATCGGTGTTCGCCGTAACCGTACAGGAATTAACGACCACGACGTCCGCCGAGCCCTCGCTTTCGGCAGAGTCGTAGCCACGGGCTTTAAGTATGTTAGCCATTGCGGCGGATTCAAAGCTGTTCACCTTACAGCCGAAGGTGTGAAAATATACCCTCAAAATATCTCTCCGAATCAGAAAAATGTAAAAACATTATACTACATTCGTCGGCGGCTGCATACCCTTTATTAGCAATAATGCCTTTTCTGAAAGGGGTAGCTTAATGGCAGTAAAGAAGATAATATGCGTAATAGTTGCGGCGGTGACGCTGCTTATGCCGTCTGCGGTTTTCGCGTCCGAGGGCACTGCTGGCGAGGACGCACTTGCCTTTGCAAAGAACGAGGCGGCAAAGGTGTCGGCAGACGCGTCGCTCTCGCTGGACGCCGCGGCGGTAATACTTGTTGACAGCACAACGGGAAAGGTGCTTTACGAAAAAAATTCGGATACTCCGCGCGCAATAGCCTCAATTACAAAGGTGATGACCTTAATACTTGTTATGGAGGCGCTTGAAAGCGGCGCAATAAAACTTGATGACAAGGTAACGGCGAGCGAGCACGCTTACTCTATGGGTGGCTCGCAGATATGGCTGGAGCCGGGAGAAATAATGACGGTTGACGAGCTTTTGAAGGCGGTTTGTGTCGCGAGCGCGAATGACGCCGCGGTGGCGCTCGCCGAGTTTGTTTCGGGCAGTGAGGACGAATTTGTCGCCGAGATGAACCGTAAGGCGGCGCAGCTCGGTATGGTTAACACTACCTTTAAGAATTCAAACGGGCTTGACGAGGAAGGGCACATGTCCTGCGCACGCGATGTGGCACTGATGTCCCGCGAAATACTAAAGCACGAGCTTGTGCGCAACTATATCACAATCTGGATGGATGAACTGCGCGGAGGCGAAACCGAGCTTACGAACACAAATAAAATGCTTCGCAGTTATAACGGAATTACAGGGATAAAGACCGGCACAACAAACAAAGCTGGCGTATGCGTTAGTGCCTCGGCGATACGCGATAATATGGAGCTTATCGCGGTGGTGCTGGGTTCAAACGACTCAAAGAGCCGTTTTGCCGCGGCGACGGCGTTGCTTAATTACGGCTTCTCAAATTATGAGCTCGCCGAAATTAAGATAGACAACGCGCTGTTCACTCCCGTTAAGGTTAAGTGCGGCGAAAATCAGATATGCGACTACGCCGTGGATATGCCCAAGCATGTTGTGGTTAATAAGGGGCAAGCAGAGAAGCTTACCTATGAAGTTACGATAGAACAACAGGTCGAAGCGCCTGTTACAAGCGGGCAAACGGTGGGCTCGGTACGTGTTCTCTGCAACGGTGAGGAAACGGGGCTCTACGATGTTACAGCTGTTTGCGATATAAGAAAAATCGACTTTAAGATAGGCTGGTCGTTACTTTTCAACGCACTTACAAATATGTAGCGGTAGAGCGAAATTCGACCCGTTTTCCTTGACATAAAATGCGATGTACTATATCATATAAGTAAAGAAAACTATGTATATATAGAGGTCGCAAAACGATGGCAATTAAACTTA
>CAZUOY010000094.1:0-3139 GCA_964622315.1 uncultured Oscillospiraceae bacterium | reverse complement strand
ATACCGATATCGTTATTAACGCGGAAATGGTCGATTATTCTTCGGTGAAGGGATGCGTGATTCTGCGACCTTACGGCTATGCTGTGTGGGAGAACGTCCAGAGGATACTCGACGGAATGTTTAAGGAAACAGGGCACGAGAACGTATATATGCCCTTGTTTATACCCGAGAGCCTTCTTCAAAAGGAGAAGGAGCATGTCGTCGGCTTTGCGCCTGAGGTTGCGTGGGTGACCCACGGCGGAGCGGAGGAGCTTCAAGAGCGCCTTTGCGTGCGCCCCACCTCCGAAACGCTTTTCTGTGAGCATTACCAGCATGTAATTCAATCCTACCGCGACCTGCCCAAGCTATACAATCAGTGGTGCTCGGTCGTGCGCTGGGAGAAGACCACCCGTCCCTTCCTGCGCTCGCGCGAGTTTTTATGGCAGGAGGGTCACACAATGCACGAAACCGCCGAGGACGCGAAGGCGGAAACCCTTCGCATGCTTGACGTTTACCGCCGCTTCTGCGAGGAATACCTTATGATACCCGTCGTCTGCGGACGAAAAACCGATAAGGAAAAATTCGCGGGCGCTGAGGCGACATATACTATTGAAGCGATGATGCACGACGGAAAATCTTTGCAAAGCGGCACCTCGCATTATTTCGGTGACGGCTTCGCAAAGGCGTTCGACATAACCTTTGCCGCGCGCGACAACACACTCAAACACCCCTTCCAGACCTCCTGGGGGGTCAGCACAAGAATTATCGGTGCAATTATAATGACACACGGCGACGACAACGGGCTTATTCTGCCTCCCGCCGTCGCGCCCATTCAAACTGTCGTGGTGCCAATTGCTCAGCATAAGGCGGGCGTAACGGAGGCGAGCGAGAAGCTTGCTTCGCGCCTCAAGGCGGCGGGTCTTCGCGTAAAGCTGGACGACACCGACAACTCGCCCGGCTGGAAGTTCGCTCAATATGAGATGAAGGGCGTTCCCCTTCGTGTGGAGCTTGGTCCCCGTGATATGGAAAACAACAGTTGCGTGCTTGTTCGCCGTGACACCGGCGAAAAGCTGACCGTTTCGCTCGACGAAGTCGAAGATAAGGTCAAGGAACAGCTCGACGCGCTGGCAAAGAACCTCTATACCCGTGCGCTTGAAAACCGAAAGAACAGAACCTACACCTGCAAAACGATGGACGAGCTTAAGGCTACGGCGGACAACGAGCTTGGGTTTTATAAAACCATGTGGTGCGGTGACGAGGCTTGCGAAATAAAGCTTAAAGAGGAGCTGGAGATAACCTCCCGCTGTATGCCGTTTGAGCAGGAAAGCTTATCCGACGTTTGTCCTGTTTGCGGTAAACCCGCAAAGACGATGATATATTGGGGCAAAGCTTATTAAAAAGCAAGCTTTTTAATAAGCTGACAAGAACGAAGCTTTCAGCTTCGTTCTTGCAGAAGACATTAAAGGAAGCAAAGCTTTTTAAACGCTAACAAGAGCGAAGCTGAAGACATTAAGTAACCCGAGATTTTCACTAAACTTTCTACGGAGGACGCGGACGGTGCTAAGTGAGACAAAAAGAAAGAGCGTAACTGATATTGTCGGTTATATTGCGGCGGGCGTGATACTTGTTGTTTGCACATGTCTATTTATGCATCCCGATATAATGGAAACCGCCAACCACGGTTATTTATTGCTGCAAAACACCTTTGAAGGAAACTTTCTTGGCTTTTATGAAAACGTAACCGCTCACGCGAATGAATTTTACTATGTAAACTCTGCGCATTACAATATTGTCTTATACATAGTTTTCGCTATTTGGGAGCTTCCGGTTTTTATCATTAATTCGGTCTTTTCACTAAGCGTAAACCAAAGCTTTCTCTGGATATGGGCAAAGCTGTTGGTAGTAGCATTCTCGTTAATGAACGCCCTTCTCATTCGGCGGCTGATTACACAAAGCGTTGACGAGGAAACAGGAAAGCTTTCGTTCTTTGCGTTTGTTTTAAGCCCCGTTGCCTTCTTCCTTTCGGCTGTTATGGGGCAGTATGAATCGCTAAGTGTATTCTTTATACTGCTGGCGCTGTTTTTCTATAAAAAGGGCGGGCTTGTTAAATTTTCCGCGCTTATGGGCGTGGCTATACTTTTTAAATCCTTCGCCGTGCTTATTGTAATACCGCTTCTTTTTCTTGCTGAAAAGAAGGTGCTAAAGCTTCTTCTTAACGCGGTGATAGTCGCCCTGCCTTCTTTAGTGACGGGACTTTTGTTCTCAGGCAGAATTACCGACGCAGAGGAATTTAACAGAATAATGACAGGACGGCTGTTTGACACCGTTGTGTTCAATAGCGTTCCCGTTTTTCCTTTGATGTTGGCGGTTGTCTGCGCTGTCTGCTGGCTTACGAGATTTCCCGAGCAGGAGAAGGAAAGGCTGCGTCTTTCGGCGGCTGTCTCACTCGGCATTTTTGCCGCGATGGCTTTGCTTGTTGAGATTCACCCACAGTGGGTCTATCTGATTATTCCGTTTTTGATAATTACGGTGTTTCTTGAAAGAAACAGAACACTGTATTATTATATAAGCATTCTCCTCTCCTTTGGCTTGACGCTGTTTTGCTGGAGAAGCTTCCCGCAGCATTTCGAGGCGAGTATGCTTAACGGGGGTCTTTTCACCCTTCTCGGTTTGCCCGCGGTTCAGTCTGAGGCTACTATGGTGATGGTCCTTCGTGCGGTACCGATACTTAATAACATCGCTTCTGCGCTGTTCGCCGCGGCTGTCGCAGTTATCATAGCCGCATATATTCCGTTCAGCTCAAGCGGAAGTCTCGCGCAAAGGAGCGCTCAAGCAGAGGTCATCTCTTTGGCAAAATGCGAACGGACGGCTGTTTGGGTCGTCTTCGCGGTCGGCATAGGCTTTTGGCTCGGTTCTGTGCTGTATTTTGCATAGAACGAATGTGGTTTATGGTGCTTCATAGAGATACTGTATATAATAAATAATTAATATAAAATAATTTAAAAAAGTCCTTGCTTTTTGCGGGGACTTTTGTTATACTGTCTTGGTGACTGCGACGATGTGCGTTGAAGCGGGAGGTTGCCGTTGAAAAAAACGGGTAATTTCCGCCGAGTATGTCCGAGTCGAAGAACAAGGGCGAAACTCAATATTGGCTGTATGA
>CAZUOY010000093.1:0-3153 GCA_964622315.1 uncultured Oscillospiraceae bacterium | reverse complement strand
GCCGTCACCGAAAGCGGCACGATGAACCAGATTTTCTCGCCGGAGGCGGGAACTGTCAAGTTTCTCGTTGGCGCGGGCGACCACGTTAAAAAGGGCGCTAAGCTCTTTACGGTCGAATAAGGGGGTAGGAAACAATGTTAGTAACAATACAAAACTTTCTCAGCAACACGGGCGTCGCGCGTATTATCGCCAACGCCGACTGGCGCTCGCTCGTCATGTACGCAATAGTAATGTTGCTTTTCTATCTCGCTATCGTCAAAAAGTTTGAGCCGTTGCTTCTCGTGCCTATCGCCTTCGGTATGCTGCTTACCAACCTGCCCGGCGCGGCGATGATGCATATGGAGCTATTTAACGGCGCTACAGTAGACTACGGCGCGGTACTCCACGACGGCGGACTCCTCGATATCCTTTACCTCGGCGTAAAGCTTGGTATCTACCCTCCGCTTATCTTCCTCGGCATAGGCGCCATGACCGACTTCTCGCCGCTTATAGCAAACCCGAAGACCCTTTTCCTCGGTGCTGCGGCTCAGCTCGGAATATTCGCGACCTTCGCGGGAAGCATTGCGCTCGGCTTCAACGCGCTTGAAGCAAGCTCAATAGGCATAATCGGCGGCGCTGACGGACCTACCGCCATCTTCGTAACCAAAACCCTCGCGCCTCATCTTCTCCCCGCTATCGCGGTCGCGGCGTATTCCTATATGGCGCTCGTTCCCTTTATTCAGCCGCCTATAATGAAGGCGCTTACCACAAAGAAGGAAAGAGCGGTCGTTATGGACCAGCTTCGCCCCGTATCCAAGACCGAGAAGATTGTCTTCCCGATAGTCGTTACCCTTGTTGTTTCCCTTATCGTTCCCGACGCGGCGTCCCTTGTGGGTTGCCTCATGCTCGGTAACCTTCTTAAGGAAAGCGGCGTTGCCGACCGTCTTGTAAAGACCGCCTCCAACGAGCTTATGAACATTATCACGATTTTCCTCGGCGTAACCGTCGGCGCAACGGCCACAGCGGACAACTTTCTTTCGGGCAACACCCTTAAGATTATCCTTATGGGTCTCGTCGCTTTCTGCATTTCCACTGCGGGCGGTGTTCTGTTCGGTAAGCTTATGTATGTCCTTACCGGCGGCAAGGTTAACCCGCTTATCGGCTCGGCGGGCGTTTCCGCTGTTCCTATGGCGGCGCGCGTTTCCCAGACCGTCGGTCTGAAGGAGAACCCCAACAACTACCTGCTTATGCACGCCATGGGTCCGAACGTCTCGGGCGTTATCGGCTCGGCTGTTGCGGCGGGCGTGTTTATCTCAATGTTTGCCGACAAGGTCTGATTGGGCGCTTAGTTCTCATACAACAGCATATAATTGTATTATTAAAGGCTTCGTGTTTTACGAAGCCTTTATTTCTTGCACTTTTATACTCTTTGTTGTATAATTAGGCTGTATCTTTATAATATTCCAAAGCTATACCTAAGAACGACATTCATAAATCGACACGGACGGAGAATTATGGAGTTTAAAATTAAAATAAAAGAGATGTTTGACAAGCTCGGCGATTTTTTTAAACGATTGCCGCAGACGCTCAAGAATAACCGCAAGCGTATATTGGAATACGGCGTTTCGGCGGCTCTTGTGCTTGCGCTTATCGTCAGCTATTCGCTCTCGGCGCTTACGCTGTGCAACGTAGGAGTAAATAACACCACCAAGGACGGCGCGAGCTACACCGTCTTAAACTATGACCCCGCCATGCGGCGCACCGCCGCGACGGTGAGCATGGGCGAGCTAAAGCTTAAGGTTCTTTCGGTTGAGCTGGACCTTTCAATAACCGTCCTTAACGAGAAGGACGAGGTTGTAACGGGAATACCCTTTGAATTTAAAATTTCGCCGAAGAACGGTTCGTCCAACGTAATTACGGCGGTGGACGACGATATGGACGGCACCGTTTACATAACCGACATAGCCGACGGCAAGTATAACGTGGCGCTTCAGGCTGTCTCGGGAATACTCACCAAGGCTATTACCGCCGTGGCGGCTGTCGAGCCTAAGGTAACCTATGTGAAGAAGGACGTTTCAAAGCTTGTAGTAAAGCAAACCGACATAAATTCAGCGGAGGACGACGCGAAGTATAACGGCGGCGGAAACACGGGCGCAAACACCGAGCGCCCCGCCGTGGCAAACACCGTGGAGTATGTGGCTTCCTCCTCAAAAACGGAAACGGTTGTCACCAAAACGCCCCTTCTCGACGCGAACGGCGTACAGGTGGTAAAATACAAGCCCTCCGTGTCCGCGGGCGCGGACGGCAAGAACTATCTCAATTTTGCGAACGGCACGGCAAGCAACGTCTGGGTCGTGCTTGACGCAAGCGGCTACATAACCGAGGCGTGGCGCATTGACGTCGGCGGCGAGGACGAGGAGGGCGCGGCGGCGGAACCGACTGTACCCGAAACCCAGACCGAGCCGGAAACCCCGACCGAACCCGAAACCCCGCCGGTTGAGCCCTCGCCCACTAATGTTTTATCGGAAATCCTGCCGAACGGCGTGCCCGTAAAGGACGAAAGCGGAAACCCAATATACAAGTTTGACGCAGTGCCTCAGGAAACCGAAAAGAGCGAGAAGGTCACAACCTACTACGGCTGGCAGACTATGAACGGCAAGACCTATTACTATGACAAAAACGGTAAGAAGGTCACCGGTTGGCAGATAATTAACGGCGCGAACTACTACTTCGATTCGGAAGGCGCTCGCGGAGGTGGCTCTAACGGTAACCTCGGCATAGACGTTTCCACCTGGCAGGAGAACGTGGACTGGACTAAGGTCAAGGCAAGCGGAATTGATTTCGTTTTTGTGCGGCTGGGCTTCCGCGGATATTCGAGCGGAAAGCTTGTTCTCGATAACGAGTATCGCTCGCATGTTCAAGGCGCGAGCGCGGCGGGGCTAAAGGTGGGCGTTTACTTCTTCACCCAGGCGATAACCGAGGCTGAGGCGGTGGAGGAGGCAAGCATGTGCCTTCAGTATGTTCAGGGCTATAACATAACCTATCCAATAGTAATAGATGTGGAATATTCGGGCAGCTCCTCTGGACGCGCAAACAATCTTACCGCCTCGCAGCGAACCAAGATTACGCGGGCGTTTTGCGAGACAATACGCTCGGCGGGTTATACCCCCGGTG
>CAZUOY010000092.1:0-3946 GCA_964622315.1 uncultured Oscillospiraceae bacterium | reverse complement strand
ATAATGTATGTTAAAGATGTAACGGTTGAGAATCAAGTCGGTTTGCATGCTCGTCCCGCGACCTTCTTTATTCAAAAGGCAAATGAGTTCAAATCCTCTATATGGGTAGAGAAGGAAGAACGCAGAGTTAACGCTAAGAGCCTTCTCGGAGTTCTTTCGCTTGGTATCGTCGGCGGAACGTCGATAAGAATAATTGCCGACGGCTCCGATGAACAGCAGGCGGTTGACGGATTAATCAAGTTAATCAACTCGGGCTTTAACGAGTAATTTGTGTGTTGTAATGCCGCCTTATTAGGCGGCATTTTTTTGGTGAAAATTATGACCTTATCTGAACTTAACAAAAAAGCGCTTTCGCTGCCGGAACAGCCCGGCTGTTACCTAATGAAAGATAAGAACGACGAAATTATCTATATCGGTAAGGCGAAAAAGCTAAAGAACCGTGTAACTAGCTATTTTCGTGCGGGGGCGGTGCATGACGCCAAAACCTCGAAAATGGTTTCTTGCGTGGACCATTTTAATACCATTATTACCGACAGTGAGTATGAGGCGCTGGTGCTTGAATGCTCGCTTATTAAACAGCATATGCCGAAGTTTAACATTCTGCTAAAGGACGACAAAGGCTTTTGCTATATTCGTGTTTCCCGAGAAAGATATCCGAGAATTACCGCGGAGTTCAAGAAGAAAGATGACGGCGCGAGGTATCTCGGACCGTTCTATAGTGCTTATCCCGTGCGGCGCATGGTGGATACCGCTAACATTGTGTTTGGGCTTCCAACCTGCGGAAAGGTTTTTCCGCGAGACATCGGAAAGGACCGCCCCTGCCTTAATTTTCATATAGGAAAGTGCCGAGCGGTGTGTAGCGGCGCAATAACCGAGGAGGAATACAACAAAACAATCGGTGACGCCGTAACGCTCCTTTCAAAAGGCGCAAAAACCATAGTGGCGAAGCTTCGTGAAGACATGAGCATAGCGAGCGAGAACCTTGAATTTGAAAAGGCGGCAAGAATACGTGACAGCATTAACGCTATACTTAAGCAAGAGGACGGTCAAAAGATAATCAAAAATACGTCAGATAATGAGTTCGATGTATTTGCTTTTGCAGGTAACGAAAAAAGCGTTTGTGCTGTGGTGCTTAAGTTTCGCGACGGAAAGCTTTCGGACAAGGACGAACAGGTTTTGTACGATACCACCTCTATTGATGACGCTCGTGAGGAGTTTTTGTCGCACTATTATATTTACAATAAAGATGTTCCGAGAAAGATACTTGTTGATTACCCGTTTGAGGCTATGGACGAGCTTTCTCAAATGCTAAGCGAGCAGGAGAAGCATATAATCTTAGTCGCGGTTCCGCAAAGAGGCGAGAACCACGCGCTTGTAGCCATGGCGTACAACAATGCAAATGACAGGCTTAAGCGCGAGGCGGGAAGAAAGAGCAAGGACGAGGCGGCGCTCGGAGAGCTTGCTAATCTGTTAGGTCTTTCAGAGCTTCCGAAACGCATTGAAGCATACGACATTTCAAACTATGGTGATGAGGCTGTGGCGGGAATGACCGTTTTTGTAAACGGCGCGCCAAGAAAGACGGAATACAGACGCTTTATTATAAAAACCGTTGAAGGCGTAGATGACTACGCTTCTATGGCAGAGACGCTTATTCGCCGCGCAAAGCGATATGAGGCGCGTTCTGCCGGATTCGCAATAAGACCGGACGTTATCCTTATTGACGGCGGCAGAGGACATCTTACCGCCGCGACGGAGGCGCTGAGCGGAACAGAGCTTAGCGAAGTAAGGCTTTTCGGAATGGTTAAAGACGACAAGCATCGCACACGCGGCGTTGTGGCTAAAGAGGGCGAGCTTGAAGTTGCGCTTCACAAATCGGCTTTTTCGCTTGTGACAAAGATACAGGACGAAACGCACCGCTTTACCGTTGGCTATCAAAGGGAACGTCATACGAAAACATCGCTCAAGTCGTCGCTTACGAATATTGAGGGAATAGGCGAAACGAGAGCTAAGGAGATAATGAAGGCGCTTAAGACGCTCGACGCGGTAAAAGCCGCGAGTGTTGATGAGCTTACGAAGATTAAGGGTATGTCTGCCGCTTCGGCAAAGGCTGTTTACGAGTTCTTCAATACTTGACAATACGTCTTGAAAAAATGATAATAGATTAAGACCCTCAGCGGTGTGCAAAATACCAGATATAAGTTGGTGGAATATGAAAGTTATTACAGGTTCGGCTAAGGGTAAGCCGCTTAAAACATTAGAGGGCACAGACGTAGTTCGCCCCACCGCGCAGAAGGTAAAAGAGGGCATTTTTTCGGCTATACAGTTTAATGTACCCGGCGCGCGCGTGCTTGATTTGTTTGCTGGCTCCGGTCAGCTCGGAATAGAAGCGCTTAGCCGCGAGGCGTCCTTGTGCGTCTTTGTTGACCAAAGCCGAGAAGCCGCTAATACGGTCATTGAGAACCTCAAGTACACTAATTTATTCTCAAAATCTAGAGTTATTACAAGTGAGGCGACAAGATACCTTTCTTTTTGTAAGGAGGAGTTTGATATAGTTTTTATCGACCCGCCTTACCGCAAGGAGCTTGTCGATGAGGTAATGCCGCTCGTAGGGAACATTATTTCCGAGGACGGAATTGTAATCTGCGAGACAGAGCTTAAAAAGGAGCTTGAGGAAGGCTATGGAAAGCTTGTATTAGCTAAAAAGTACAAGTACGGGAAAACGCTTATTTGGCGTTATCAAAGGAAAAGTGAGGCTGATATTTAATGAAGATTGCTGTCTGCCCGGGAAGCTTTGACCCCGCAACCAACGGACATCTCGACATAATCGAACGCTCCTCAAAGCTTTTCGATAAGGTTATTGTGCTGGTGCTTACAAACCACGATAAGGCGCATTGCTTCACAATAGAAGAACGTATGGAGTTTCTTCGCCGCATAACAAGTCGTTTTTCAAATGTGGAAATTGATACCTATGACGGGCTTCTTGCTGACTACGCGCGGCTTAAGAATGCCACGGCAATTATAAAAGGCTTGCGCGCCGTATCCGACTTTGAGTATGAGTTCCAGATGGCGCTTATAAATAAACAGCTGAACGATGAGTTTGAGACTCTGTTTTTAAACACAAATCAAAAGTATCTATACTTAAGCTCCAGCATAGTCAAGCAGATTGCCTCTTTAGGCGGCGATATTTCGGAATTTGTTCCAAAGGAAATACACGACGATATAATGAAGCGCCTTTGCGTTAAGGAGGAAAGATAGCATGGCAATAGACAAATATCTTGACAAGCTCGACGATATTCTCGAAGAATCCTTTACACTTCCGCTGACCGGCGGGAAAAGAATGATTGACATTGAGAAGGTGCGCGATATCGTTGACGATATTCGCATGCACCTGCCACAGGAGATTAAGGACGCGAAGATTATTGTCGGAGACCGTGAGCAGATAATAAAAGATGCCCGCGCTGAGGCGGCGGATATTGTTAAACGCGCCGAGGTACGCGCCCGTTCATTAATTGAGAACGAGGAGATAACGAAAGCGGCTAAAGCAAAAGCGAGCGAGATGGTTAACGATTCCTTCATTCGTTCAAAAGAGATGGAACGCGCCGCTATAGACTTTGCCGAAAACTCATTAAAAAAGAGCGAGGACGCCTTGCTTCTTACACTTAACGAGGTGAAAACGGCGCGCGCGGCATTGAAGGCTCAGACTAAAGGCGGCGGCTCTGCGAATAAGAGCGGCACAAAATAGTCGGTTACAACGTAACAAGAAATTGAAAGCAGACTGTGTAAAACAGCCTGCTTTTTTTGTTTTTATGCCATTTTTTGTGCGGTAATATATCACTTCTTCCAAAACATTTGTTCAAAGGCGAAATCAATTGATTTTGCCTTCTTTTTTGCCTATAATGAGGTTAAAAGTGGTGGACAGTGGAGAGAAGTGGAGAGAAAGGAGGGC
>CAZUOY010000091.1:0-3954 GCA_964622315.1 uncultured Oscillospiraceae bacterium | reverse complement strand
CTACTTCGATGTTCAGACAACAAATCCCGATTTCAACCCGATTTTGCGTTTAGCCCATTTTTCTTTGCGAAGTGTTGCGATGAACCACCCGATTTTTTCATTATCCATTCTCACCACCCCTTGCACCTATCATACTTGCTGTATCGACAAATTACAATGAACGCTCCGTTTACCTTAGTATAAGGTGTCACGTAGGGCAGACAAAGAAGATTTGCAGCGGGTGCTCGTAATTCATTTTGAGGGTCTTATCTGCGATGCTCCATGACCCAGTCTCTAAGTTGCTCATAGCTCATCTCTCCGGACGCCACCGCAAGACCGACCTCGACCACATCTTCATTGGTGCAGTTGAGCGGAACGCCATTGACCTCAAGGAATGTGAGCATCACATACATCCCAATTCGCTTGTTGCCGTCAACAAAGGCGTGGTTTGAGATGAGTGTGTAGCCGAGCCGCGCACCTTTTTCCTCTTTCGTGGGATAAAGCTCTTGTCTATCAAAAGTAGTATATATACCCTCTAGTGCTGAATCAAGCAAGCTTTCGTCACGAACTCCGATGCTTCCACCAGTCTGTTCTGCAATTAACTGATGAAGCAGCAAAACCTTATCCTTTGAGAATTTAATCATTTTGCAAGCTCCATAAACGCATCCTTATATTTCTTAAGTATGCGCGCTCCAACAAAGTCTATTTTTTCGTCATCTGACATCTCAATGGGAGCCTCAGATTCAATATCAATCATCAGATACTTTGGACGATTATTCTTAAAGATTATTGCCTTACCAGCTTTATCAACCATCTTAGTCACCTTAGAAAAGTTTTGATTTGCTTCTGTCGCGGTGACTATTGCTTTAGTATCAATCAACATAGTAACACCTTCCTTCAAAGTTATTATACACAATTAGTAGCTATTTATCAACCTATATTATTAGCTATGCAAAAGGAGTGATTAAACATTACACTGTTTAAGAGAAAACCACTATCGCCTGAACAAGCAGAAGAATCTATGGTTCAGGACTTTTTTGACCACATTGCCCCTTCAGTTGTCCGCTTCTTCACCGACCACTATATCCGTGGCAACAAATACTGTTCCGTGTGGACGCTTCGCGAATATCCGACAGCTACCGAGGAACAGGCTCTTCTACGTTCTCTAGGTGATAAGGACGGCGTAACTCTACGAATATACTGCCGTCCTGTTACCCACCTTGAACAGCGAAAAATCATCAGCAACGCGACACGAAAAAATACGCTTAACATAGGCGCGGATAATGTTCAAAAATCAATTCAGGCAAAGAGCAATCTTGAAGATGTAGTTGACCTCATAACACAGCTTCGCAAGGATAAAGAACCTCTCCTTCACACGGCCGTCATCGTTGAACTGTCAGCCAATGACCTCGATGAATTGCGGGAACTTCAAGCCGAGGTCCAGATGGATCTCACTCGTGGGAAGATAACCATAGACAAGCTACTCCTTCGTCAAAAAGAGGGCTTTGTCGCGGCACAACCTGCGGGGACTAACATATTCGCTTCGCAGTTTGAGCGAGTTTTGCCTGCTTCCTCCGTCGCTAACTTCTATCCCTTCAATTACTCCGGTAAGACAGACGAGCAAGGCTTCTATCTTGGAAGAGATAAGTACGGTACTAATGTAATCGTCGATTTCGATAAACGTGCCGAGGATAAAACAAACAGCAATATCCTTATCCTTGGAAATAGCGGTCAAGGTAAAAGTTATCTGATGAAGCTTCTCCTTTCAAATATCCGTGAAAGCGGAAAAGGCGTTGTTGTGCTTGATGCCGAAGAAGAATACCGAGAACTAACCGAAAACCTCGGTGGCGTATACATTGATCTCATGGCTGGCGATATACATAACAATCTGCTTGAACCGAAGCTTTGGAGTAACGGCGATGACAACGACCTGAATGAGCCGGAAGCATTTAAGAAAGCATCGGTAGTATCACAGCATATCGCTTTTCTAAAGGATTTCTTCCGTATTCGAAAGAAGGATTTCGGTGACAGACACATTGATACGCTGGAAATAATGATATCCAAACTCTATCGGCTCTACGGCGTAAATGACGGTACGATAAAGGATAAGCCGAAAGACTCATTTCCAATATTAAGCGATCTTTACGAACTCATGGAAAACGAGCGCATTAACTATGGAAAAGAGAAGAACCCGCTATACACCGCCGATACCCTTCAAGAATTGTGCCTCGGATTGTATTCGATGTGTAAGGGCGCAGAAGCTCAGTACTTTAACGGTCACACCAATATACCAGACGATAGCTTTGTCACCTTCGGTGTTAAGGGATTGCTTGAAACCAATGGTGAATTGAAAGACGCGATGCTCTTTAATACGCTGTCATATATGAGCAATGTGCTGCTTACGAGAGGAAATACGGCGGCATCAATAGATGAACTGTACTTGTTTCTTTCAAATATGACCGCAATTGAGTATATCCGAAATCTCATGAAGCGCGTCCGAAAAAAGGACAGTTCAGTTATCGTGGCGAGTCAGAATATTAACGACTTCTTTTTGCCTGAAATCGCCGAGTTCACAAAACCGCTTTTTGCGATACCTACTCATCAATTCCTTTTCAATCCGGGTACTGTGGACGCTAAGTTCTATATGGACGCCCTACAACTCGAACCGAGCGAGTATGACTTGGTGAAATATCCTGAACGCGGAAACTGTGTTTTTAGATGCGGTAACGAGCGATATAACCTGCAGGTAAGAGCCCCAAAGCACAAAGCTGCGCTGTTTGGAGCAGGTGGAGGTAATTAGACAAATAGTCCAATTATCAGTAAGGAGACAGATCTTTGTTACCAATAAATAGAACAGTATTACCAAAATGCCACCCATGCGCTTCTAAAGTGCTCGGTGGCATTTTGATTGCTCTCTCCCTCTTTATCGGAGGTGTTTTTGCAATGATGAGCATAGGTACGGAAAATAACCGACAGATAATCTACGCTTCCTTTTCTCTGATAGATATACCAGTCGATATGGATGTAGACTCGACGCTTAATGTCGTAAATATGAAAGCAAACTTCGAATCAATCGACACGATAATCTCAGAGAACGATTTCTCGTGTAACGATCTATGGTTAAAGTCCGTCTTCTTCGCTCGCTACATAGACGCAGCACGACCTTCATACTCGGACATATGAGAAAGAACTGGAATCTGCAAAGTACAAACTCTCAATGGCAAAGAGTAATTTGCAGAAAAAAGAGCGTGAACTCATTGACCTAAACAACGAGGTAATAAAATCAATACGCGGAGAGAGTGAGTTTACAAAGGATATTCTCAACAGCCTTATTACTCAAACAAAACAGGAAATAGAGGACGAGCAAAAGAACATTACCGCTACAGAAGCCGAGGTTGATGACTGTAACAAGAGTAACTCTCTGATGAAGCGTAACTATAATCGATTAATCTCGTGGTCAGAATTGTATGAGAACAGTTCATTGGATCGCAAGAAAATGATAGTTGCTCAATTAATAGACACTATATACATACGAAAAGACTATGACATTGTTATTAACTTCAAAATTTCCTTCAAACAGTTCTTATCAATGTCTACCGTGAATTTTGAACCTCAGGAAGAATATCCTGAGAATGCTATTGTAGTTAGTATGTAGGAAAAACTATAGCATTCAATATACGATAAGAGCACCGTAATCAAGTGATTACGGTGCTCTTTTGGTGGACCCGAAGAGGATCGAACTCTCGACCTCCGCGTTGCGAACGCGGCGCTCTCCCAGCTGAGCTACGAGCCCATTTTTACCAATTTGTTAATTACTCAACAATGTCTGTTTTCCGATATTTTTTCTTGCTCGACTAGTATACCAAAAGTTACGGACAAGTGCAAGAAAATTGCGAAAAAAACATCGCCTGATTAAAGGCGTTGACGCTAACCCAAAACTGTCACGTTTGGGCTCCCAGCTGAGCTACGAGCCCA
>CAZUOY010000090.1:0-4084 GCA_964622315.1 uncultured Oscillospiraceae bacterium | reverse complement strand
CTATAATGAGGTTAAAAGTGGTGGACAGTGGAGAGAAGTGGAGAGAAAGGAGGGCAAATTCAATGCTTTGCGGACAGTATTTTCACAACATAGACGAAAAGGGCAGAATGAATTTTCCCTCAAAGCTTCGCGATGAGCTCGGCGAAAGGTTCTATCTTACCCGCTGGCTTGACGACTGTCTGGTTGTGTTCTCCGAGAGCGAATGGGATAACATCTGCGAAAGACTTAAAACACAGTCAATGGCGCGCTCGCGCGACATACAGCGCTTTCTTTTTTCAAACGCGGTGACGGTCGAGCCTGATAAACAGGGAAGAATCCTTATTCCCGCAAATCTCCGTGAAGACGCGGGACTTGTAAAGGACGTAGTAGTAATCGGCGTTATGAACAAAGCTGAGATATGGGATAAGGAACGCTGGTCGAAGATGAACGAGAGCATAGACGTCAAAGAAATTGACGATAGAATGTTCGAGCTTGGTATCTAAAATGAACGAATTGAACTTTGAACACAAACCAGTGATGCTTTATGAATGCCTTGAGGGGCTGAAGATAAAGCCTGACGGAATCTATCTTGACGGCACCGCGGGCGGCGCAGGACATTCAAGTGAGATAGCAAAGAGATTAATCGGCGGAAGGCTTTACAGCATAGATAAGGACGAAGACGCGATTGCTACAGCGACCGAGAGATTAAAAAACTTTCATTGTGCAACCGTTATAAAAGGCGACTACAAGGACGCGAAAATACTGCTTGACGGAAAAACCGACAAGCTTGACGGCGCTCTGCTCGACCTTGGTGTTTCTTCGTTCCAGCTCGACAGCGCGGAACGAGGGTTTTCTTACAATAAAGAGGGTATGCTTGATATGCGTATGAGCAAGGAGGGCATATCAGCGAAGGATTTAGTGAACACCCTAAGCTGGCAGGAACTTGCGGATATTCTGCGCGAGTACGGTGAAGAACAAAACGCGGTTCTTATAGCGAAAAAGATAGTTAAGGCGCGGGAAGAAGCGGAAATCGAAACTACGACCCAGCTTACGGAAATAGTTACCTCGGCGCTTCCTGCGGCGGTAAGACGAAAAGAAAAACACCCGGCAAGGCAAACCTTTCAGGCGTTGAGAATCGCGGTGAACAACGAATTGGACGTGCTGAAAGAAGGGCTTGAAAGTATCTTTGAAATGCTTTCACCCGGCGGAAGATTCTGCGTAATTACCTTTCATTCGCTGGAGGACAGGATTGTTAAGAAGTATTTTGCGTCGCTTGAGGAAGGCTGTACTTGTCCTAAGGACCTGCCTGTTTGCGTTTGCGGCAACAAGCCGAAAGCAAGAGCTATCACAAGGAAACCGATAATCGCCAGTGACGATGAGTGTGAAGGAAACAGAAGGGCAAGAAGCGCAAAACTAAGAATTATAGAAAAAATATAAATAATATACAAGCAATTGAAACTTATTAAGAAAGAAGGTATAATGATGAAAACGTCAGTAGCTTACGATTTCGGTCAGTTTGCTCCGCAGGAAGACCGAGTTCGCGTGCGCGTCGTCAATACCGCCAATATAAAAAAGAATACAACAAAGGCGTTCAAGACGAAGCTGACGGTATATTTCGTCGTCATTATGCTTCTCATGTCCGCTACGGTTTACAGCAGACTTAGCATTACAGAGACAAAGGGCAGAATCAATCAGCAGTCTGAGGCGCTAAAAGAGCTGCAAAGCGAGAACGTATATCTTTCATTTCAACTTGAGAACAAGGTTTCGCTTAAAAACGCTGAGGAATACGCGACTAACGAACTCGGGCTGGTTAAGCTTGGGTCAGGACAAACCGAATATGTTGACCTTCAAGGCGAAGACGTAATTGAAAAGGCCGACCAATCATATACGATTGCTGAAAATCTCGGTTCGTACTTAAGTGTAGTAATGGAATTCTTCGGCGGATAATAGAATATAGTATGTCATTTCCCAAATCCGAGGAGGATACCGTTGAATACCGAGAGCCAAAGCAAGAAAACCGTTGTACCGGGTAATATAAAAAAACGGATGACCGTTACCGTGGGCTTAATAGTCTGCGGTTTTTGTGTTCTTATATTCTCGCTCGCAAATTTGTCAATTCTGCGGCACGATGAGCTTAACGAGCAGGCAATCAACCAACAGCTTCGTGATACTGTCGTTACCGCTCAGCGCGGCACAATATACGACGCGAATATGAATATACTTGCCAAAAGCGAAACGGTGTGGACGGTGGCGCTTTCTCCGAAACAGCTGCAGGCGGCTGAGGAGGATTTTGAGACTGTAGCCGACGGACTCTCCGAAATTTTGGGCGTTGACCGAGAAACGGTGCTGGAGAAATGCTCAGAAAACAACTATTACTCAATAGTAAAGCGCAAGGTTGACCAGCCCGTTGTTGACACAATAAGAAAGTTTATCATTGAAAACGATATAAGCGGAATAAGCTTTACAGAGGATTGGAAAAGGTACTATTATTACGGGAATTTCGCCTCAACGGTCATTGGCTTTGTCGGCACCGACAACCAGGGACTCGCGGGACTTGAATCATATTATGACGAGGTTCTAAGCGGAACTGCTGGCCGTGTTGTATCTGCTAAAAACGCTGTCGGCAGTGATATGTACTATGAGTATGAGACCCGCTACGAGGCTAAGGCGGGCAACAGCCTTGTGCTGACCATAGACGAGGTAATACAGCATTATCTCGAAAAGCATCTTGAAGCGGCGGTAGAGGAGCATAATGTCGAAAACAGAGCGGTTGGAATAGTTATGAACGTGAAAACGGGCGCTATCCTCGCTATGGCGACAAAGGGCGACTTTGACCCGAACGACCCGTTGACAATCGCCGACGTGGACGCAAAGGCAGAGCTGGACGCGCTCGTGGGAACGGACGAGTATTACACGAAGCTTGGCGAGGCCCAGCAGTTCCAGTGGAGAAACAAGGCTATTTCCGACTTCTACTATCCCGGCTCAGTGTTCAAAATCGTCACGGCCTCCGCGGCTCTTGACGCCGGCGCGGTTTCCGTTAACAATTATTCTTATTACTGTAACGGTTCGACTACGGTCGCGAACAGAACGTATCATTGCGCCACCGGCGGTCACGGCTCTGAGGATTTCGTTAATTCCGTCGTTAATTCCTGCAACTGTTCGTTTATCAATATCGGGCAAAAGCTTGGCATTAAGGGCTTCGGAAACTATTTTGAGGCATTTGGACTTACACAGAAAACTGGCATTGACCTGCCCGGCGAGGGTCTTCCCGCGGCTGGGGTAACATACCATCCGAGCAGTAATATGAGCATTGTTGACCTTGCAAGCAGCTCATTTGGTCAGTCGAACACCGTAACCCCGATACAGATGATAACCGCTATTTCCGCGGCGGTAAACGGCGGATATCTTGTAACGCCGCACGTTGTAAGTCAGATTGTGGACGAGGACGGAAGTATTGTTGAAGCGTTTGATTCGCAGGTTAAGCGCCAGGCAATCAGCACAAGCACCTCGAAGCTAATGTCAGAGACGCTGGAACAGGTCGTTATACACGGAAACAGCCAGAACGCGTATGTCGCGGGCTATCGCATAGGCGGAAAGAGCGGTACGGCGGAGAAGCAGAATGCCCGCGAGGGTGATTACATAGCGTCCTTCTGCGGCTTTGCGCCGGCTGATGACCCTGAAATAGCGGTACTTATACTCTTTGATACTGCGCACAGCTATTCTATTTACGGCGGAACGATAGTCGCTCCTGTTGTGGCGTCGGTTATGGCTGATGTGTTGCCATATATGGGCGTAGACCCCGTTTATACTGAGGAGGAGCTTCAAAATGCCGACGTTCCGACTCCTTCACTTACAGGTATTCAAAAGACACAGGCAGACTCTCGTCTTAATCCGCTGGGTCTTAGCTCGATAGTTTACGGTGAAGGTGACACCGTGACGGCACAGTTCCCGCTTGCGGGGCAGGCGATTCCTCGCGGGTCCAGCGTGGTGCTTTATTTCGGAGACGAGGAGGAACGTACCGTAGAGGTGCCTGACCTTTCGGGCTCGACGGTAAGCAATGCCTCTATGACGCTTAAAGCGCTTGGACTTAATCTTCGCGCTTCTG
>CAZUOY010000089.1:0-4097 GCA_964622315.1 uncultured Oscillospiraceae bacterium | reverse complement strand
CAGATAACGGAAGCTTTAACAGAATATTGACGCTTCTTCGCAAGGAACGCGGCATAACTCAAAAGGAAGCCGCTATCAGCCTTGGCGTATCTCAGGCACTTTTATCCCATTACGAAAAGGGTATACGCGAATGCGGACTTGATTTTGTTACACGCGCGGCAGATTACTACGGTGTTTCCTGCGATTATCTGCTCGGTCGTTCACCGGACAGAAGCGGTCTTACGCTGTCTGTTGAGGACATACCGGACGAAGACCCGCGTAACGATACAGTTTATAAGGGAAGCGTGCTACCCGTACTTAATAAAAAGCTTATTACAAATTCTTTAAGCATTATATACGATATGCTTATTAAATGCAAAAACAAAGAATTTGTTTCTGAAATTTCCAATTATCTGATGACTGCCGTTTATAAGGCCTTTAGAATAGTATATTCGGCGAACCCGAAGAACCAAAGTGACATGTTTTCTGTACCTGACAGGCTTTACGGTGGTTTCTCCGACGCGGCGCTGTCAAAAAATCTTTCTAAAGCGGCGGCTATGTCAAGCGGCGAGAAGATTGACGGTATCGAGCCTGCCGACGGAATTGATAAGCTGTCAATAACAACTGAAAGCATTAGTGAGAAGTATCCGCAATACGCGTCTTCACTTTTCAACCTTATCCAACGCGCAGAAAAGAATATTCAAGAATAACAAAATCCCCAACCGTGAGGCAGGGGATTTTTTATTTTATATTAAGGAGAATCAATATGATTCTCCAAAGATTAAACGCGCATCAATTATGTGTTTTTTATACTGAGGAGAATCAAAATGATTCTCCCAAGATTAAACGCGCACCGTCAGGTGCGCGTTTAATCATTTGCCACAACATTTTTTATACTTTTTTCCGCTTCCGCAGGGGCATGGGTCATTAGGGCCTATTTTTTTCTTTTTCTTTGGTTGATTTTTGTCGCTTCCGTCACCACCTAAGCTTCTTGCACTTTCGGAAGGTTTGTTAGCCTGAGCGGCGGCTGATACCAGTTCAGCCGTAAGCATAAGCCGTGCGGTATCCTCGCGAATTGCCGCAATCATATCGTCGAACATATTGTAGCCCTCGATACGATATTCAATTACAGGGTTCTTTTGAGCGTAGGAGCGAAGCCCTATCGCTTTACGAAGCTCGTCCATTGCGTCGATGTGGTCCATCCATTTACTATCCACCACACGTAACATAACAAGACGCTCAAGAATACGCATATTGTCGTTTCCAAGACGCGCTTCCTTGTCCTCGTACTTCTTGTGAGCAAGCTCTGTTAGCTTATCAATTATATCTTCTCTTGTATAATTTTTCAGTTCGTTTTTTGGAATGCGAAGGTCGCTTTCGGTTGTAAGCCAGCCGAGATAGTGGCTGCGAAGTCCGTCAAGATTCCAATGCGTCGGGTCAACGTCGTCGGAAAGGAAGGTCAGCACGCTTCCTTCAATTGACTCGTCAAGCATACCGAGAATTTTATCCTTAATGTTCACGCCGTCGAGCACCATGTCGCGCTGACTGTAGATTGTCTCGCGCTGGTGGTTCATTACGTCGTCGTAATTCAATACGTTTTTACGAATTGAGAAGTTTCTTGCTTCGACCTTCTTTTGGCTACTTTCAATTACGCTTGTGAGCATTCTGTTTTCAATCGGCATGTCCTCGCCGACGTTAAGCGAATCCATAATAACGGTAAGCCGTTCGCCGCCGAAAATGCGCATCAGGTCGTCGTCGAGCGAAAGAAAGAACCGAGACTCACCCGGGTCGCCCTGGCGTCCGGAACGTCCGCGAAGCTGATTATCTATACGGCGGCTTTCGTGCCGTTCGGTGCCAATAATATATAGTCCACCCGCATCACAGACCTTTTTAGCTCCGTCTTCTATTTCTCCGCGGAACTTTTCGCGGCAATTCTTATACTCCTCGCGAAGGGCGATAACATTGTCGTCATCAGTGGCGTAGTAGCTGGTTGCGGCGTTTATCTCCTCGTCGGTGCGCCCAAGCTTAACAAGCTCATTCTTCGCAAGAAATTCAATGTTACCGCCAAGAAGAATATCGGTTCCGCGTCCCGCCATGTTGGTTGCGATTGTAACTGCGCCGAACTTACCTGCCTGAGCTACGATAGAAGCTTCCTTTTCGTGCTGTTTTGCGTTTAGCACCTCGTGCTTTATGCCCTTGCGGGAGAGCATTTTGCTTAGCTTTTCGGATTTCTCTATGCTTATTGTTCCGACAAGAACGGGCTGTCCCTTTTTATGACATTCCTCGACCTGTTCTATTACCGCGCGATACTTTCCGTCCTCGGTAGTATAGATAACGTCGTCATGGTCTATTCTAATCATGGGTTTGTTAGTGGGTATTTCAACAACGGCAAGTCCGTAGATTTCGTCAAACTCGTCCGCCTCGGTAAGAGCTGTACCAGTCATACCTGACAGCTTCTTATACATTCTGAAATAGTTTTGGAAGGTGATAGTCGCAAGCGTTTTGCTTTCGCGAGCGACGTGTACGTTCTCTTTGGCTTCTATTGCCTGATGTAGTCCCTCGTTATAGCGACGCCCTATCATTAAGCGTCCGGTAAATTCATCAACGATAATTACCTCGCCGTCGCGAACGACATAGTCAATGTCCCGCGTCATTATACCGTGCGCCTTAATAGCTTGATTTATATGGTGTGAAAGCGCGAGATTATCGGGGTCAGCGAGGTTTTCTACACCGAAATAGCGCTGCGCTTTTTCAATACCCGATTTTGTAAGAGAGCAGTTCTTTTCCTTCTCGTCAACGATATAGTCACCCTCAAACTCCTCAAGCTCGGTTTTGTCGTCTGTTTCAACGACCTTTTTCATTTTGAGCGTGCGAGCAAAGGAATCCGCCTTTTTATACATATCGGTTGATTTGTCTCCGGCACCGGAAATGATAAGCGGTGTTCTTGCTTCGTCTATAAGAATTGAGTCAACCTCGTCAACAATGGCGAAGGTATGTCCGCGCTGAGTTTTATTTGCTTTATTTGTAACCATGTTGTCGCGAAGATAGTCAAAGCCAAACTCGTTGTTTGTTCCGTAGGTAATGTCGGCTTCATAGGCGGCTTTCTTTTCAGCGGCGTTTATGCCGGGAACTACAAGCCCGACAGACATTCCAAGATAGCCGTAAAGCTTGCCCATCCACTCGCTTTGAAAACGCGCAAGGTAATCGTTCACGGTAATAATATGAACGCCGTTGCCCGTTAAAGCGTTAAGATAAGCGGGAAGGGTAGCAACGAGTGTCTTTCCTTCGCCCGTTTTCATCTCGGCAATCATTCCGTTATGAAGAACAATACCGCCCATAACCTGAACGGGGAAGGGGCGCATTGAAAGAACACGCCATGAAGCCTCGCGGCAAGCCGCAAAGGCGTCAGGAAGTATATCGTCAAGCGTCTCGCCGTTAGCCAAACGTTGTTTCAAAATGTCGGTCATTCCGCGAAGGTCGTTCTCTGACATAGCCTTGTATTTTTCTTCAAGTGAAAGCACCTTTTCAACCGTTGGGCTGAATTTTTTTAGCGCTTTTTTGCTCGGTGTTCCGAAAAGTAAATCAGCAAATCCCATTACAATACCTCAAATATATTAATGTTACTATTATATATCAAATGCGCCGTTTGTCTATGAAAATGAAGAAATAACTTGCGCATAAAATAAAATTGACATAAAACAATTCTATATTTCCGCAAAATCTATGTCAAATAACAAATTGTTAATTCTGTGACGTGTTTTGCTTGAAAAGAAACAGATTTACGGATATACTAAATAAAGTTTATAATACATAAATCCGAAGGGAGTAAGATATGAACTACACTAACGAAGTGGAACGCATGTGTCCTATCGCAAAAGGACCCAAACACGGTCCCGCACCCATTCCCGAAGAGGGCAGATGGGTAAAGCCCTACCAAATTCCCGATATTTCTGGTCTTTCGCACGGCATTGGCTGGTGCGCTCCCCAGCAGGGAGCCTGCAAGCTCACGCTTAACGTAAAAGCTGGCATTATTGAGGAAGCTCTAGTTGAAACACTCGGTTGCTCGGGCATGACCCATTCCGCGGCTATGGCGGCGGAAATACTCACAGGAAAGACCC
>CAZUOY010000088.1:0-4141 GCA_964622315.1 uncultured Oscillospiraceae bacterium | reverse complement strand
CAAAACAAATCGGTTTAGTGCACTTGTTATCAAACCGTTATCAAAAGGCAAATAATAGTCCCGAAAGTCCAGTGTTCTCAAGGCTTTCGGGACTTCGTTACTTATTCCCACTCAATCGTTCCCGTGGGCTTCGGGGTAAGGTCGTAAAGGACGCGGTTGACACCCTTAACCTCGCTTGTTATGCGTGCGGTAATTCTGTCCATAAGCGCCCAGTCGATATGCTCGACTGTGGCGGTCATGGCGTCACGAGTGTTGACCGCGCGGATAATTACAGGCCAATCAAAGGTGCGCTTGTCGTCCTTAACGCCTGTAGATTTGAAATCAGGCACTATCGTGAAATACTGCCAAACCTTACCCTCTAAGCCGTTCTTCGCAAATTCCTCACGGAGTATGGCGTCGGATTCTCTGACCGCCTCAAGCCTGTCACGGGTAATCGCGCCAATGCAACGCACACCAAGTCCGGGTCCCGGGAACGGCTGACGATAAACCATACCGTCAGGCAAACCAAGCTCTTTTCCGACAACGCGAACCTCGTCTTTAAAGAGAAGCTTCACGGGTTCAACAAGCTCGAATTTTAAATCCTCGGGAAGACCGCCGACGTTATGATGACTCTTAACGGGTCCACTTTCAAGTATATCGGGATAAATCGTACCCTGCGCAAGGAACTCTATGCCGTCAAGCTTTCTCGCTTCCTCTGCGAAAACCTCGATAAACTCCTTGCCTATTATCTTGCGCTTTTGCTCAGGGTCGGCGACGCCCTCAAGAAGCCCAAGAAAACGGTCAACGGCGTCTACATATATGAGATTTGCGTCCAGCTCCTCGCGGAACACCTTAACCACCTGCTCAGGCTCGCCCTTGCGAAGAAGTCCGTGATTAACATGCACGCAGGTAAGCTGCTTACCTATCGCCTTTATCAGAAGCGCCGCGACGACGGAGGAATCCACACCGCCCGAAAGCGCGAGAAGCACCTTCTTGTCTTCGACCTGCGCCTTTATCTCGGCAACCTGTTCGTCAATAAAAACCTTTGCGAGCGCGGGCGTGGTTATGCGCTCCATACTATCCGGACGCTTGTTTGTGTTCATACTCTTACTCCTTGCAGTCACTCTGTCGGCTTTCGCCGTTATTTATAAATTATAACCGCAGGCGCGGTAAAGGTCAATAAAAAAGAAGCGGCTGTTCACCTGTCGGAGAACGCCGCTTTTTCTATTCAAATTCTATTGTTGCCGGAGGCTTTGTTGTAATATCAAACAGCACGCGGTTAACACCCGCCACCTCGTTGACTATACGACTGCTGATAACAGCGAGAACGTCATAGGGAATACGCGCAAAATCGCAGGTCATGGCGTCAGAGGAGGTTACCGCTCTAATGCCGACAGCCTGAAAATAGGTACGTCCGTCGCCCATAACTCCGACGCTTTGCATATTCAAAAGCACCGTGAAGTACTGCCATATATCGCCCTGAAGGCCCGCTTTTTTTATCTCGTCACGGAGTATCGCGTCGCTTTCGCGGATAATATATAGCTTCTCCTTCGTTACCTCGCCTATGCAACGAACCGAGAGACCGGGGCCGGGGAACGGCTGGCGTTCAACGACATACTCAGGAATGCCAAGCGCTCGACCGACGTTTCTAACCTCGTCCTTAAACAAAAGACGAATAGGCTCGCACAGCTTCAAATTCATCTTTTCAGGAAGCCCGCCGACATTATGATGGCTCTTAATTACGGCGGCGTCGCCCAGACCGCTTTCGATGATATCAGGATAAATTGTCCCTTGAAGGAGATAATCAAAATTCCCGCCGAGCTCTTTCACCTGCTCGTCAAAGGTCTCGATAAACTCCCTGCCTATTATCTTTCGCTTCGTTTCGGGGTCGGTAACGCCCTTAAGCTTACCTAAAAACTGTTCCGCGGCGTTCACTCTAATGACGTTAAGGTCAAACTCTTTTTTGAGCATGCCCATAACCTCGTCGCCCTCGTTCTTGCGCATCATACCGTGGTCAACGAAGATACAAGTAAGCCTGTCGCCTATCGCCTTATGAACAAGCACGGCGCAAACGGTGCTGTCCACGCCGCCCGAAAGCGCACAGAGAACCCTTTTTCCCTCAAGCTGAGTTTTAAGCTTATTTATCTGCTCATTAACGAAATTCTCTGCGGTCCAATCGCCCTTAACCTTGCAAACATCGTATAAAAAGCTTTTAATATATTCCTTTCCGAAGGGGGTATGCTCCACCTCGGGGTGGAACTGCACGGCGTATAGCCCAGCCGTTTCGTTTTCGATAGCGGCATATTCGCAGTTCTCGCTGAAGGCGGTTTTTACAAAGCCTAAGGGCAGCGAAAAAATCTGGTCGGTGTGGCTCATCCAACACACTCCGCCGTCGGTTACGCCGCCAATGAGGCTGCCCTTAACCGTCTTAATCGCAACCTTTCCGTATTCGCGGTTTTCCGGTTTTTTTACCTTTGCACCCAAAAGATACGCCATAAGCTGAGCGCCGTAACATATTCCGAGCACAGGAATGCCAAGCGAGAAAACCTCTTTGTCTATACTCGGCGCTCCGTCGGCGTAAACGCTGGACGGCCCGCCTGTAAAGATTATTCCCGATGGGTTTTTTTCCTTGATTTCCGCAAGAGCCTTCTTATAAGGCACAACTTCGCAGTAAACACCGCATTCTCGAACCCGACGGGCAATGAGCTGGTTATACTGTCCGCCGAAATCAACGACAATAATATTCTCTCTCATAATTTCCTTCGATTATAAATCGTTTCTCTGATAGTTAGGCTCTCCGCCGGTCATAGCTATATCGTGCGGGTGGCTCTCGTGAAGCCCAGCGCCTGTTATTCTGACAAATTTGCCGTTAGTGCGAAGGGTTTCAATATCCGCCGCACCGCAATATCCCATACCCGAGCGAAGACCGCCGAGCATCTGATAAACCACATCGCGAAGCTCCCCGCGATAGGGAACAAGTCCCTCAACACCCTCTGGAACAAATTTCTTTGAGCCCGACTGGAAATAACGGTCACCGCTTCCCTGCTTCATTGCGGCGGTAGAGCCCATGCCGCGATAGGACTTGTAGCTCTTTCCGCTAAAGGTAATTACGTCGCCGGGGCTTTCAAGTGTACCCGCAAAGAGCGAGCCAATCATAACAACCGAGCCGCCAGCCGCGATAGCCTTAACGATGTCGCCTGAATATTTAACTCCGCCGTCGGCTATTATCGGTATCTTATATTTGTCCGCTTCCTCGGCGCAGTTCATAATTACTGAAAGCTGCGGCACGCCGACACCCGCGACAATTCTTGTAGTACATATCGAACCGGGTCCGATTCCGACCTTGACGCAATCCGCGCCCGCTTCGATAAGCGCTTTTGTTGCCTCGGCAGTGGCAACGTTTCCCGCAATAACCTCTAAAAGCGGATATTTTGCTTTAATTACTCCAACCGTATGAATGACGTTTTTGCTGTGTCCGTGCGCTGTATCTACCGTTACGATATCTACGCCCGCGTCAACAAGCGCGTCGAGCCTTTCCATTACGTCAGCGGTAACTCCCACAGCCGCACCCGAAAGCAGAAAGCCGTTTTGGTCGCAAGCGGAGTTCTCAACACCCTTGGTGCCCTTTACCGCGGCGACCATCTTAGCTTGCTCCTCAATGGGCATATTTTTATGGATAATGCCAATTCCGCCCTCGAGTGCGATTTCAGTCGCAAGCCGCGCTTCGGTAACGGTATCCATACCGGCGCTCATGAGCGGAATGTTCAGCGTTATTTTTTTGGTAAGATGTGTTTTAAGGCATACCTCGTTCGGCAGAACGCTTGATTCCTGCGGAACCAATAGCACGTCGTCGAAGGTAAGCCCCTCGTAAAGAATTTCAGCCATCATTAATCTCCTTTACCTTGTTTTATGAATAAGCCCTCGCCGAAAGGCGAGGGCTTGATTATTGGGTTTTACTCAGCTGTTAATTTTGATAACAACGCCGGAACCGACCGTACGGCCGCCCTCACGGATAGCAAAACGAAGACCTTCTTCGATAGCAATCGGGGTGATGAGCTCAACATCCATTTCGATGTTGTCTCCGGGCATGCACATCTCTACGCCCTGGTCAAGGCTTACGATGCCGGTAACGTCTGTCGTTCTGAAATAGAACTGCGGACGA
>CAZUOY010000087.1:0-4874 GCA_964622315.1 uncultured Oscillospiraceae bacterium | reverse complement strand
AAAAGCCCGCGCTCGTATGAGCGCGGGCTTTACTGTTTTCTAAAATAGCTTTAAAAGCTCTCTTACTTAAGCTCGACGGTAGCGCCGGCTTCCTGAAGCTTCTTCGCGATTTCGTCGGCGTCAGCCTTCGAAACGTTCTCTTTAACGGGCTTCGGAGCGCCGTCTACGAGGTCCTTAGATTCCTTAAGACCAAGACCGGTGATTTCCTTAACCGCCTTGATTACGTTCATCTTGCTCTCGCCAGCGGAAGCAAGAATAACGGTGTACTCAGACTTTTCTTCCTCAGCGGCGCCTGCTGCTGCGGGGCCTGCTACTGCGACAGCGGTAGCGGCGGCGGATACGCCGAATTCTTCCTCAATTGCCTTTACGAGCTCGGAAAGCTCAAGAACTGTCATGCTCTTAACTTCGTCGATAATTTTCTTAATGTCAGCCATTTTAAATAATCCTCCTGTAATTTGTTAATTAATGTTACGCGGCTTTTTTCGCTACTTCGCTGATAGCGCGAGCGAGGGAAGCAATAATGCTATTGAACGAACCTGCGACCTGAGCGATAAGGCCTTCTCTTGAGGGAAGGGACGCTATGGCCGAAAGCTTTGCGGCGTCGAAGAACTCGCCGTTGATTCTGCCCGCCTTTAAATTAAACGCGGTCTTGTTCTTGCTCGCATACTTATCGAGAATCCTTGCGGGCGCTACCTCATCGTCAGACATGGCAATCGCCGTGGTTCCCGTAAGGTGAGGAATAAGGTCTTCGCAATTAGCTTCCTTGCAAGCAAAGGTCAAAAGGGTATTCTTGACTACGCTGTAGTCAATGCCCTCGGCGCGAAGGTCGGCACGAAGCTTCGTGTCGTCGGCAACGTTAATTCCCTTGTAATCTACAAGGACGACCGACTTCGCATTCTTGAGCTTTTCGGAGAGCTCCTTTACAATCTGCTGTTTTTGGAGCAATACGTCTTTACTCGGCATCTTCTTAAGTTCACCTCCGTTTAGAATATGGGTGAAAACAAAAACCCTTCCCCGACTTCTGTCGAGGAAGGGAAAACTTTTCAAAGCTATCACGCGCAAGAGCGCGGATATATTAAAAGTTTTATCCTCGGCAGGCGGGCAATTAAGCCCTTATGCTTTCACACCTGCTGTCTTTGGTTAAAACAGCTTAGTTATTATACTTTAAAGCTTTTACGCTGTCAAGTGTCTTTTTCAGTTTTCTTGCCAATTTGAATTGTCGCGCTTTCGTTATTGGGAAAAGCAAACGGTAACAATAAATAAAACGGTATTAAAAACTGAGCGGAAATCCCATACCTGACCCAGTAAAAAATTGGCGTCGCAACTATTAGAGTAATGAATAAACCAATTGACGGCGAAAGGCAAAGCAAAAGCTTCCCCTGTTTATTAAGAAGCAGCGACACCGATAGAAAACAAATGCCTAAAAATATGTAACCAAGCGGAATGGACCACTCGTCGGTAACAAAAATCTCTCTTGCTTCTTCTGCACCAAAAATGTTCTTAACATAGATTCCCGCGTCTTCAAGCACCGCGGCCTTCTCAGAATCCGTGTTACGCTGAACGCCCATGCTAATGTTGGAATTTGACCATGTAGTATTAACCTCAGGTCGGTTAATCGTCCAAAAGCCGTAAGTCTCCAAAACCCATGAATCAAAGTATATTTTCGGGTTCTTCTGCAACATTGAAAAATAATGCTTAAAGAAATCGTTGTCTAACGGTTTTGAATTAAAATTCTCGTCCCATTTTAAGCTGTCAACACAGCTCGGCGTGTATGCTTGCGAGTACTGCTCAAGCGCAAGCAGGCTGTTCATATATTCACGGTCTTCATCTGACATTTCGCCGTCATAAACCACAACTCGCGCCATTTGATTGAGAAAAACACCGACGCTTTCTACCTTTTCCTTTTGAACACTGAAAATATTGTATATGGGACCAGTTACTATCAGTGAAAAAAGAATAACAGAAGCAGACGCGATAATCATTTTCACGCAGACACTTCGTTTAGCAAATCTGTCGTATATGCCCCATATAATTAATAAAACTACCGTTGTGAAAAAGATGATATATATCCCGTTATTTCTACTGAAAATCGCAACAAGCAGAAGGAATACATAGGCTGTCAACCAAAGCTTCTTCTTTGCCACTTCGCCGCGAGTAAAACAAAATTCAGCCAACAAGACAGAAATAACGCACAATGTAGAGCTAAATATCGGGTCTTTCCAAAGGGCTATGCTGAAGGCGGCAATGTGCGGTGACAAACCAAACACCGCGCAAAGAAGGTATCCCCATATCGGCTTTATTCCGCTTCTCCTTTCAATCCAATTAATAAGAAAGGATAGACAAACAGCCATATAAAGCATCTGTATTACGCTGTATATGGCTATGCCCTCTGTAATGCCACCGCCGAACAATTGGCTTATCCTTTGGCACACTCCCGTAAAGAGGGAATAGATGACCGGATGGTGGTTGTTAAGCGGCACATTCCCCAAACCTTGCTGAATTGAATCGGTGGAATCACCGAGAATTAATCCGGGCCAATAGGTTAATAAGTACGGAAGCCACAGCAAAAACAGTGCCGCCGCGAAAAGAAGAACCTTCTTAAGAGATATCGGCTTGCTTCTTTTGTCAAGGCTTACTGACTTTGTGCTTACGAAGCTGTTAATGAAAAGATACAACGATATCAATAAACAGAAGACAGTCGGAAGTATAAAAACAAACGCCAATAGGTCATTTGCAGTAAATGCGGAGATATAGCCCTGAGATATTTGGTCGGACTTATCTCCAACGCTAATGTGAAATCCCAAAATAATGTTCAGCGTTAAAACAAGCGCAAACATCGCCCATACTATTACGTGAGCTTTCTTGATTTCCTTATTCTTTCTAAGAAATTCTGCTGAAACAATATAAAGCACCAAAATAACCCCTCTGACCAATGGCAGGGGGGCTATCTGTAGATAATATGCAAAATAGTGCGCGGATACTCCTCCGAAAACAACCTCTATCAGCAGCAACCATAAAGGGTCGCGCATAGTAGTTTGCAAGCTGTTGTTCTTCATAAGCTATCCTTTATAACAATCGTTTGTGCTAACTTATAACGCTGCAAATTTACGCTGTAAAGTTTCTTTTTAGTTCTGTCCCGCGTTTACGGCGTTCATGTAACGCTGGGTGGAAACCTTAACGCCGGGGCCCATCGTTGTGGAAAGCACGCAGGATTTTATATACTGTCCTTTTGAGGCGGCGGGCTTTGCTTTAACTATTGCTTCGACAAGCGCGTCGAAGTTCTGCTCAAGCTTTTCGGTTCCGAAGGAAGCCTTGCCTATCGGGCAGTGAATTATATTGCTCTTGTCAAGGCGGTACTCAATCTTACCAGCCTTAGCGTCGGAAACCGCCTTCGCGGCGTCGGGAGAAACGGTGCCCGCCTTGGGGTTCGGCATAAGTCCGCGGGGTCCTAAGACCTTACCGAGACGGCCAACCACGCCCATCATGTCGGGAGTGGCAATAACAACGTCGAAGTCCATGAAGTTTTCTTTCTGAATCTTCTCGGCAAGCTCTTCCGCACCGACAAATTCAGCGCCGGCAGCCTCAGCCGCCTTTGCCGCGTCACCCTTAGCGAATACGCAGACTCTTACCTTCTTGCCTGTTCCGTTAGGAAGAATAACCGCGCCGCGAACCTGCTGGTCGGCATGGCGGCTGTCAACGCCCAAGCGGATATGGATTTCAACTGTTTCGTCAAACTTTGCCTTAGCGGTCTTGCAGCAGATATCGCAAGCCTCTGTGGTGTCATAAAGCTTTGCGCGGTCTATGAGCTTTGCGCTCTCAACGTAATTTTTACCGTGTTTCATTCTCTTAGCCCTCCTCTACTGTTACGCCCATGCTGCGCGCTGTGCCCGCTATCATACTCATAGCGGCTTCAACCGTCGCGGCGTTGAGGTCGGGTTTCTTGAGCTCGGCTATTTTACGCAAGGATTCCTTGGAAATAGTCGCAACCTTTGTCTTGTTCGGAACGCCCGAGCCGCTTTCGATGTTGCACTCCTTCTTGATGAGTACAGCCGCGGGGGGTGTCTTTGTTACGAACGTAAAGGAGTGGTCGGCATAAACCGTGATAACTACGGGGATAATCATTCCGTTATCGTTCTTTGTGCGTTCGTTGAAGTCTTTTGTGAACGCCATAATGTTAACTCCGTGCTGACCGAGAGCCGGTCCTACGGGGGGAGCCGGCGTTGCCTTGCCGGCGGGAATTTGAAGCTTGATGTAGCCTATTACCTTCTGAGCCATTATTAATACCTCCGAATAAGTGGTGACGCGGAACGCATAGAAAATTTGCGTCCCTCCCACAAGAACGCCCTGACCTTCGGACGCCCTTTCTAAAAGCTTCGAGTGAAGCCTCTATACTTGTTAAAGCGGCGTTGCCTCGCCGACTTCGAGCTCAGCCGAGGTTTCGCGTCCGAACATGGACACCTTAACCTTGACCTTCTGCTTTTCTTTATCAATTTCCTCAACCGTGCCCACAAAGCCCGCAAGAGGACCGCCGACGATTTTTACGTTGTCGCCCACGGCGTAATCGATAATTATCTCTCTGGTTTCTACGCCAAGCCTGTCTACCTCCTCTTGGGTTAGAGGTATGGGCTTGGTGGTTGTTCCGACAAAGCCCGTTACGCCGCGCGTGTTGCGCACAACATACCAAGATTCATCGGTCATCGTCATCTTTACGAGAACATAGCCGGGGAATATCTTGCGCTCAATTTCCTTGCGCTTGTTATCCTTAAGCTCAACTACCTTCTCCGTCGGGATAATTATTTCTTCGATTAAATCCTGAAGTCTGCGGTTCTCAACCATCTTTTCGAGGTTGGTCGCCACCTTGTTTTCATATCCCG
>CAZUOY010000086.1:0-5092 GCA_964622315.1 uncultured Oscillospiraceae bacterium | reverse complement strand
AGGTCGTATTGCCGCCGCTTTCCGACGGTTTTTGTAAGCGCGAAGGGCTCTAAATATACCGACGAGGACGGGCGGGAGTTTATAGACTTCTTTAACGGAGCGGGTGCCCTTAACTACGGGCACAATAACGACTATATTAAGGAAAAGCTTGTCGCGTATCTGCAGTCGGACGGAATAATTCACGCGCTCGATATGTATACAGTTCCGAAGCGTGAGTTTATAGATACCTTTGAAGAAAAAATACTGAAGCCGCGCGGACTTGATTATAAAATAATGTTTACGGGTCCTACGGGCACCAACTCGGTCGAAGCCGCGCTTAAGCTTGCGCGAAAGGTGAAGAAGCGCCAGAACGTTTTCGCGCTTATGGGCGCGTTTCACGGAATGACACTCGGCGCGCTCGCCCTTACTACCGATAAAGATTCCCGCGCAGGAGCGGGCGTACCGCTCGAAAACGTCACCCACGTACCCGCGCCGTATATGTTCGGTAATTTTGATACCGTCGCGTATATGCAGCACCTTGTGGACGACGACCACTCCGGTGTTGAGAAGCCGGCCGCGCTTGTTATTGAAACGGTGCAGGCTGAGGGCGGCGTATATGAGATGGGCGACGAATGGCTTCGCGCCGTGCGTGCTTTCTGCGATAAAAACGACATTCTTCTGATTGTGGACGACATTCAAGTCGGTTGCGGAAGAACGGGACATTTCTTCTCCTTCGAAAGCGCGGGGATAAAGCCCGACATGGTTTGCCTTTCAAAATCTATTGGCGGTTACGGAATGCCGATGGCAATTACCCTTTTCAAGCCGGAGCTCGATATCTGGTCGCCGGGCGAGCATAACGGCACCTTCCGCGGAAACCAGCTTTCCTTCGTCGCGGCGAAAGCGGGCGTGGAATACATGGTCGAGCATAAGGTGGACGAGCAGGCGAAGCAAAAGGGCGAGCTAATTAAAAAATACGTCGAAAAAGAGATACTTCCGCTTGACAGCCGTCTTGCCTTCCGCGGAAAGGGTATGATTTGCGGAATTGATTTCTCCGCTTTCCCTGACGACGCGCTTTGCACAAGGGTTATCGCCTCCTGCTTCAAGGGCGGCGTGGTAATCGAAGCGGCGGGAAGAAAAAACGCGGTGCTAAAGATAATGGCGGCACTCACAATAGAAGAAGACGTGCTGCTCGAAGGACTTAATATTCTTAAGAACGCTATTAAGGAAAATCTGTAACCGATGGATTTAAAGTACTTTTCGAGGATAGTAAAGGGCGCGACGCTTAAAAAGCTAAGCGGCGTGATATCAGACGTACACAAGCGAACGAAGCGGGCGAGAATATCAATCTTTTTTGATATGATAGCGTGCTTTATCCGTTATGGCGCGGGCTACAAGGATTACAGCATCTTTGAGTTTTACAATATGAAACACGCCGAGCGCGAGACATATATGACGAGGCTCAAAAACCGCAAGCTGATATCTATGCTCAACGACGAGAAATACTCATATATTTTTGATAAGAAGAATGTGTTTGACGAGAGATTCAAAAAGTTTTTGGGACGCGCGGTACTTGACCTTGCAAGCGCAGACGAGGACGCAGTGGCGAAGTTTTGTGAGGGGAAGACGGCAGTATTCGCAAAGCCCTATTCCGGTGAAAGCGGCAAGGGTATTGAAAAGCTGACCCTTTCCGATTTTAAGGACGCGAATGAGCTGTACAGCTACCTTAAAGACCCAAAGAAAAACTTCGGGCTTATTGAGGAAACGATTGTTCAGCACGAGATAGCAAGCAGAATTTATCCCTGCGCAATTAACTGCTTAAGGATAGTGACCCTTGTATGGAACGGCGTGCCGTACATTATCTATGCCTGCTTTAAAATGGGCAACGGCGGACGCTTTATCGATAACCTTGACAACGGCGGGGTTGCCTGCCATTTTGACCTTGATTGCGGTGAGATTGTTGGGCGCGGTCACACACAGCAGCTGGTCTGTTTTGACGAACACCCATACACGGGCATAAGATTTGTAGGATACAAGCTGCCATATATGGACGAGATAAAATCAATGGTTCTTGCGGCGGCTATGGTTGTGCCTGAGATAAAATATGTCGGCTGGGACGTCTGCATTACCCCTGACGGTCCCGCGATAATTGAGGGCAACGATTTCCCCGGATATGATTTTCCCCAGCTTCCCGACCCCGACAAGCCCAGAATAGGGCTGATAGGCAAGATAAAAAGGATTATCCCCGATTTCAAGCTTTAAACTATTGAAAAAATTGAGGATTGCGGTGAAAATATGAAAAGAACAAGAGGAAAGCGCGGCGCTTTATGCTTTATCTCGGCGGCAATTATACTGTCTCTTATCCTTCTGCTGACAAGCTGTGCGCCCGAAACGGCTCAGAGTCTCATTGAGGACGCGAACGAGCTGCTGTCGGGCTATCAGTACGACAAGGCGATAGAGAAGTATAAGAGTGCGCTTACGCTCGACGAAAACAATGTTGACGCATACATAGGTATAGCAAAGGCTTATCTCGGAAAGAACGAGTATAAGGCGGCGGCGGATATCTACATACAGCTTGGCGACAAGCACGAGGCGGGGCTTATCTATGAAGCGCGCGGAGCTGTTGACGAGGCAAAACAGCTCTTTTGGGATAACTTCACCGAAACGGGAAATCAGGCAAGCTATGATAAGTATCTTGAGTACACCGATTACGAGGTTACTTTTGTTGACGAGACGATAGAGGCATATGTGCGCGAATATCTTGGCAAGCCCGAGGGAACCATAATGCGCAACGAGCTTAATTCTATCGACGAGGTCAGAATATACGGCAAGGATTATCTCTTTTCCACCCCGCAGACCGAAAGCACGGCGAAATCCGAGATTTACGACAATTACAGCGGAAACAAGCGAGCGGGCGCGGGTGAAGTGGAGCAGCTTGACGACTTTATCCACTTTGCTAATTTGAAGTATCTGCTGGTTTATTACAACGATATTGACGATGTGCCGCTTATCTTTAACGAGCACCCGAAGCTTGAATATCTTTACCTTTCATATAATTACATAAACAACCTCACGAATGTTTCACAGCTAAAAACAATAACGCGTTTAAGTCTTACGGCAAACGGAATTAGAAACCTTTCGCCGCTTTCTGAGATGAAACAGCTTGAGGTGCTGTATCTCCAAAAGAACAGCATAAGCGACCTTACGCCCCTCGCCGAGCTTAAAAACCTGAAGGAACTGCTTTTAAGCCAAAACAGTATACGCGACGTAACGCCGCTCGCGGGTCTTACAAACCTCACCGATTTGTATCTCGACAACAACTACTATCTGCGCGACGTAACATCGCTTAAAACGCTTGTAAATATGGAGCGCTTCGTCTTAGGACGAACAAACGTTAAAGATTTCAGCGTTATTGCGTTTATGCCGAATATTGAACACGATTACGTAGATTTAAGAACTGCCTAAACTATGGAAAAAAGCGCCGCCCATTGGGCGGCGCTTTTTAATGAGTTTTTTCGGTAATTCGGGAAAAAACACGAAAAGAGGAGCTGTACGCTGTGCGGCTATACAAATTTACAAGCCTTATACCGAAATTGCTTGACAAGCAGTAGGAAAACATATATAAATAAATTTATATATTTCTCATATAAAGAAAAATCTAAAGGGGACAGAAAATGCGAAAAGACGGACGTCGGCTAAAGACCGTACAGCCTATGTATCAGGTTGCGGCGCATATTATGGACAAGCGCTGCGACTCGATGAACATGATTAAAATTCATATTCCACTCGAACCGATGCAGAATTACCTTAACGAGAAGCGCAAGCAGGGTAAGAAGATATCCCATCTTGCTCTGGTAATCGCGGCTTATGTACGTACGCTCGCGGAGTATCCGCTTTTAAACCGTTTTGTTGTGAACAAGTGCATCTATGCCCGCAACGAGGTTGCCATAGGAATGGTGGTTTTAAAGCCGGGCGAGCTTGAGGGCACAATGAACAAGATGTACTTCGACCGCGCCAACACAATCTTCGACGTTCAGAAGATTCTTGACGATTATGTCGAACAGAACCGCGGAACAGGTGACACAAACTCAACGGATAACCTTATCAAAACGCTTTTGAGCATTCCCGGGCTTTGCCGCTTGGGAGTTAATCTCTTTAAGTGGGCTGACAACCGCGGAATACTTCCGCGAAGCATAATACAAGCGAGCCCCTTCCACTGCACAATGACAATAACCAACCTTGCGAGCATAAGAACAAACTATATCTACCACCATGTTTATAACTTCGGAACAACGACAATGATAATGGCACTCGGCAACGCCGAGGAGGTGCCGCGCCGTAAGCAGGGCGAGATTGTACACGAGAAGTGTATTCCGGTCGGCATAGTAATGGATGAGCGAATCTGCTCGGGTTCTCTTTACGCCGCCGCGTTCAAACGAATGGAGCAGTATTATAAGAACCCTGAGCTTCTCGAAGCGCCTCCCGAAAAGGTAGTGGAGGATATACTCTAAAAAGGAACAGTAAAGCGGCGGTACATTGTACCGCCGCTTTTTTTCTTGGTGCGGATAACAGGACTTGAACCTGCATGAAATCGCTTTCACTGGAACCTGAATCCAGCGCGTCTGCCAATTCCGCCATATCCGCATATTAAGTTTTTGTTCTTGATTTTCACTCGAGAAGAGCGCCCGAGGCGGTGCGGATAACTTCTCACTAAGGTTCAGTTACCTGAATCTAACGCGTCTGCCAATTCCGCCATACCCGCATATTATGTTTTTGCTCTCGATTTTCACTCGGGAAAAGCACCCGAGGCGAAGCAAGGCTTTTCTGCGTGAATAATATGATATCATCTGAAGTGTTTTTTGTCAATTTCAAAGAGAGTAAGCCGATGTTAACAGAGCTCAGCAATCAAATAAATGATGTTGACTTTTTAAAGCAAGTTTTGTATAATAATCAAGCGCATTTGGGCTCGTAGCTCAGCTGGGAGCCCAAACGTGACAGTTTTGGGTTAGCGTCAACGCCTTTAATCAGGCGATGTTTTTTTCGCAATTTTCTTGCACTTGTCCGTAACTTTTGGTATACTAGTCGAGCAAGAAAAAATATCGGAAAACAGACATTG
>CAZUOY010000085.1:2244-5143 GCA_964622315.1 uncultured Oscillospiraceae bacterium | reverse complement strand
CTCCCCGCTATGGATAAGGTCGGCTACTACTCCTGCGAGGCTTGGGGCGGCGCTACGTTCGACAGCTGCCTTCGCTTCCTCGACGAAGACCCGTGGGAAAGACTTCGCACAATAAAGAAGGCTATGCCCAACACTAAGATTCAGATGCTCTACCGCGGACAGAATATGCTCGGCTACCGCCATTACGCGGACGACGTGGTAAGCTACTTCGTACAGAAGATGGTTGCGAACGGTATTGATATTATGCGTGTTTTCGACGCGCTCAACGATATACGCAACCTCGAAACCTCCATTAAGGCGGCAAAAAACGAGAAGGCACATATTCAGGCGTGTATCTCCTACACCTTAAGCCCCATTCACAACAACGAGTATTTCGCAAAGTACGCAAAGGACCTTGAGAACGCGGGCGCGGATTCTATCTGCATTAAGGATATGGCGGGACTTCTTAAGCCCTATGCCACCTATGACCTTGTAAAGAAGCTTAAGGAAACAATAAAAATTCCTGTTCAGCTCCATTCACACTACACCTCAGGGCTTGCCTCAATGTCCATTCTTAAGGGAATTGAAGCGGGTGCGGATATTGTCGACACCTCGATTTCTCCGCTCGGTATGGGTTCCTCCCATATGGCTACCGAGTCGCTTGTCGCGGCGCTTCAGGGCACCGAATACGACACAGGGCTTGACCTTCATCTTCTCAACGAGGTTCGCGAATACTTTGCGGGACTTCGCGAGAAGTATATCAAGAGCGGTCAGCTTAACCCGAAGATGCTCGGCGTTGACGCTAACACCCTTCTTTATCAGGTGCCGGGCGGAATGCTCAGTAACCTTTTAAAGCAGCTTAAGGACGCGGGCAAGGAAGACCAGCTTGACGCGGTGCTAAAGGAAATCCCGCGCGTTCGCGAGGACAGCGGTTATCCGCCTCTCGTAACCCCCACAAGCCAGATAGTCGGCACGCAGGCGGTCTTTAACGTGGTTATGGGCGAGCGCTACAAAATGGTAACGAAGGAATTTAAGGGACTTGTTAAGGGCGAATACGGCAAGACACCCGCTCCTATCGACCCGAAGTTCCAGAAGAAGATACTCGGCGACGAGAAGCCCATTACCTGCCGTCCCGCAGACCTTCTCAAGCCCGAGCTTGACACCCTTCGCGAGGAAGCCAAGGCTTTCGCGAAGAACGACGAGGACGTTCTCAGCTACGCTATGTTCCCGCAAGTCGCGACAAAGTTCTTTGAAACAAGACGCGCAAAAGAGGTCGGAATAGACGCTGACCACTTCAGCAAGGAGAACATGGTTCACCCGCTGTAAACTCATATCAAATTGAAAGCCCCTATTCGAATGAATAGGGGCTTAATTTTGCTTACATTGTACTCGTAAATTAATGCCGTGTCTGTTGTCTCCTTACCAATCCGGATAACTTTCGTTAAGCGTTCCGAACTGATAGTTTGACGAGTTTACGCCATCGCCCAACCCATAATGATAAAAGTAACTTCCGTTAATCTCACCTACCTTGATTTCGCCGTCTTTCATTCCGTACTGAGATAGGGTTGTATAGCCGTTAGAAAAGTTGCCGTAATACACGTCTGCCGAGGCTTTATATTCGGCGCGTTTCTCCCACATTTCCATAGCGTCCGTTACTCCGGAGCTTCCTTTTGTAAACGAATAACTTGCATTACCCTCGCAAATCCCATTGACAGTGGGTTCCTCAAGAAAGCTATACTTCCATGTTCCGTCTGCATTTACCTGTACTCTCTCCGTTGTGCTGGTAAAATCTCCGTTATTGTTGTAGTTTATCGAATACAACATTGAATATCCGCTTTTGTTAATTACAGCATAGGAATATGTAACCTCTCCGTTAGGATGAAGCAGATAAATGTACGGGATATTATCATAAAACGTTAGTCTCGAAGACCCCACCTTTATAAGTGTTCCAGTACCGGTGGGGGAGTAGGTATAGTAGCGCCAATAGTTTTCGGAATGAAGCGGTGCTAACTCGCTTTTATCAAGAAGAAGTTTAAATAGCGCTGTCGAGTCGCCGCTTGTTGCAAAGTTGTAAAGCCTTGAGAGTAGTTCCGCTTCAGACGAGGCGTTAATGTCTGCCTCGGTATATGTGACTGGAACTATTCCAATGTCAACAATTTCTTTATTCTCTGCTTCGTATGTTTCGGATGAAGTCTTGTAAACATTGTACGCCGCTCTATAAGCTTCGTCATCATTAAGACTGCCATCAGGGACTATAGGTCTGCTACTTGAAACCCAGTAGTCTTCTATCAAAGTTCTCGCCGAAAGGTTGTCACCCGCCTCGATATACATATTCGCGAGCTTTGCCACGTCGCTTTGGCTGTTAAATTCGCCGAGTGAGTTTAGCGAGGAGTAGGCAAGAAGTAGCTTTTCACTATAATCCAACTCGGTGTCGCTCTTCGCCGCCGCTTCGCACGTTGTAACAAGCATCTTAAGCGCCTCGATATTCTCAGGCTCTGCTTCAAGAAGTTTCTCCAAATCAACGACAGCTTTGTCATATTCGCCCTTTTCGCATTTTTTCGCCGCACTTTCAATAACCTGTTCGGGCGTTTTCGTGCAGGCGCAAAGCGACAGAATGAGAGTTAAGATAAGTAAAACTGATAAAATCTTTTTCATAATATTCCCTCCTCAGTAAAAATTTACTATCATTAGATTTTACATTTATTTTTACCATTTTTCAAGTACTAATAATTACAATTTTATGCTATTTATGAATAATTAGCAACCTCGTGCTACGTCAAACGCGCCACGGGCGCATTTAAACTTCCTTTTACGCCGTGCGCAAAATGCGTAAGCATCAAACTATTAGTTCGCATTACCCCATAGCCTCGCCGCCACGCGGCGAAGACTATTTCTTATAAGTTACAGTCGCAGATTGACT
>CAZUOY010000085.1:0-2144 GCA_964622315.1 uncultured Oscillospiraceae bacterium | reverse complement strand
CCTCGCCGCCACGCGGCGAAGACTATTTCTTATAAGTTACAGTCGCAGATTGACTTTTTACATTTAACAAAGTAGAATAAAAATAATATAATAAGAAAAATATATTTATTTGGAGTTAGCATGATAAAAAGCATGACGGGCTTCGGCAGAGCCACGGCGGTTTTGTCGGGCAGAGAGATTACTGTTGAACTCCGTGCGGTCAACCACCGCTACTTTGAGTTTTCCTCACGTGTTCCCCGCGCCTATTCTTTCCTTGAAGACAAAATCAAGGCGCATATTCAAACGGCTGTTTCGCGTGGAAAACTTGACGCCGGCGTTTTAATTGTTGACGGTGAGGGACAGTCTCCAAAGGTTGAACTTAATATGGAAGTCGCGAAAAGCTACTTCGACGCGATAAACACGCTTTCATCAAATCTCGGCGTAAGCTCCGACGTGTCGGCGGTGTCTATCGCAAGGTTTCCTGAGGTTTTCAGCGTAAAGCGCGAGGTTACCGATGAGGACGCGCTGTGGGCAGACGTAAAGACGGTGCTCGACGAGGCGCTTGCTGGCTTCGGCGAGATGCGCAAGCGCGAGGGAGAGAAACTTCTTGAGGACGTGCTTTCTCGGCTCGATTTTATCGAGAACGCCGTCACCGAAATAGAAAAGCAATCCGCGCCGCGCCTACAGAAATACCGTGAAAAGCTGCTTGCGCGTATGAAAACGGTGTTGGAAACCAACAATATTGATGAAAACAGAATACTGCTCGAAGCGGCGATTTATGCCGACAAAGCGGCGATAGACGAGGAGACGGTAAGACTCAGAAGCCACCTTTCCCAGTTCCGCAAAATTCTGAAAGCCGACGAGCCTGTCGGCAGAAAGCTCGACTTCTTAACGCAGGAAATTAACCGCGAGGTGAACACGATAGGCAGTAAAGCAAACGACCTTGACATAACCTCGGCGGTTGTGGACGTAAAGGCGGAGATAGAGAAGATTCGCGAACAGATTCAGAACGTCGAATAGAGGAGAGCGCAATGAAGCTAATTAATATCGGTTTCGGCAATATGGTTTCGGCGAACAGGCTTATAGCGATAGTCAGTCCCGAAAGCGCGCCGATAAAACGAATTGTACAGGACGCCCGCGACAAAGGCTCGCTTATCGACGCTACCTACGGGCGCAGAACCCGCGCGGTAATTATAATGGATTCAGACCACGTTATCCTTTCGGCGGTTCAGCCCGAAACGGTGGCGAACAGATTGAACGACGACGAAACTGACGAGGAAGAAGTAGATGATTAATCAAAGTAAGCTCGTGGTGGTTTCGGGTCCGTCGGGCTGCGGCAAGGACACGGTAGTCGGCTGTCTTATGAAGATGCGCGAGGACGTCTTTTTGAGCGTTTCGTGCACAACGAGAAAGCCGAGAAAAAACGAGATAGACGGCGTTCATTACTACTTCCTTTCCGAGGAGGATTTTCTAAAGCGCGTGGAAAACAAGCGCATGCTTGAATACACAAACTACGCGGGACACTATTACGGCACGCCTATGGACGAGCTTGAGGAAAAGCTTACCGGCAACAACACGGTGGTGCTGATAATAGAGGTTGAAGGCGCGAAAAACGTCAAGGAAACCTACCCCGATTCGCTCTGCGTCTTTATCGTGCCGCCCTCCTTGGAGGTGCTTGAACAGCGGCTTCGGCTTCGCGGAACCGAGGACGAAACGGAGATAAAGGAAAGGCTTGCTATTGCGGAAAAGGAGCTAAAGGAGCTTAAATTCTACGATGTGTCGCTCGAAAACGACATTGCCGAGGTCTGCGCCTCGAAGCTGTCACGGGCAATAAATAAATGGCAGAAGAATAAACTTGCGGAGGATAAAAAAGAAAATGTTAAAGCCTGAAATCAGTCGGCTGCTTGAGGAAAACGAGAACGCCTACAGCCTTGTTATCGCCATAGCGAAGCGCTCACGCGATATTGCCGAAAACGCACTTGAGGAAAAGATAATACTTGAAGATAAGCCGGTAAATATGGCTATTGACGAGTTCGGTGCGCATAAATATAGAGTCGTTGAAAAGAAGATATAGCGTAACATAAAATAAAAGATTAGGGGGCGGCGTTTATGAGTTGCGGCGTAAAAGTTGCGGTGGAAAACGCCGCTTTTCAATTTGATAAGCT
>CAZUOY010000084.1:0-5531 GCA_964622315.1 uncultured Oscillospiraceae bacterium | reverse complement strand
TGTATAATATTTATATAAGTAACCGGTCATTTTAATTTTACGGAGGGTTTATGACAACTGCAACAAAAAGGCTGCTTGCTTTTGTTACCGCTGTTTTACTTATAACAGAGGCGGTTTCGCCGTGCGTTTTTGCGCTGAACGAAGCACCGTCCTCAGACATACCGGTGGTTGTGGAAGAAACGGAAGAACCCGTTGAGATAATTGACGAGGCGGTGCCTGACGAACAGCTTTCTGAAAACTCAGAACCGAAGGAAGAAACAACAGAACCTGCCGAGAATAGCATTGAACCGGAAGAAAACGAGGCAAACACCCCGTCTATTGACAGCGCGGTAATGTCTAATTCGGCGGCGCAGACTAAGACGGTAGCCAATCTCGTTGTTTTCGTGCGGTTTAAAGACGATTTAACCGATGAATTCAACGTGGTTGAGTATGAATACGCAAAACCGAAGCGAAGCGTGTGGACAAGGGTGAAGGAGATATACAATTCCACCATTACCACAGCGTCCGAATCGGCATACGACTGTAGCATAGACGAATCGTTTGCAAAATATATCTTTGATGTGACGGGCGGAAAATATAGCGTAGAAAACACCTTCCCGCAGGAATATACGCAGGACGGAAGGTCTAAGATTGGCTACCTACAGCTTGACCGCACAAGAGAACAGTTCGGGGATAACAGCGAGGCTGTTATTGACCAGGTAATAACTGCGTTCAATAACGGAACGCTCACGTTGCCCGAAGGCACAACGCTTGATAACCTTGAGGACGGCGTTGTTGATAACCTTACAATTATAATTCAGGGCGCTGCGGAGGAAGCTGTAAACTCTTTAATGCGTTCTCACAAGGGTACGTCCGCTACAGATAAGAAGATAGCGGGCAATTTTGTTCGTACATACAATATTCTTTGCGGTAACGGTGTTAAGAGTGACGGAGCGGGATTAATCGCGCACGAATTTCTGCATTCGCTCGGGTTGCCCGACCTTTACCGCTATTTCGCCGACGGAAATCCCGTCGGCGCGTGGGATATTATGGCGGCTGAAGGCGCGTTTCTTCAGTACCCGTTATCCTATCAGCGTCATGTTATGGGCTGGCTTACCTTGCCCGAAATTACCGAAAGCGGAGAGTATTATCTGACCGCACAGCTTGCCGAGGGCGGAAACAAGGGCTTTATTGTGCGCTCACCCATGAATGAGACGGAGTTCTTTGTTGTCGAGTATCGCGAAAAAAACGTGAACGCTGAGCTAAAAGGCTTTGAGCAGAAGGTGCCCGAAACTGGCGTTATCGTCTACAGGGTAAACACCTCGGTCGAGGGTCATACAAATTCTCAGGGCAACGACTACATTTATGTTTTCCGAGACGGCGAAACAGGGCTTCATGATTCCTATAGCGTTAACCATCAAAATGTTACCGAAGCGGCGCTTTCTGCGGGTGAGAGCCGCGGAAGCGGCGACTTTACAAAGCAGTTCAGCGACAACACCGTATTCTATTCGGACGGCTCAAACAGCGGGCTTGTTATAACCGCCGTAGGTGTCGAGGCGGACGGAAGAATGAAGATTTCGGTGCAGTATCCCGACTATGCCTCGCTTGACCTTTGGAATAAGGAGGGCGGCGTTAATATAGCGGCAAGCACTACATATAACAACTCCGCCGCAGACGAACAGGGAAACATCTATGTCGCCTATGCCGTGCCGGTTGAGGAGGGTTTCAACAGCTACGGCGAGGTTCACGTAAAGAAATGGGACGGTGAGACATGGAGCGAGCTTGCGACTGTCGGCAGTTCGGACGGAATGAAGCCCGAAATAATCTGTTTCATGGGCGAAATCTACATTTCCTACGCCGACCGCTCCGGAAGCACGGTAATTAAGAAATACGGCAATTCACAGTGGACCTCGGTTTTCACTGCGGCGAACACATATGCGACGGCTAAGCTTGCCGCGGACGGAAATTCGGTCTTCGCCGTTTATGCGAACGGTGATTCTTCCGTTCTCAACCTTATAAAACTAAATTCCGCAAGAACGGCGTTTTCGGCTGTAGCAAGCAAAACGGGGCAATTGTTTGCGTCTCCTGCGCTTGCGGTGTATAGAGGCTATGCGCTGCTTGTATCCTGTGATGTGTTTGTGTCCTCGCCGACAACACAAATTGAGCTTTACAATGAAGGCTGGATAACGCTTGGCCAGCACACGTCGGCAAGCGTGCTGGACGCGATGGTCTATGACGATGACGTCTTTGTATTCGCTAAGCCTTCGATGACTGACGCGGCGGCGATTAAGCATTACGACGGCGAACAGTGGCTAAGCGACGTCACCTTCACCGCTGGTGGCGCATACACCGAATATACGTTGGGAGTTTACGCAGGTACTCCTGTAGTAATGGCGTGCCCGGGCGACACCTGTAAAGTTTTTGTATTAGAGGACAACGCTTTCACCCAAAAGGGCTTTATGGTAAGAAGCGGCGCGGCGTCAGCTAATATGGTGATAAGCGGCGGCACTGTCTACGTTTCCGCAAACGGCGAGAACGGCGCGCTCGCACTGTATAGCAAGTTCTTAACGCCTCCCGCGGAAGACGGTTCACTAAATATTGCCGAAGGCTCCGTCTATCTGAAAACCGAGAACGACGCGCTGTTTTACAGTCGCGATAACGTTACATGGACGGAATACAGCGGCGAGCTCAAGATAAGCGGATATTCTACCACCAACGCTATTTCTTCACAAAGCGGCGAACACACGCTGAAGTTTTCAGATTTGGTTATTGACGCTCGTTTTCTCGGTGGAAAGGCACCCGTTGAGATACTCGGAGGCTCTAAGCTTAGCATTACACTGACAGGAACGAACAAGCTGTTTGCGGGCAGCGGCAGAGCGGGATTAGAGGTCAGCAACGGTTTCCTTGTCATAAACGGAACAGCGTCTGACAGTCTTAGAGCAGAGGGAAAGGACGGCGCGGGAATAGGCGGTGGCAGAAACTATGAATCAGCCAATATAACTATAAACGGCGGAAGAATTACAGCTACGGCGGGTTGCGGCGCGGGAATAGGCGGCGGGCCTTCTGTTAGCCGAAACGGAAGGACAACGGTTGTTATTAACGGCGGATATATTGACGCCGCGGGTTAAATTTCAGGAAGCGGTATAGGCGCGGGTGGCGCGTCGGCATATAAAGCGGCTGTAACAATAAACGGCGGATTTATAAACGCACAAGGCGGTGCTTACGCTTGCGGCATTGGCGCGTCTTATTGGGTGAAAACCACCGAATCTTGTGACTTGACGATAAACGGTGGAACGATAACAGCGCTTTCGAGCGACGAGTATAAGAAGTTTTCGGACATCTCCTGCGGAGAAAGCGGAAGTGTAATTATTAACGGCGGCAACGTTTTGGGGCTGTTGCTTGATAACGTCAGCGGAACATCGGGCTTACAGCCGCAAGAGGTGCATAAGCTGACAATAACAGCATTTGACGCGGCTGACGACGCTGTGGTTTCTTCAATTTCAATAAGCGATACCGTTAATGGAACATATACCTACTCCGATAAAGATATGACGCTTGTTAACGCAGAGATGAGCATTTACCTTCCCGTTGGAGTGTATTCGGTTTCCGCGCTGGTAGACGGTGTCGTCCTTGAGGGCGAGGCTATAGTGAGCGACAGGTCCGTGAACACTGCGGTTATTCGCGACGAAGCGGCGGCGCTACAGACAATAGACAACCCGAAACTCAATATTGCTGACGGTTCGATAGAAATATTAGGTTCTAACGAGACAACTGCTTATTACAAAGTCGGCGACGAAGTTAAGATTTATACTGGTACGCTTACTATAAGCGGAACGTCGAATAAGAATACCGTCAGTGTTATGGGCGGCACGCATGAGTTGATTATCAAGGGCTTAACAATAACAATTCCTTCGGCAAAATCCGAAGCACCCTTAGCTCTTTTCCGAGGCTCGCTTGTTGACATTACAATAAGCGGAACAAACTCGTTAAAGGCGGGTAACTACAGAGCCGCGATTGAAACAAACAATACATCAAAGGTTAGCATATATGGAACATCAGCCGACATATTGAACGCAAGCGGCGGAGTCGGCGCGGCGGGAATAGGCGGCAGCGGGTATCACGACGGCGAGTTCGTTTCAAGAGACGGCAGAGTTGATATTCACGGCGGAAAGATAGTTGCCAAAGGCAGCGAGTACGGTGCATGTATCGGCGGCGGCGGTGTCAGTTACGCGCAGGAATCGGGCCAACAGGGCGCAGGATATGTAAATATCTATGCCGGCTATATTACTGCCGATGAAGGAAGCGGTTATGGTTCAAGTGCGGCGGGAATCGGTGGCGGCGCATACGGAGGCAACGGTGCTGAACCTAAAACCGGAATTGGTTATATTCTGATAAACGGCGGAACAGTTATTGCGCGTTCGAGCTTAGGCGCATCAATTGGCGGCGGCAGCGGCTGTGATGGGTTTGTAACAGTTAACGGCGGAAATGTTACGGCTGAAACAACAGTAGCGTTCCAAGGCGGCGCGGGTATAGGCGGTGGAATATGGGGAAGCGGCTTTGTCGAAATCAACGGTGGCAAGGTAAGCGCCGTTTCGCGCTTAGGTGCTTGCATTGGAAGCGGCGGAAACACAGATAAGCCAAGCGAGGTTGTCATTAACGGCGGCGTTGTTTCAGTGGATATGTCTCGGGTGCGTCTGGCGGGTTGGCAGCAAGGCTCCGCGATAGGTGGTTGTTGGTATGACCTTAACACGGTATATGAGAAAAGCGATGAGCGCGGACTTGTAGAAATTACGGGCGGCACTATTAATGTTATAGGAAACAGCACAGGTATCGGAGGCTTAAACTACGATATAACTATATCCGGTGGAAGCATAGTTGCTGAAAGCCTGTTTAACGAACATGGGGCTATTGGTGGCCCGTATTCGACGGTTACCATAGATGGCGGAAACGTCAGCACCTCCAAGGCTAAAACAGGAAAAACACAGTCTATTTTCACCGATGATATAACTATATCGTCAGGAACAGTTTACGCGCAGAAGCTGACAGCGTTAGGAGATATTATCATCTCAGGCGGAAATGTAAGAATAGATACGTTAAATAGCGCTCAGGTTAAGGACGAGAACGGAAATTCAGTCTATCAAAGCGCCATAACTCTTTACGGTGCTGCAAAAAACACGAGTATATCCGAGCTTGAAATAGACGGAGTTTCTGTGCCGACGGATGATATGTCAACGATTAGCACCAACAAGCTGAATGTTTGGCTTCCAAGTGGCGAGCATAAGGTTTTTGTGTCAACCGCGGCGGCAAATTACTATAGCAATATAGTTACTACGTCTGACGGAAAGGCCGCTAAAACCTTTACAAAATCCCCCGTGCCTACGGTAGCGTTAAATAATAGTTCAGCCGTGCTTTATGTACATACAGGTCAGAACACCCTTGAGCTTATTGCTACCGCGAACCCCGACAGACCTGTGCAGTCTTTTGTGTGGCGTTCAAACAACGAAGCAGTCGCCACGGTTGATTCCGAGACAGGCGTCGTCACGGCGGTGTCG
>CAZUOY010000083.1:0-5589 GCA_964622315.1 uncultured Oscillospiraceae bacterium | reverse complement strand
ACCCGCGATTACGATTTCGCAAAAGCCTTCTCGCTCCCGATAATTGAGGTCGTTAAGGGCGGCGATATAGAAAAAGAAGCCTTCACCGACTGTGAGACGGGCGTTATGGTAAATTCGGGCTTTCTCGACGGACTTTCCGTTGAGGACGCAAAGGTCAAAATTACCGAATGGCTCACCGAGAAGAAGCTCGGAGAGAAGAAGGTAAACTTCAAGCTTCGCGACTGGGTCTTCTCCCGTCAGCGTTATTGGGGCGAACCGATTCCTGTCGTTTACTGCGAGAAGTGCGGCTGGGTGCCGCTGCCGGAGAGCGAGCTTCCGCTGCTACTTCCCGAGCTTGAAAACTTTGAGCCGACAGATAACGGCGAGTCGCCACTTTCCAAGCTTGAAAGCTGGATAAACACCACCTGCCCCCATTGCGGAGGTCCCGCGCGGCGTGAAACCGACACTATGCCTCAGTGGGCGGGTTCCTCTTGGTACTTCCTTCGCTATATGGACCCGCATAATAAAGAGGCTATCGCAAGTAAAGAGGCGCTTGAATATTGGTCGCCCGTAGACTGGTATAACGGCGGCATGGAGCACACGACGCTCCACCTGCTATATTCCCGCTTCTGGCACAAGTTCCTTTACGATATCGGCGTCGTACCGACAAGCGAGCCTTACGCCAAGCGCACGAGCCACGGCATGATTCTCGGCGAAAACAACGAGAAGATGTCGAAATCCCGTGGCAACGTAATTAACCCCGACGAGGTTGTCGAGCAGCTCGGCGCGGATACCCTTCGTCTTTACGAGATGTTTATGGGCGATTTTGAAAAGGCGGCGCCGTGGTCAAATTCAAGTATGCGCGGTTGCAAGCGTTTTCTTGACAGGGTTTTCGCCATGCTCGACATGGTGAGTGACGGCGACGGCTATTCCGCCGAGCTTGAAGCGCTTATGCACCGCACAATTAAGAAGGTAAGCGAGGATATCGAGGGGCTAAAGTTCAACACCGCGATAGCGGCGCTTATGACCCTTGTTAACGAGATTTACTCAAGAAAATCGCTGACCCGCGGCGAGATAAAGACTTTCCTACAGCTACTTAACCCGTTTGCTCCGCATATGACCGAGGAGATGTGGCAGCTGCTCGGCTTCAATGGCGAAATAGCCTACAGCGAGTGGCCGTCGTTCGACGCGGCGAAATGCGTAGATGACGTAATAGAAATAGCCGTACAGGTAAACGGAAAGCTTCGCGGAAGAATAACCATTCCCGCTGACGCGGACGAAACAACGGCGCTTTCAGCCGCAAAGAGCGACGAGAAGGTAAAAGCCGACCTTGACGGAAAGACAATTGTTAAGGAAATCTACGTTAAGGGCAAAATAGTGAATATTGTGGCAAAATAGTTTATTGACATTTTGCTCAGCGTTCTGTATAATAGTCACGTTGCGAAAAAACAATGTCCCTGCAAGGGAGGGTAGACAGTGTCTGAAGTAAGAGTAAAAGAAAACGAGAGCCTTGACAGCGCGCTCCGTCGCTTTAAGCGTCAGTGCGCTCGCTCGGGAGTACTCGCCGAAGTTCGTAAGCGTGAGCATTACGAAAAGCCTTCTGTAAAGCGTAAGAAAAAATCAGAAGCGGCGCGTAAACGCAAATATAAATAAACAGCAAAAAAGCCTTGAAGCGGTTTACCGTTCCAAGGCTTTTTATTTTCTGCTTAAAGCTCCTCGTAGGGAACTAATCCGCCGAGGGTTGCTATGCAAGTAGGGTCTTCCTTTCCGTTGTCTGGGTTAATAGGGGAATGAATATTATAGAGATACCCCGTTTTACCGTACCTTCCGAGCTTTTCGGAATTATAGTGCTCCTCGTCCATAATCGTGTTTATTACGTGAACGCACATCACTACGCTGTCGCTTCCCTCGCATATTTCCTTTTCCCATACTAATTCGCACTCAAGGTTAAGAAAACACTCCTTTACACGAGGCGCGTTAACTTTGCTCGCGGGTTCGGCGGTAAGTCCGGAAAGAGCAAGCTCGTCGTCTTCATCGCCGTTGTTTTTGATTGTTGCGTAGCACTTCTTATAAATATCCGCCGAGGGAAAATTAATAACGAGCGCTTTTGTACGGCTTACGGTTTTATACATATGACCATACTTCGGAACGCTTCCGAGAATACAGTAAAACCCACCGTCGTTTGTAAAGGTAGTCCACGACTGCATTGTAGCGTTGGCTTTTCCGTTTTCCTTATAACTTGTCACGAGAAGCAGTGGCGACGGAATCGCCGTGACGTGTTCCTGCCACGCGAAACCATAGCTTTCCTTTTCGTCAAAGCAGGACGGTTGGACAAAAAATTCCTTTTTCATGATAGGCTCCTTGTATTCAAAATAAAGCTTTTCGACTTTAACTGAATTATATACTTGCCGAGGGTCTTTTACAATGCGGAAATATCCCAAAATTATTTTTATTTTAAATACAATATGGTATACTTTACAGTAACAATCGAAAGGCGGAGAATATGGTTTTTATACCCCACTATTATTTTGACAGAATAGAGGATATTACCCCCGAAACACTTAAAAGCCTCGGTATTCGAGGGCTTGTGCTCGATATAGACAACACCCTGACCTACGACTTCTGCCCCGACGTGAGCGACAGCGTGCTCGCGTGGCTCGGCGAAGTAAAGAAGGCGGGGATAAAGGCTGTTATCGTTTCGAACAACAGTGAGGAAAGGGCGAGACCTTTTGCTGAGAAATGCTCGCTTCCCTTTGTCGCGCGGGCGAAGAAGCCGAGCTCGCGTTCGCTTGCGGCGGTAGGCGAAACGCTCAAAACGTCAGTTAAGGAAACGGCGGTGATAGGCGACCAGCTTTTCACCGATATTGCCTTTGGAAAAGGCAACGGAATGACCGCGCTTATGGTGAAGCCGCTCGGCGGAGAAAAGCTTTTTCACGTAAAACTGAAGCGGGTGCTTGAAGCGCCGTTTATGCCGTTTATCAGAAGAATGAGGTTTAAAAGAGTATGAACAAGCGTGCTGTTTTCGGCCCTGCGGGTACGGCGCTGAGCTTTACCGAAAGAGGATATAAAAGCTTCGAGGAGATACCGAAATATGTTAAGGAGTTTAACCTTGACGTATTTGAATATCAATGCGGGCGCGGTGTTCGAATAAGCGCGGAGAACGCGGCGAAGCTCGGTGCGCTCGCAAAGAGCGAGGGAGTTTACCTGTCTGTTCATTCGCCGTATTACATCTCGCTTTCAAGCGTCGAGGAGGACAAACGCAAAAACTCCGCGAGGTACGTTCTGGAGTGCGCTGAGGTGGTTCTTCCGATGGGAGGAAAAAGGATTGTCGTACATTCTGGCTCGGCGGGAAAACTGCCGCGTCCGGAGGCGCTTGCGCTTGCGAAGGACACGCTGAAATACTGCCTGAACGAGCTGGACGCGGCGGGCTACCGTGACGTCGCCATTTGCCCTGAAACCATGGGAAAACTAAACCAGCTCGGTACTCTTGAGGAGGTTTTGGAGCTTTGTTCAATCGACGAACGGCTTGTGCCCTGTATAGATTTCGGACACCTAAACGCCCGCACCCACGGCGGACTTTCTGCTAAAGAGGATTTTGCCGCTGTGCTGGACGCTATGGAAAACGCTCTCGGACATGAGCGGGCGAGCTGCTTTCACTCGCATTTCAGCAAGATAGAGTATTCCGCCGGCGGCGAGGTGAAGCACCTTACCTTTGAGGATACCGTCTTCGGTCCCGACCCCGTACCGCTTCTTTCGCTTGTCGTCGAGCGCTCGCTCGCGCCGACCTTTATCTGTGAGTCGGCGGGCACGCAAAGCGAGGACGCGAAAACAATGAAGGAAATATATGAGACGCTTTTAGCCTCAAAAGGAGAATAGATATGACGAGAATTGAAAAGCTAAGAAAAGCCCTTGGTGAAGGGTGGCAAGCGGCGCTCGTTATGAACGACTTTAACCGCGCGTATCTTTGTGGAGTCGATTCCAGCGCGGGCGTGCTTTTCATAACGAACAAGAAGGCTTACCTTGTAATTGACTCGCGCTTTATTGAGGTCGCAAAGCGCGGCGCTGAAAAGGGTATAGAGGTTGTTCTTATGGAGAAGCTTTACGACAAGCTTGCCGAGATAGCTAAGGGCGAGAACGTAAGTGAAGTTTTGATTGAGGACGAAACCTCGGTAGGCGAGCTTTCAAAGCTTAAAAAGAGCTTTAAGGGGATAAAGAAGTTTGTCTGTGACGGCAAGCTAAGCAGAAGGATTTATGACCTTCGCGCCGTGAAGGACGAGGGCGAGCTTAGTAAAATACGCGCGGCGCAAAGTATAACCGACGCGGCGTTCAGCTACATTTTGGGCTTTATCGAAGCGGGCATGACCGAAAGACGGGTTGCGGCGGAGCTTGAGTATTTTATGAGAAAGAACGGTGCGGACGGCTTGGCTTTCGAGACTATATGCGTCGCGGGCAAAAACTCCTCGCTGCCCCACGGCGTGCCAACCGACAATAAGATTAAAAAAGGCGATTTTCTTACCATGGATTTCGGCGCGAAGAAGGACGGCTACTGTTCCGATATGACGCGCACGGTGGTAATGGGCAAGGCGACGAAGGAACAAGAGAAGGTCTACGAGACGGTGCTTCGCGCTCACCTTGCGGCACAGTCCGCCGCGCACCCTGGGATTACCGGCAAGGAGCTTGACAAGGTCGCGCGGGGTATTATATATGAAGCGGGCTATGAGGGCTGTTTCGGACACGCTCTGGGGCATTCTTTGGGGCTTGAGGTGCACGAGGACCCGCGGGTGTCGCCGTCGGGCTTTACGCCGCTTGAAGCCGGAATGCTTGCGACGATTGAGCCGGGAATCTACCTTGAGGGGAAGTATGGCGTAAGGATAGAGAATATGATAGTTTTCACGAAGGACGGCTGTGAAAACTTGACAAAAAGCCCGCGTGAGCTTATTATTTTATAACACTTGTCAAAATTACATTATATATGGTAAAATAGCTGAGTTAAGATATTAAAAGGAGAAATAATTATGATTTCAGCCGGCGAATTCAGAAACGGCGTTACCTTCGACGACGGCGGCAACGTATTTCAGATAATCGAGTTTCAGCATGTAAAACCCGGAAAGGGAGCGGCTTTCGTCCGCACAAAAATAAAGAACGTTATATCGGGCTCGGTTGTAGAGCGTACCTTCAGCCCGACGGATAAATTCGAGAACGCCTTTATCGAGCGCCGCGAGATGTCCTATTCCTACAGCGACAGCGGAATGTATTACTTTATGGACAGCGAGACCTACGAGCAGGTTCCGATAGCTGAAAAGGACCTTCCCGACAACTTTAAGTTCGTTAAGGAGAATATGCCTGTAAAAATACTGTCCTACAAGGGCAACGTATTCGGCATAGAGCCGCCTAACTTTGTTGAGCTTACCGTAACCGAGACCGAGCCCGGCGTAAAGGGCAACACGGCGACTAACACACTTAAGCCCGCCACCCTTGAAACCGGCGCGGAGATAAGAGTTCCGCTCTTTATCAACGAGGGAGATTTAATTAGAATTGACACCCGCACGGGTGAATATATGGAAAGAGCATAGGTGACAAAATGGGAATAACCGAAAAAGTAGCCTTTCT
>CAZUOY010000082.1:0-5685 GCA_964622315.1 uncultured Oscillospiraceae bacterium | reverse complement strand
CACCAACACTTTTTGTTAGTAGCTTCATAGCTAATTCGTTACTTTCCTTTTCTTCTATACCACTTATTAGCATTATTGCTATAGGCTTTCTACCTCTTAATACTGCTTCGCCATTATCTTCGTATATATCGTATATTGAAAATTTTTCCATTTTCTTGCTATCTCCTTAATTTTTCCTACAGCCGCGCCCGCGCGAAGCTTGCGCGGCTGTAGCCCTTTTGTTACTTGTTAAGTTTATTTATTCCCGCGACCGAGCCAAAACGGTTATATGTAAATTCTATGCTGTCTCCAACAGTAGGAATATACCCCGTATTTGACAGCTTGCTTTCAGTTACGAACTGATTTACACAAGCCGTACCTTTGCCCTCTTTTTCAATCGGATAAGTAAGATAAAGGTTAATACCTTTTACTTCGTTTCCGTCCTTACCCGTGAATTTTGCGTTCCTGAAACCTACTAGTACCATTGATTTAATCTCCTTAAAAAAAATAAATATTGCAGAAGTCTTTCAACCTCTGCAATAAATATAAAACTTTTCAAAAATTCTTTTTTTCGTCAGATTAATGCAACAAATGCGACGAAATATGCTACAATATAATATAAAGCAGTTATAGGACGTTGCTTTGCGGCGTCCTAACCTTTTACTGTCGAGGTTTTTTATGGCGGACATTATCGAAGCCAAAAGAGTACATAAAATATACCGAGTGGGCGAAACGAGCGTGCACGCGCTCGCGGGCGTCTCTTTTTCGGTGAAAAAGGGCGAGTTCGTGGCTATAACGGGCACATCAGGCTCGGGAAAATCCACCCTCCTCAACGTCCTTGCGGGGCTTGAGCCCGTAACGGCGGGCGAAATAGTTATTTCAGACGAGCATATTGAGGAGCTTGACGAGGGAAAGCTTGTTACCTTCCGAAGAAACCACGTCGGTTTTATCTTCCAGTCGTTCAACCTTATCCCCACCATGACCGCGGCGGAGAATGTAGCGCTTCCGCTTACCTTTCGCGGTATGGGAAAGGCGGAGAGAACGCGCCGCGCGGCGAAGATGCTCGCTGTCGTTGGGCTTGCGACCCACAAGGACCACCTTCCGCTTCAAATGTCGGGCGGACAACAGCAAAGGGTCGGCATAGCAAGAGCGTTGGTCGTGAACCCTAAGATTATCTTTGCGGACGAACCGACGGGAAACCTTGACAGCAAGAACGGCGCGGAAATAATGACGCTAATGAGGAATATAGTTAACAAAACAGGTCAAACGGTGGTTATGGTCACCCACGACCTCACGCTGGCGCAGAAGGCGGACAGGATTATCTACCTTAGCGACGGCAAAATAGTAAAAGAAGAATACACCCATTCCGAAGTAAGCGGGGTAAAGGAAAGATGAAAAAGAAGGTTATATCTATAGTTTTGACGGCGGTGCTGCTTTTTGCGCTTATGCCGTTTGTCGGCGCAAGCGGCGAAGGCGGCGGGGCTTTGACTACCCCTGTTGACGCTTTTGTGCTTGATTCTAACGGGGGTGCTGGTACTATTACGGGTACGCCGAGTATACGTGCGGGAAGTACTTTCGGTGGGATATTAAGCTTTCATAATATTTCTGGTAGAGATGCATATGTCAAATCCATTGAAATGGTTACAAGCACGAGTATTTCCAGCTTTCCTTTTGAAATAAAACAGTTAAACTACATAGAAGCTCCTAAAAGTTTAAATAAGGTTGAAATTACAAACGGTTTGGTTGGCAATGATGACTATTGCTATTACCACATTCCTGATATGTATTGCCGCAGTGACGCACCTCAGGACTTTTACACCATTTCGTTCATCATTACTTACAATTCTGATGATAGCGAGGAGTATACTTCTCAAACCCTTTCTTTGGTGATTAAGGTGCTCGAAGCCGCGAGTGAGCCCTCAGGCTCTGAGGTTCCGACAATTATCGTGACGGGCTTCAATACCAGTCCAAGCAGCGTTGTGGCGGGCGAGGCGTTCACCCTTTTCGTTACCTTTAAAAACACCTCCTCCTCAACGGCGGTTTCCAACCTTAAGGCACAGCTTACCTCCGACGGCACCTTTGTGCCTGTTTCGGGCTCCTCCACCCTCTTTGCCGATTCACTGGGCGCAGGCGCAAGCACCACGATGTCTATCCACCTCGACACTAAGGCTGAAGCGGCGCCGGGCTCTTACTCGGTTGGCTTTAATATTTCCTACAGCTATTCCGGAGCCAAGGAGCTTGCAAACGACACGGAAACTATCTCTATACCTGTTTCGCAGGTGCCCAAGATTAAGGTCACGGCGATTCAAACCTCATCGCCCGAGGTTTTCCTCGGTCAAGAGGTAAACATTATGTCCCAGATAAATAACACGGGTAAGGGAACAATTTATAACGCTACCGTAAAGTTTTCCGACGCGGGCGGAATTTTCACGGAAAGCGAATTATATCTCGGCAATATCTCGCCGGGCGCTACCGGGAACATAGACACCTATCTTCCTGCTAACAGTGTTGGCGAGGGAACAATACTTATGACCGTCACCTACGAGGACGAGGGCGGCGAAGTTTATACTTACACAGACAGCTGTTCCGTTTTTGTCTCTGAGCGAATGGATTACGGCGGGAAGGACCCCTATTTCCCCGATGAGCCTATTGACGAGCCGTCGGGCGGTCTGCCTTTAGGCTTAATTATTCTCATCGTAATTGTGCTTGCGGTTGTCGGACTTATCGTTTTCCTTTCCATTCGCAAAAAGAACAAGAAAAAGCTTCAGAGATATATGGACCGCCAGGAGGCGCTCAGACTTGACCGAGAGCTTCTTGACAGCGAGGATAACGAGGATATACATGTATGAACTGGCTTGAGCTGATAAGGTTCAGCCTCGGCAACCTTCTGCGCCGAAAGCTAAGAACCTCGCTTACGGTTTTGGGCGTAATGATTGGCACCGCGTCAATAGTCGTTATGATGTCGCTCGGCATTGGGTTGGACTATTCCTACACCCAACAGCTTAAAAACAGCGCGACCCTTACAAGGATAACGGTTAACAGCGGCTATTATTATGACGGCGGCAACTCCTCTGACACGCCGCAGCTAACCGAGGACACCGTCGCGGGCTTCTCCGCTATGGAGCATGTCACCTGTGCGTCGCCCGTCTATAATTTTGGCATAATGCTTAAATCGGGCAAGTACGAGGCATACGGCGACATCTACGCGGTTTCGCTTGAAATGCTGAACGCAATGAAGCCTCCCATTATTTCGGGCGGAATGTTGAACGAGGGCGACTCCCTTCGCTTCCTTGTCGGCAAGCAGATAGGCTACAACTTTTATGACTCAAGCTCTATGGGCGGAGGCGGATACTATTACTATTCCGAGGACGAGAGTGGAGAGCGTCCCGCGCCGAACGTTGACCTTGAGAACGACCAGATATATGCCTATTACGATATGAACGGCTATTACGAGAACACGGCGAAGAAATATCAGCTTGATATCGCCGCAGTTACCGGCGACGAGACCTCCGAATACGGCTCGACCGAATTTGATTATAGTATGTTCGCTGACATTGAGGCTGTTAAAGAGACCTTTACAAAGATTTTTAAGAAGAACGCGTGGCCCAACCAGCAGACCGACAAGAACGGAAAGCCTATCACGCCGTTTGTATATAATCAGGCGTATGTGTTGGTTGACGACATAGACAATGTTAAGGACGTGCAGCAGCAGATTACCGATATGGGCTTTAACGCTTACAGCGAGGCGGACTGGCTTGAATCTATGCAGGAGCAGTCAAAAACTATTCAGTATGTTCTTGCCGGAATAGGCAGTGTTTCGCTTATTGTCGCGGCTATAGGAATTACAAACACTATGCTTATGAGTATCTTCGAGCGAACAAAGGAGATAGGCATATTTAAGGTGCTTGGTTGCTCGCTGAAGAATATACACTCTATGTTCCTTGTCGAAGCGGGGCTTATCGGCTTCGGCGGGGGAATCGCAGGGGTAGTGCTGAGCTTTATCCTCTCCTTCGGAATAAACAAGCTAATTGGCGAGGTTTCGGTCATTCCCCTGTGGCTTGCACTTGTGGGCTTAGGCTTCGCGGTGCTTGTCGGAATGATTGCGGGTATATCGCCCGCCTCACGAGCTATGAAGCTTTCACCGCTTGAGGCGATTAGAACTCTATAAATAAGTAACGCCGCACTTGCGTGCGGCGTTACTCTTGGAAGAACCACGGCTTCGCCCTTGGTTCTTCTTTTATTATTATACTGATTTTTCGTGCGGCGTTACTCTTGGAAGAACCACGGCTTTGCCCTTGGTTCTTTTTTTACAATAATCTTGATTTCGTGCGGCGTTACTCTTGGAAGAACCACGGCTTCGCCCTGGTTCTTCTTTTATTAAAATACTGATATTCGTGCGGCGTTACTCTTGGAAGAACCACGGCTTTGCCCTGGTTCTTCTTTTACAATAACCCTAATTTTGTGCGGCATTACTTATTTGTTGTATTGTCGGGTGCTAATCCTCCACTCGCCGCTCGAATATCGCGACGTTCTGCCACTCACCGAAGATATCCCGCGCTAACCGTTTTCTTACGCCCACAAGGCGAAATCCTATAGCCTCGTGGAGCTTCACGCTCGCGGTGTTTGACGCAAAGACATTTGAGGTGAGGCACCAAAAGCCCTCTCGCTCACTTTCCTCAATAAGCGCTTTTAAAAGTTTTTCGCCAACTCCGCGGTGCCGATATTCACGCGCGATATAAACGGAAACCTCGCCTATACCTCTGTACTCCTCCCGCTTTGAGTAGGGCGCAAGCGCACAGTATCCCGCCGTAACTCCGTTCGCGTCCGCAACAAAGCGACAGCATTGAAGGTGCTCGCTATCCCACGTCTCCTTGTTCGGACAGCTCGCTCGAAAGGTGGAGGTGCCGTCTGTTACACCCTCGGACATTATCTCAATAACACACGAAAGGTCGCTCTTTTTCATCTCTCTTACAGTCACAGATGTCATACTATATAAATCTCTCCGTAATAAACGCCGCGAGACAGGAAACCAGCGCGACGGTAATCAAGCTTTTTTCAAACAGCGCAAGCACAACCGCCGCGGCTAATCCCGCGAGCGCCGACAGAACCGAACCCGTCGAATAGAAGATAGCGGGCACAGTCATGGCGGACAGCACCGCATAGGGCATATAATAAAGAAACGACCTTACCGCGCTGTTCGTTATCTTCTTTTTAAATACCGCAAGCGGTATTACTCTTATAAGATAGGTTACCCCCGCCATAACGGCGAGATAGCCGAAAAACTCCGCCGCTCTCATACCGTCGCCTCCTTAATAGGGAAGAAAAGCGCTCCGAGAAGCGAGGACACCACCGCGCAGATGATAATGGCAAAGCCCGCGGAAACAATCGGAAATACATACCGCATAAGCACGCTTAAGCCCACCGAAACACAGATAACGGCAAGCACTGCGCGGCTCTTTTTTGCCGCGGGAACGACTATAGCGACAAACATTCCGTAAATCGCAATGCCGAGTGCGCTTATCACCGCCTCGGGAAGGAGCGAGCCCGCCGTCGCGCCGAGAAAGGTGCCCGCCGCCCAGCCTATGTAGGGAAGGGTGCCGAGTCCGAGCATATACCTTGCGGTTACCTCGCCGCCGCTCGTAGCCACGGCGAAAATCTCGTCGGTAACAAAGAAGCCAATTATAAACCGCTGCGCCTGCGTCACCG
>CAZUOY010000081.1:0-5698 GCA_964622315.1 uncultured Oscillospiraceae bacterium | reverse complement strand
GCACGACAGGCTCAATTGCCGCTGTCAGCTTCTTGTACGCGGGGTCTACCGTGTATACCTTCACTGTGCACTCCGCGTATTTGCCGCTCTCCTCTGTAGCACGAATTTTCACCGTTCCTGTAGAGACGGCTGTAACGAGTCCATCTTCGCTTACAGTGGCAATACCTTCGTTTGAGGTACTCCACAGCACAAAATTATCTTCCGCTGTCGCGGGAAGAACGGTTGCGCTAAGCAAGACTGTTTTATCGTTTTCATTCGCGGACGATAGTATTAGCGCCGCTGATGACTGACTTATTTTCACAGAAGACGCGCTGACCGAATTGCTTCGACTTCTAAATTCGAAGGTTTTGATTTCGCTTTGCGCATATCCATTTACTATTGAAAAAGCTTTAATTGTGGTAACAATTGCTGCATCTTCGGGCAATTCTATAGGCTCAGCATCCGTGAATATTTTAGAGGACTCGGTCGGGTCGCTGCCGTCTATTGTGTAATGAATTGTTGCCCCGCTTTTTGCACAGCGAAGATAAATCGCCGTACCGATTTTTACAAAGCCTTCCTTCTGCGAGGCGTACGGGGCTGATACCACCGAAAGTGAAACCGCTTTTGTGACAGTTGCGCTCGGTAGTTTTCCAAACGCTTTCGAGGCGAATTTAACTGTGGTACTGCCAGCTGCTTTAATATCGAACGGGTCGCTGTACTCGGTAGCCGTCTCTGAGTCAAGCGGGTCGCTTCCGTCAAGCGTATAATAAATTTTACTGTTCTCATCGGTTGTATCTATTTCTACGCTTTTTCCGCCGAGAATTGAATCCAGTGTAGCGGTCGGCGTCGTCGAATTAGCGGCGGTAATATCCGCACTTCCAACATCGCTCGCCGCCATTCCGTCTACGTAGGCAACCGCTTTAATTGTATAGCTGCCAGCCTTTACCACGCTGACGGTTGAAGTGTATTCTTTCTTTGAATTACTCGGTGCGCTGTTATCTGTTGTGTAATAAGCAGTGGCGCCTTCTGTCTCTGAGGCTATCTCGAAGCTTATTTCGCCATAATCGCTATTAACTGTAATGGTGGGGGTCTTTACCCTTTCAACCGTTACGCTTAACGTTGCCAATGAAGACCGTGCCATTCCGCTCTTTCTGGCGTAAACACTGACCTCGAATGTTCCGTCAGAGGTAATATCAACCGAATCTCCGCCGCTTTCATCTGAGCCGTCAATACTGTAAACGAAGCTTACATCCTCTGTTTCGCAAGCGAACGCAACGTTCCTGCCGTTGAAAATATCGGATTCAATAAGCGTCGGAGTCTCGACAGCTGATAAAATCACGGTCTCCTCGGATATCTCGCTCGGAGCTTTGCCCGATTTATAAGCTATCGCTTTTATAACATAACTTGCGGCTTCATCTATCACAATCGGCGTGCCGTCATAAAGAGTGCTCGCGTTTGTCGGGGTCGATGAATCAAGCGTATAGTATATGCTGGCGCCTGAGGTGGTGCAGGATATACTTACCGCCTTTCCTGTCTCGACATCGCTAACGCTTATTGTCGGACTACTCACGCTTTCGACTGTCACCTCTTTTGAAATAACATCGCTGTCAAGCTTTCCTGTTTGAATAGCCATTGACTTAACGTAAGTAGTGCCCTTTTTCGTTATACTAATGGAATGAGAGCCAGTCACATTCTCTATTAACACCGATGTACCTGTTGCCACGGGTAAAATTGTATCCGTCTCGGCATCATAATAAAGGTCATATGTCGGGTTCGTGCCGTCGGTTGTGTATAGGAAATATGCCGCCGTTGCTGAGGTAAGCGTAACGCTGTTTGAGCCGCTCGGTATGTTGGCAGTAAGCGGCGTTTTGCTCATATAAATACTTCCGCTGTAGGTATTTGTCGAGTAGCCTGTCTGCTGGCGATAGCCCTCGGCGGCGGCAAAAAACTTAAAGGTTCTTTGGTTTTGCGTTCCGTTCGCGCTTCCCGGTATGCGGAACACAGTCGCGCCGATGACGCTATCACTTAAGGTCGTGGGCACTGAGCTGTCGGTTGTGTAATATATCGTTGCATTAGACGGAGTAGGTATTAAAGCTAAGGCGGCTCCGTTATAGGAGGAGGAACGGTATTTTGTACTAATGCCCGCGGTAAGAAGCTGGTTCGTTATTGTTATTGTCTTTGTGCTTTTTACCAGCCACTCTCGCTTCGATTCCGCCGTTATTGTTACCACGCCGTTTGCATTCGCGGAAACAAGTCCGTTCTCGTCAACGGTAGCAATAGACGTATCGCTTGATGTCCAATCAACTAAGGAATCAGCAGTTTCGGGGGTTGGCACAACGGTAAGCTGAAGGGTTCCGAGGTCGGTGCTTATACTGTCGCCGCCGCTGATAATTATAGCCGTCGGCGCGTCCAACTGACCTGAAACTGTTATTGTCAGCGTACCTTTAATAAGCTGGTTATATACGGTCTTAGCGGTAATTGTTGTGGTGCCGTTTGAGGAAGCCGTTACAAGCCCGTTTTGTTCCACCGACGCCACGCCGGGCGCGCTTGAAGACCATGTTACCTCTTGACCCGCGCCTTCGGGCAGAACAGTTGCCGAAAGCTGTAGTGTACCGAGGTTTTGAGTGATTGTGTTTCCACCCGTTATTGAAACGGAGGTTGGAACAACGGTTTGACCGGAAATGACGAACGGGATAGTTGCGGTAATATTACTATCAGCGACGCAGGTAGCTGTAATGTTCACGTTGCCGTTTTTCACGGCTTTAACCGTTCCGTAGCTGTTTACGGTAGCTATCGCGGTATTGCTTGAAGACCATGTCACAGCCTGAGACGCCGTTGAGGGTAAGATATTAGCCGACAATGCGGCGGTGCCGCCGTCGTAATCAATATACTGCGTTGTCGGCGGATTTCCCGAAACCTTTCTGAGATTCTCGTTATATATTTCTATTTCCTCAGGCGCGGCGGCGTTGTTCGTAATAGTTATTGTCTTTTCACCGTACTTTGAACCGTCCACGGTGCTGGTTGCGCGAACAACGGCGTTGCCGTTTCCTGTACTTAACGCGGTAACCTCTCCTGTGCTCGCGTTAACATGGACAAGTCCACTGCTTGAGCTCCACGTTACGCTTTGGCTTGCGGTGGACGGAGAAACCGCGGCGGTAAGCTGTATACTGCCGTATTGCGTGCTTATAACAGATGGTCCGGACACTGTCACGCTTGTTATCTCCGACGAACTGCCGCCGGGCGAAAAGCCTCTGAAAAGAATATTCGCCCCTGCGCCCGAGGGAGTGAAGGAAGCATTATTAATCTGTTTTACAACTGCCGCGCCACCCTTTAAAGACGCAGTAGTTCCTGTAAACAACAGAGTTTTCAAAACGGAAAAATCGCTTTCGCCCGCAAAGCCATAATAGCCCGTGCTCTCTTTTAGAACGAGCGCCATTCGGAAGTTCGCGAAAAGCGTGTTTAAATCTGTGACGTCATAGCCTATGCTGCTTAAGCCACCTGTAATTGCACCGTCGCCGCTCTGCGTTGAGGCAAGTATGCTCTTAAAAACGGCGTTTCCACCGCCTGTAAGATTCTTTGTCTGCGTTCTTAAATACTGACCGAAAAGCATCGGCAGACAGTAGTTGGAGTACATATCGTCGTCGTTATCGGTATAGTCGGAATAATTCAAAATTGCGCCGGTGGCTAACAGCGATGAGTTGTCCTGTGTGTTGTAATCCGAAATTCTTGAAGTATCGTTGTACTTCATATACTGCGCGCCCATTGAGAACGCCTCGTTTAGCCACAAGGGAGACTCGGTTCCTTCAATAGCCTCGTTTGTGAAATGTATAAGGTGCTGGAACTCATGTATCATTGTGGACTTTGCGCCTGTAATTGTCGGGGTCGAAGCACCCGTGTACATAGCGGGGCAGGTGTCAATATGTATACAAGCCATATTGTTATAGCCTTCACCTACGCTAAAATCGCCCTGCCAGAAATATCCCGCCGTATATCCATAGCCTTCGCCATAATAATAATCGTCGCGAATGTTTTGAAGAATTATTGTAATTCTTCCGTCTGTTCCGAACTCCGTTCCGCCGTTACCTGAACCGCTGAGGTAAGAGCCGAAGTTCTCAACCATAAATCCGCGTTGGTTGTTATCAAACTCCTGTCCCATCTGATTGCAGTATGTGTCGGCAACCTCTTGATTGCTGCCGTTTTCGTCACATTCGACAACCACGTCGCAGTAGGTGCCTCTGTATATATATTTCGCGAAAAAGGAATAAAGCGTCTCCGTATTATCGTCAATAGCATAGAAGGTTCCGATTCCGCCCTGCGAAATCGCAACTCCTGTTCCGTCGTTAATCGTCAAAGCATTCGCAGTGTATGCGTTAATTTGATACTTACTTTCGTCGTTTTCTTCTCGCGCGGTTATCTTCATGGACGGAGTATCAAACTCGTTCAAAAATGAATGAGGCTCATTTTGATAAAGCTTTGTTCCGTCCTCAAGCGTTACAACGGAAGCCACGCCCTCCAAATTCTCTTGATTAGGAGCGCCGCCTTCCACAGAAAATGCTGAAACCGAGGATTCAGCGTTAATGGAACTAAGTCTGCCCGTTGTTTGCGCGGTAGAGCCCGCGGACGCAGTGTTCATGGCAAGCAGATACATGCCCGTATACGGACTGGTTGTATCCACCGACATGACAGACTCGAAATCATCAGTTCCCTCAACGTTAATGACTTCTTCTATCAGCGCTGTTTCATCGTCGTTTGCGGCGAAAGAAACAATCGAAAGCGGCTCAAACGCCCCGAAAAGAAACAGTAAACATATAAATGTTGTAATGAATCGTATTAACGGTGACCTTTTCATTGATATCCTCCAAATAAACAAAGCAAATACTACTATAATTATACCATTTTGAACAAAAATAGCAATAAAACTATATTATGGTAAAGCTTTGTCAAACACGGAAGACTTGAGTAATGTACTCTGTCTGTCTTACACAGTTTAAAAGTTGGCGGTAATTTTAAGTTCTTCTCATTTTGTATGTGCAGAGAGTTCTCGCATTTTCTCTACAATAATTAAACGAGCGGCTTTTCGCCGCCCGTTTGGACTTGCTTATATTACTCACTTAAACCACCACATAAGTAAAAACTCTAATTTTCGGCGATAACGGCAACTAAATCGTCCTCGCCAATGATAAGCTCCTCGCTTTTGAGCGGGTTTAAGCTGATGGTTTTCGTTCCGTTATCGTTCTTGATTCTGTAGCCGATTGCTTCCTCATTGTATCGAAGCCGCAGATGCTCGCGACGGTAGTGACGGCTATGCGAAGAATAGTTCCTCTGTCACTCATAGGAAGCTCCGCCATCACGGCAGTATAAAATGAATCCCAAAGCTCCGCAGCAATTGAGCCCTCGCCCGAGTTGTCGCCGAAAAACAGTATCAGCGCGGTGACGATTACTACAATAAGGGTAAGCACCGCGAGCATCTTTAACATACTCGCGGTTCCCTTTGACATCATATTGTCAAAGCTGTAGCGCAGTTTTTCCTTAAAGCTTGCTTTGTTTTTCATTTCCTCGGCTATCCCTATTCAGCAACCAGCCTTCCGACAACCTTTGCGTCAATGTTTTGATGGGTTGACAGATACTCCTCAAGTATGTTGCGAACCGAGGTGGCGGCGACTTTCACCTCGCCGTTTTGTTCGACCTCGGCGTCGGTTATGCCTAAGAAATCCTCTAA
>CAZUOY010000080.1:0-5806 GCA_964622315.1 uncultured Oscillospiraceae bacterium | reverse complement strand
AAGAGCCTCAAAATGTTCCCATTTTAAGGCTCTTTTCAATGGTCCGAGTGACAAGACTTGAACTTGCGGCCTCTTGACCCCCAGTCAAGCGCGCTACCAGCTGCGCCACACCCGGATACGCTTTTTCAGCGCTGAATGATATTTTAGCATATTGAATTTCAAAAATCAACAGATTATGCGAGATTGACATTTTAAATTAATACTATATACTTAAGCTAAATCCGTGAAAGGAAGGTCGGTCAGCATGAACCTTATTCATTCACTCAGCCAGTCCGTTCAGGACAGAAAGCTGAGGAAAAGATTGAAGATGCAAAAACGCGAAGCAGTATTTACTGTTATCAGTATTATTTCAGCGGTATTATTCGTTATCGGAATGGTCATAGGTATTGTTAACATAGTCGAATCAATTAAAAAACGTCTTTTTGAAAGTAAGAAGAAGGCAGAACCGTCTGCCGTATATAACAAAGAGATTGTTTTTGTAGAGGAGAAAGCCGAAGCTTACGATGATGGTGCCGAGCAAAACGAAACGCCAAAAGAAAAAAGAACTCGCATTATAGACCGCTTTAAGACAAACAAATAGATGAAAAGAACCGCCACATAGAAATATGTGGCGGTTTCTAATAAAAGAAGGAGGAAAATGATGAAAAATGAAAGATGGTAAGTAAATCACTTGTTCTTGATTGATTACTCATCCTGTAACCATATTGTAACCTATTTGTAGTGATTTGTAAATAGTTTTCTTAAAATATTTTTAATATTAGATTTTTTTCTTGCCATATTAAAATATTACTATATAATTAAACTGTTGCGGCGTAATTAAACGCCGCATATAATATGAAAAAATGTTTAGGTGGTAGTAATGGCGCTTGTTGTAATGAAGTTCGGCGGAACCTCGGTAGCTAATGCCGAGCGGCTGAAAAATGTCGCAAGGATAATCACAGACAGCTACAAAGAGGGCAATGAGGTTGTGGCGGTTGTTTCAGCGCAGGGTGACACAACAGATGATTTAATTGAAAAGGCGGCGGAGGTTAACGCGAAGCCTTCAAAGCGCGAGATGGATATGCTGTTATCAACAGGCGAGCAGATATCCGCTTCTTTGCTCGCCATGACGATAGGCGCTATGGGCTACAAGGCAGTTTCACTTAACGGAAGACAGGCGGGCTTTATTACCGACAGCGCGTATTCCAGCGCAAGAATTAAGCGAATTGATGGCGAGCGTGTAAGGTCAGAGCTTAATAATAACAACATAGTTATTATTACTGGCTTTCAAGGCATTAACAAATACGACGATGTGACCACGTTGGGGCGCGGCGGCTCGGACACGAGTGCGGTAGCGATAGCGGCGGCGCTTTCGGCGGATATCTGCAAGATATTTACTGATGTGGACGGAGTTTATACCGCCGACCCGCGAAAGGTTAAAAACGCGGTCAAGCTCGATGAGATAAGCTTTGACGAATGTCTTGAAATGGCGTCGCTCGGTGCACAGGTAATACTTAACCGCGCGGTGGAGCTCGCGCAGAAATATAACATTAATCTTGAAATACTTTCAAGTCTTACGGGGCATAAAGGAACGGTTATTAAGGAGGTAACGCATATGGAGGGCATGTTAATTAAGGGTGTTGCGAAGGACACAAGCTTTGCATCGGTCACGGTTTTGGGTTTAAAGGATGTACCGGGCTTTGCATTTAAAGTGTTTTCGCTTTTAAGCTCAAAGAATATTAACGTAGACGTTATTCTCCAGTCTGTGACGAACGAGGGTAAACGCGACCTTTGCTTCACGATTCCGAGCGAGGATAAGGATACGGCGATTGAACTGCTTAGCTCACACAAGACTTCGCTCGGCGCGGAGGAGATTGAACTTGACGAGGATGTCGCTAAGGTTTCAATCGTGGGCGCGGGCATGATAAGTCACCCCGGCGTTGCTATGAGAATGTTCAAGGCGCTTTCCGACGCGGGAATTAACATAAAGATGATTTCAACAAGCGAGATAAAAATATCAGTCATCATTTCCAGAAAGGACGCGGACGCCGCCGTTGCGGCCGTTCACGACGAGTTTATTACCGAATGACGCGAAAAGAGTTAAAAAAGGGCGTATTCTACAACGAAATAGAGGGCAACTACAAAAAAAGCGTACTTTCGGTCTTTTTGGCGTCGCCGCTAAAAAGAGAGAATCTCACGTCCACGGCGCTCATCCCTTCTATGCTTGAAAGGGGAACGAAAGAGTGCCCGGATATGACCTTATTAAAAAGACGGCTAAACAGACTTTACGGCGCCAACTTGAACGTTTCATATTCATCGGTAGGCTTTTCGAGAACGATAGAGTGTTCGGTTGAAGGCGTGGATGACACCCTTGTCGGAGAAACGGGACTTTCGAGCGAGCGCGCAAGGCTTTTACTTGACGTGTTATTTACTCCTGCCGTCGAAAACGAGGCTTTTAATGAGAAGTGGCTGGACGTTGAGCGCGAGAAGCTAAGAGAGGTTATCCGCGCGATAATAAACGAAAAGCGAGACTATTGTTTAAAGCTTCTTGCCGAAAGTTTTTTTGACCTTGATGAAAGAGGGCTTCCTAATGACGGATATGAGGAAGACCTCGACGGAATTACCGCACAGAGCCTTTACAGCGATTATAGAAATTTAGTAAAGGGAAGCACTGTTGAGATTATCTATGTCGGTCGCCGCTGCGAAGGACTCTCGGATATGCTGAAAAACACCTTTTCGAGAATAGAGGTCGGCGGTGAGACTGTAAAACAGCTTGCGCCCGTTCCATACTGTGATGAAAAGGCGACGGTGTTATCGCTTCCTGTTGAACAGGACAAGCTGGCGCTGGGTTTTACCTGCGGACGGCTTCTTAGTGAACGAGAGTTGGCGGCATTGAGGCTCGGTAGCTCGCTTTTGGGCGGCAGTGCGACTTCAAGGCTGTTTATGAACGTACGCGAGAAGATGAGTCTTTGCTATTATGCCGCGTCACGAACAAGCTTCCGCTCTGGCGGCGGAATTATTATTGATTGCGGAATAGACCACAAGAACACCGATAAAGCTCGTGAGGCGATACTTAACGAGCTTTCCACGCTTACCAAGGACGGACCGACAGCCAAGGAGCTTACAGAAATAAAGCTTCTATATAAAAACATTCTTTCCTCAGTGCGGGATACGAGTTCAAGCCTCGCCAGCTACTGCTTCAATTCACTTGCGCGCTATAAACGAATAGTTACGCCCGAGGAGGAGCTGGCGGTAATCGAATCGCTTACCGCTGAGGAGATAATGTCTTCGCTTGCACTATTAAGGCTTAACGCCTCCTGCTTGATTCAAAAGGAGGATAAGTAGATGATGAAAGAGATAAAAAGCGAGCTTTTAAACGAGAGCTATTTCGAAGGCACACTAAATAATGGGCTTACGGTGCTTGTTTATCCTCGAAAGGATAAGAAGGAGGTCTTTGCTTTACTTGGGGCAAAGATTGGCTCGGCAACCGGAGACTTTCTTCTTGACGGAAAAAGGGTATCTGTTCCCGCCGGCGTGGCGCATTTCCTTGAACACAAACTATTTGAGAACGAGACGGAGGACGCGTTCACTCTTTTTTCGAAAACAGGAGCCAACGCAAACGCCTTCACCTCTTTTGATAAGACCTGCTATCTTTTCAGCGCGTCGGTTAACGAAACGGAATCCCTTCGTATTTTAATTGATTTTGTCACCAGCCCCCACTTTACGGAAAAGACTGTTCAAAAAGAGCAGGGGATAATCGGTCAGGAAATAAAGATGTACGACGATAACGCCGAATGGGTGTTATTCATGAGCGTACTTCGCTGCCTATACTCCAAAATTCCGCTGAAAGAGGACATTGCGGGCTCAGTAGAATCCATAGCTGAAATAACGCCAAAGACGCTGTACGACTGCTACAACGCCTTCTACCGTCCGTCAAATATGGTTTTAAGCGTAGCGGGAAACATTGACCCGAACGAGGTTTACTCAATTTGTGAGGAGATGTACGGGAGTAAACGGTATGAGAACCACGAAGTAGAAACAATTGATTTTTCGGAGCCTCAAGCTATTGTAAAATCAGAAGAAACCCGCAAAATGAGTATATTTGAAAAGCAGTTCTGTTTGGGATACAAGGAAACACCGCACAAGTCCGAGGATAGAATCAAGAACGAAATCCTTCAGAAGCTTTTGCTTGGTGTTATCTGTGACGAAACAAGCGCGCTTTATCGTGAGCTTTACGACAGCGGTATGATTAATGACATGTTTGAGGCAAGCGACCTTTCAGGCGAGGATTATCTGTGCCTTACCTTCAGCGGCGAATCTAAAGACCCAATGTATGTGGTTTCAAGAATAAAAGAAGAAATTGAACGCATAAAGGCTCAAGGAATTGACTTTGAGCTTTTTGAAGAACTTAAGCGCTCGCTTATCGGCTCTTTATATTGCGGTTTTGACAACACAGAGGCAATCGCCTCAAATATGTTAAGCTGCCACTTTAAAAGTTGTGGAATTTACGATATAATAAAGACCGCAAAAGAGGTCAATCTTGAAGATGCAACGACGCTTTTAAAAAGATTGTTCAATGCTGAACGCTCAGCGGTATCTATAGTGACGCCGCAGTAAGGAGAAAAATGTTATGACACTTGTGAGCTTTCCGGGCTTGGGACTCGAATTTTTCATAAGCCATGTCGCGTTTAAAATCGGCGGCTTTGAGGTATATTGGTACGGAATTATTATCGGGCTTGGGCTGTTGCTTGCCATGGTTTATGCCTTCCCGAAGATGAAGAAGCTGGGCGTAGACGACGATAAATTCATAGATGTTGTTTTGGTCAGCATTATTGCCGGCGTAATAGGAGCAAGACTTTATTATGTTATCTTTTCAAATCCGTCCCAGTATCAAACGCTGGCAGATGTTTTTGATTTTCGTGACGGAGGTCTCGGCTTTTACGGAGCCGTAATCTTCGGCTTCGCGGCGGCTTATATTATGTGCCGTATTAAGAAGGTAAAGATTCTGCCCTCGCTTGATGTCGCGTCCATTGGTTTTCTAATCGGACAGGGACTCGGACGTTGGGGGAACTTCTTTAATCAGGAATGCTTCGGAACAAATACAGACCTTCCGTGGGGAATGACAAGCAAAACGGTTCAGTCTTACCTTATTAGTAATCTGTCGAAGATAGAAGCGCACGGTATGATAGTTGACCCGTACCTTCCGGTTCACCCGACGTTTCTTTACGAGTCGCTTTGGCTGCTTTTAGGTTTCGTTGTGCTTGCGATTTATTTAAAAAACAGAAAGTTCGACGGCGAAATCACGCTAATGTATCTTGCGTGGAACGGAATAGGTCGCGCTGTTATTGAAGGGCTTCGCACGGACAGCCTTTACATCGGAAGCGTCAGGGTATCACAGCTGCTTGCTATAGTAGGCGCAGTGTTATCAATAGCCGCGATAGTCTTTATTAGAGTTAAACAGAAGAAGTCGGGTGACGAAAACTACCTTAAGCCCTATGGAATGACCGAGGAATGGGCAAAGGAGTACGCCGCAATTTTGGAAGCAAGAGAAAAGGCAAGGAATGCAAAAATAGAAAAATCCGCCGCTTCGAAGGAAACAGAAACTGAAAAAGAAAAAAACGATAAAGACGAGTAGCAGATAGTATTAATTCAATGCGCCCCGTAAAGGGGCGTATTGTTTTCGTAATTAATAAATATAAATAGCAATATTATCTGTTTAGGTTATTGACAAAGCAGTTTGCGAGTTGATATAATAAACAACGCCGTTAAGAATTTGCGGGTGTAGTTCAATGGTAGAACACCAGCCTTCCAAGCTGGATACGTGGGT
>CAZUOY010000079.1:0-6024 GCA_964622315.1 uncultured Oscillospiraceae bacterium | reverse complement strand
CAGAAGCTCACAGGCAAAAACGTCAAGGTCGCTATTGAGACTATCAAGAACGCCGACGTAGACGCTCAGCTCGTCGCTGAGAACATAGCCGGTCAGCTTGAGCGCAGAGCTTCCTTCCGCCGCGCTATGAAGCAGTGCATTCAGCGTGCAATGCGTCTTGGTGCAAAGGGAATCAAAATCACCATCGGCGGACGTCTTAACGGCGCCGACATCGCGAGAAGCGAGTCTTACCACGAGGGAACAATACCCCTTCAGACACTTCGCGCGGATATCGACTACGGCTTTGCCGAGGCGAACACCACCTACGGTATAATCGGTATTAAAGTATGGATTTACCGCGGCGAGGTTCTTTCGACAGTTAAAAAGACCTCTACTAGGGAAGGAGGCAGGAAGTAATGCTTTTACCTAAGAGAGTAAAGTATCGCCGCGTTCACAGAGGACGTATGAAGGGCAAAGCCCTTCGCGGCAATACAATAACCTACGGCGATTACGGTCTTGTGGCTCTTGAGCCCGGCTGGATAAAGTCCAACCAGATAGAAGCCGCTCGTATCGCGATGACACGTTATATCAAGCGCGGCGGAAACGTCTGGATAAAGATTTTCCCCGACAAGCCCGTTACGCAGAAGCCTGCCGAAACCCGCATGGGTTCCGGTAAAGGAAGCCCCGAATATTGGGTAGCCGTGGTTAAGCCCGGCCGCGTAATGTTCGAGATTGGCGGAGTTAGCGAGGAAGACGCAAGAGAGGCTATCCGTCTTGCGGGAAACAAGCTTCCTATCAAGTGCAAGTTTGTTAAAAAAGGTGAAGAGGGCGGTGAGAAGTAATGAAAGCGACAGATATCAAGAAAATGTCAATGAGTGAACTCAACGATAAGCTTGCTGACCTTAAGAGCGAACTTTTCAACCTTCGCTTTCAGCACGCTATCAACCAGCTCGAAAACCCGAACAAAATAAAGGACGTCAAGAGAGACATCGCGAGAGTAAAAACCGTTATTCGCAGTCTTGAAATAGACGCCGCGAAATAGGCGAGAGGGAGGAAACATAAATGAGCGAACGCAACCTTAGAAAAACCCGTATAGGCAAAGTTGTAAGCGATAAGATGGACAAAACCATCGTGGTCGCGATTGAGGACAGCGTAAAGCACCCCCTCTACAAAAAAATCATTAAGCGCACCGTAAAGTTTAAAGCCCACGACGAGAACAACGAGTGCGGCATCGGTGATAGAGTGGAAATTATGGAGACGCGCCCGTTATCGAAGGATAAAAATTGGCGTCTCGTAAAAATTCTTGAGAAGGCGAAATAGCCTGAAAGGAGGAAGCTTCTGTGGTACAGATGCAAACCTACCTCAAGGTTGCCGATAACACCGGTGCAAAAGAGATAATGTGCATTCGTGTGTTGGGCGGCTCCCGCAAGAGGTACGCCAACATAGGCGATGTAATAGTAGCGTCAGTCAAAAAGGCCGCGCCCGGCGGTTCGGTCAAGAAGGGCGACGTAGTAAAGGCAGTCGTAGTGCGCAGCAAAAAAGGCATGCGCCGCGACGACGGAAGTTATATCCGTTTCGACGAAAACGCAGCGGTTATAATTAAAGAAGACAAGAACCCCAGCGGTACCCGTATCTTCGGACCGGTAGCAAGAGAACTCCGTGAAAAGGATTACCTTAAGATTCTCTCGCTCGCGCCCGAAGTGCTGTAAGGAGGCGTAGATATGAATAAACTTCACATCAAAAACGGCGATAACGTAATGGTTATGGTCGGACGCGACCGCGGCAAGACGGGAAAGGTGCTTGAGGTCTCTAAGGACGAAGGCAAGGTTATCGTTCAGGGTCTCAACATCGTAACTAAGCACGTAAAACCCCGCAAGCAAGGTCAGGCGGGCGGATTAGTAGAAGCCGAATCACCCATATATGCATGCAAGGTTATGCCTGTTTGCCCCACCTGCGGAAAGCCGACAAGAGTCGGTCACAGCGTAGACAAGAACGGCAAAAAGGTTCGCACCTGCAAGCATAAGGGCTGCAACGGCACGTTCTGAGTAGGAGGATAAGAGGTAAATGGCAAGATTAAAGGACACCTATGTCAAGGAAATAGCGCCCGCTCTTATGAAAAAGTTTTCCTACAAGAGCGTAATGCAGATTCCGAAGCTCGATAAAGTCGTGGTCAATGTCGGCTGCGGCGAGGCGAGAGATAACCCCAAGATAATGGAAGCAATCGTCGGCGACCTCGCGAAGATTACCGGACAAAAGGCGATAATCTGCAATGCGAAGAAGTCGGTTGCTAACTTTAAGCTTCGTGAAGGCATGCCGGTAGGCGCGAAGGTAACGCTCCGCGGAGACCGTATGTATGAGTTTGTAGACAGACTTTTCAGCATAGCCCTTCCCCGTGTGCGTGACTTCCGCGGAATTAACGGCGACAGCTTTGACGGCCGCGGCAACTACTCGCTCGGACTTAAAGAACAGCTCATTTTCCCTGAAATTGAGTATGACAAGATTGACGCAATACGCGGTATGGACATCGCGTTTGTAACGACGGCACAGAACGACGAAGAAGCGAAAGAGCTTCTCAGACTTCTCGGCGCGCCGTTCGCGAATTAAGGGGGAGAACGATAATGGCTAAAAAATCAATGATTAATAAGCAGCAGGCCGCCCCGAAGTTTTCGACGCGTCAGTACAACAGATGCAAAATCTGCGGCCGTCCCCACGCGTATCTCCGCAAGTACGGTATCTGCCGTATCTGCTTCAGAGAGCTTGCGTACAAAGGACAGATTCCCGGCGTAAAAAAGGCCAGTTGGTAAGGAGGAGGAAAACAGTATGCATATCACAGACCCAATCGCTGATTTGTTAACACGGGTTCGCAACGCGAGCTCCGCGAAGCACGATACTGTTGACATTCCCGCTTCCAACATGAAGAAGTCAATAGCCAAGATTCTTGTTGATGAAGGCTATGTAAAGGGAATGCAGGTTATCGAAGATGACAAGCAAGGCGTAATCAAATTAACTTTAAAATACGGCGAAGACAAAACACCGGCTATTTCCGGCTTAAGAAGGGTAAGCAAGCCCGGTCTTCGCATCTACGCAAGCTGCGAGAAGATGCCCAAGGTTCTCAAGGGTCTCGGAATTGCTATCGTGTCCACACCGAAGGGTGTTATGACCGATAAGCAGGCGAGAAGCGAGAACGTCGGCGGCGAAGTACTCGCGTTTGTATGGTAGGGGGTATAACAGATGTCGAGAATTGGTAGAAAGCCGATAGTTATTCCCGCGGGAGTCGATGTAAAAGTCGAGGGGAATACAGTTACGGTTAAGGGCCCGAAGGGCACGCTTACCCAGTCATTCGCAAGCTCTATGAAGCTTGCCATGGAGAACGGTGAGCTCACCGTAACACGTCCCTCAGATGATAAGGAATACCGTTCGCTTCACGGTTTGACGCGAACCCTTATCAATAATATGGTAGTTGGCGTAACCGAGGGCTTCAAAAAGGAGCTCGAAATCAACGGTGTTGGTTACCGTGCGCAAAAGCAGGGTAAGGAACTCATCATGAACCTTGGTTATTCCCATCAGGTTATCATAAGCGACACGGACGACATCACCATTGATGTCCCTGCGCCGAACAAGATAATCATTAACGGTATAGACAAGCAAAAGGTTGGTCAGTTCGCGGCGGAAGTCCGTGAAAAACGTCCGCCTGAGCCTTATAAGGGCAAGGGTATCAAGTATGTCGACGAGGTTATCATCCGCAAGGACGGTAAGGCCGGCAAGGGCGCAAAGGGTTAATGAAAGGAGCGAAATGAAATTATGATTACCAAACGCGACAGCAACAAACAGCGTCTTATCAGACATAAGCGCGTCCGCGGTAAGATTAACGGCACAACAGAGTGCCCGCGTCTTAGCGTATTCCGCTCCGCCAAGCATATTTACGCCCAGATTATTGACGACGTTAAGGGCATAACGCTCTGCGCGGCTTCATCGCTTGATAAGGGCTTTGAAGGCTATACAGGCAACGCCGAGGCAGCCAAAAAGGTAGGCGAGGCGATTGCGAAGAAGGCAGTCAAGCTGGGAATCAGCGAGGTTGTTTTCGACCGCGGGGGCTTCGTATATCACGGTCGTGTTCAGGCTTTAGCCGAGGGTGCCCGCGAGGGCGGCCTTAAGTTCTAAGAGGGAGGAGAAAGATTTTGGAAAGACTCGACGCAGCAACGCTCGACCTTAAAGAAAAGGTTGTATCAATTAACCGCGTATCCAAAACCGTAAAGGGCGGTCGTATTTTCAAGTTCTCGGCCCTCGTAGTTGTCGGCGACGGCAACGGAATTATAGGTGTCGGACTCGGAAAAGCGGGTGAAGTTCCCGAAGCGATTCGCAAGGGACTTGAGGACGCGAAGAAAAACATAGTAAAGGTATCTCTCAGAGGAACAACAATTCCTCACGAGGTTATCGGAAAATTCGGTGCGGGAAGCGTGCTTCTTAAGCCCGCCGGCCCCGGTACCGGTATAATCGCGGGCGGTCCTGTCCGTGCGGTTATGGAGGCTGCGGGAATAAGCGATATTCGTACGAAATCGCTTCGTTCTAACAACCCCAACAATGTCGTAAGAGCAACCCTTCAGGGACTTATGACCCTTCGCACGGTTGACGAGGTCGCCGCAGTTCGCGGAAAGACCGCAAAAGAGATTATAGGTTAAGGGAGGATAAGGTAACAATGGCTGAAGAAAAGAAGACTACGGCTGCTTCCGAAAAGAAGCCCGCCGCCAAGAAGACCGCGTCCACCGAAAAGAAAACAGCGGCAAAGCCCGCTGCAGAGAAGGCGGCTGCTCCCAAGAAGGCAGCGGCTCCTAAGGCAGCGGCTGAAAAGAAGCCTGCCGCTGAAAAAGCGGCTCCCAAGAAAGCTGCGGCTCCTAAGGCTGCGGCCGCTAAGACCGAGACTAAGCCCGCTGAGGTCAAGACCGAAGCGGCGGTCGAGGCAAAGCCCGCCGCCAAGAAGGCGGTAAAGAAGGGCGGCTTCAAGGTTCGTCTCGTAAAGAGCCTTGCAGGTAGAACTGATAAGCAGATAGCGACGGCAAAATCGCTCGGACTTCGCAAAATAGGCGATGCCACCGTTCAGCCCGACAACGCTGCTACGCGCGGCAAAATCACTAAGATTTCTCACATGGTTGAAGTAACCGAAGCATAAAGCAAGGAGGTGCATTCCTATGAAGCTCCATGAGCTTGCACCCGCAAAGGGTGCAACCAGCGAAGTAAAGCGTAAAGGCCGCGGAGCCGGTTCCGGAAACGGAAAGACGGCGGGCAAGGGTCATAAGGGCCAGCTTGCGCGTTCCGGTCATAAGGGCGCGTACTTCGAGGGCGGTCAGTTGCCGCTCGTTCGCCGCATTCCTAAACGCGGCTTCAAAAACATTTTCGCTACTAAGTATGCGACTATCAACCTTTCCGACCTCAACAACAAGTTTGCTGACGGCGCGACGGTTGACGCAAAGGCAGTAATAGAAGCCGGCATAATCAAGAATTCTTTAGACGGTATCAAGGTACTCGGAAACGGAAAGCTTGAGAAGAAGCTTACAGTTAAGCTCAGCGCGTTTTCCACGTCCGCTAAAGAAAAAATAGAACAGGCCGGCGGAAAGGCCGAGGTGATTTAACGATGTTCCAAACCTTCAAAAACGCTTGGAAAATCGACGAGCTTCGCAAGAAGATACTGTATACTTTATTAATACTCTTTATCTTCCGTCTCGGAGCCGCAATCCCCGCGCCGTTCGTTGACGCGCAGGCGCTCGCCGCAAGCACGTTGACAGACACAAACACAATTTTCGGATTTTTCGATATGATGACGGGCGGAAGCTTTTCAATAGCTACTCTGTTTGCTCTCGGCGTTTCACCCTACATCAACGCCTCGATTATTATCCAGCTCCTTCAGGTGGTAATTCCCGCTTTGGAGCGTTGGTCTAAGGAAGGCGAGGAGGGACGCGCTAAGATTAACAAGCTTATGAGGTATTCCTCAATAATTCTTTCGGTTTCTATGGGAATTGTTTATTACATTCTTCTTCAGAACCAGAACGC
>CAZUOY010000078.1:0-6169 GCA_964622315.1 uncultured Oscillospiraceae bacterium | reverse complement strand
AACAAGGTGAAAAAGCTTGTTCAAGAGCCGATAATTCTTACCTCGCCGATAGTGCGAATTTATTTCAAGAAGCTTATCGACCAGTTCTATCCGAACGTGACGGTGCTCTCGTTCAACGATATCGACTCAAGCGTACAGATACAGTCGCTTGGCAATATCACTATATGAAATGCGTTTAATCTCAGGGAGGAGGTAAACGAAATTGGCATACGGCAGTACACCCGTCAAGGACGTTCCGGTTGAAAATCCGGAGGCTTTGATGCGCAAGTATAAAGAGACCGGCGACCAGGAAATACGCAACCAGCTGGTTATGCACTATATCCAGCGCGTCAATATTGCCATATACAATATGCGTTCAATTTTGCTTTCCAACATTCCCTTTGATGATTTCTTCAACCAAGGCGTAATCGCCCTAATAGATTGCATTGAGCGTTACGACCCCGACAGAGGCGCTTCCTTCGATACCTACAGCTACACCGTTATCCGTGGCGCGATTCTTAAATACCTGCGCAAGCAGAACTGGCTTCCCAACAGGGTGTGGGACGCCCGCAAGAAGATAAAGAAGGGACGCTCGGAGCTTGAGCAGACGCTTATGCGTGAGCCGACCGACGCAGAGCTCGCCGAACACCTCGGTATGAGCGAGAAAACGCTTTCGGGGCTTATGCAAGAGATGTCGGTTGTTGATACCTTCTCCTTTGAGGAGCTGCTTGAGGAGACCTATGGAAACGCCGTTGAGAAATCCTCGAATATATTGGCGGACAGCGTCGATACGGGCGTTATGGACGAGGAGATGCGCGGAGTGCTCGCACGGGCAATAGACGCGCTTCCGCCAAAGCAGAAGCAGGTAGTATCACTCTATTTTTACGAAAATCTGAATATGAAGGAAATAGGCGAGGTACTCGATATCTCATTACAGCGGGTATCTCAGATAAGAAAAAAGGCACTCGAAGCACTCGCGGACGCGATGAAGCGTTACGAGGCGGGAGAGTAAATGAACCCAAAGGAGGGCGAAAATGTTAGCAGGTTACTATACCATTGCCTCCGGCATGCTGACGAACCAAAGGCAGATAGACGTATTGGGTAACAATATTGTCAACTTTGAAACGCCGGGCTTTAAGGCGGAAAGACTTCTGACCGACAGCTTTGAGCAGACGCTTCTGAGACGGCAGGAGGGATACAATTCAGGGGTGCTCGGTGACGGCGTCGGCTCGACGATTAACTACGCCGCCGACTCCGCAACGATATTCACAATGGGCAACATAAAGGCAACCGACCGCACGGGAGATGTGGCGATAGGCGGGTCGGGCTTCTTCAACATACAAGCGCCCAACGGACAGACCTATCTTACGCGAAACGGCGGCTTTACAATTGACGGCGAGGGCTATTTACAGCTGCCGGGCTACGGCAGGGTGATGGGAATGAACGGGGCAATAAACGTCGGCAAGAACTATGACTTTAACGTCACCTCAGACGGAATGGTGGTTGCGGCGGACGGAACGGCGCTCGGTAAGTTTCTAATTACCGTTCCGGTTGAAAACACGCCGTTTGAGAGAACGGATAACGGAATGTTCCAAGCGGGCGGCGCGGTGCAAAGTGCCGACGGCTACTACTCACTGATTGACAGAAGTCTTGAGACCTCGAACGTGGATATGAACGAGGAGATGACGGCGCTGATTCAAGCGCAAAGAGCGTTTCAATCCTGCAGCTCGGCGCTGCAGATAATTGATTCGATGAACACGAAGGCCGCGACGAGGATAGCGTCGATATAACGGCGAAGGGAGAATAGCTTATGAAACCTGCGTTTATTGCGGGAAGAACAGGTCTAATGGCATATCAGGAAAAGCTGAACACTATAGGCAACAACATAGCTAACGTTAGCACTATTGGCTATAAAACGAGCGTGACAAGCTTCAACTCGCTGCTGGAAGGCGAGATGTATGTTAACACGCCGAATGAGCCGCTTACAGGCTACGGCGTAAGAGCGGTGGATAACGGAATAAACTTTACACAAGGCTCGCTTAAATCTACAGGCAGTCCGTTGGATTTTGCCATAGTCGGCAACGGTATGTTTGCGACGATGACCGACGGACAGACAGCTTACACAAGAAACGGAGAGTTCGGGCTTGCGCTTGAGGGCGGGGCAGTATACCTTGTTTCAATGTACGGCGGATATATACTCGACGGTAACGGTCAGCGAATAGCCGTAGACACCGCGGCGGGAATCGACGATATAGATTACAGCGCGCTTATGGACCAAATAGGTATCTTCAGCGTGCCTAATCCGAACGCACTTACGCCGCAAGTAGACAATAAGTTTACGGTGAACGCACAGTCGGGCGCGGCGACGGTTATGGCGAACGGCACTTATCAAATGCTTAACAATACCCTTGAGCAGTCTGGCACTATATTGACCGACGAGGTTTCAAGCATGATAACCGCGCAACGCGCCTATCAGTCAAGCGCAAAGGTACTGCAAACAGCGGACGAGAACGAACAGACGATAAATAACCTTAGGAAGTAGAGTAACAGCAAATGGCGATAGTCAACTATGAAGATTTGAATGAAATGCAGCGAGACGCGCTGAAGGAGATAGGAAACATCGGCTCGGGAAACGCGGCTTCCGCGCTTTCGAGTATGCTTGGAAAGCCTGTGGATATAGCCGTACCGAGCGTGAAGTTTCTTGACTACCAAACGGTCGTGTCTAAGCTCGGCGGTCCCGAGCAGCTGCTCGCGGGGCTTCTTTTCTCGCTGAGCGGCGAGGTTACAGGCATGATAATGTTCCTTCTCCAAAAGGAGTTTGCCAACATGGTGGTAAGCACCCTTCTCGGCACCGAGGCGGAGAACAATATTTCGGGTGACGAGATGAGCGAGTCGGCCATACGTGAGGTAGGAAACATTATGGCGGCGTCCTATGTTAACGCTATTAACGCGCTGACAGGTCTTGACATTAACATATCGGTTCCGAGTCTTGCCGTTGATATGGCGGGCTCAATATTGAGCGTTCCCGCGATTTACTTTGCGGATATCAGCGACAAAATAATTTTCATTGAAGATGAACTTGACCCGAGCATTGGGCAAGCGGCAAGTCATGTCCTATTAATTCCCGAGGTTGAGTCCTTACAAAAAATAATGGATAGCCTGGGGTTGAACGGATGAGTAAAACGATAGAGGTTGGAATTTCCGACCTTAACGTCGCAAAAGACGGCGACGTTTTAGTTACATACGCGCTGGGTTCCTGCGTAGGAATATGTCTTTACGACAGGGTGACGAAGGTCGCCGGGCTTTCGCATGTAATGCTGCCCTCAAGCAAGGACTTTAAAGCGTCGGGCCCTCAGCTTTATAAGTTTGCTGACACGGCGATAGAGCTTCTGATACTTAAGATGGAGCAAGCCGGCGCGAAAAGAATGTTTTTTAAAGCAAAAATTGCCGGCGGTGCGCAAATGTTCGCGAACGTCAGCAATTCGTCGCTCGCTAATATAGGCGAGCGTAATGTGGTGGCTGTAAAGCAGGAGCTTGAGCGCTTTCATATTCCGATAATCGCCGAGGACACAGGCAAGAATTACGGAAGAACCCAATATTTCTACTCGGAAGACGGAAGAATGGTAATCAAGGCGGTCAACAAAGGCGAGTGGACATATTAAAAATCCGCATCCAAGTTATTTGGAAGCGGATTTTTTTTGAAGCTGATAGAGTATTTCCGCGCCGATACTGTCGAGCGGAAGCTGGCGGGTAATGCCGCCCATATTGTAAGCCTCCATGGGCATTCCGTAAACAACGCAGCTTTCTTTATCCTGACCTATCGTGAATGCGCCCTGTTGGCGCATTTTTGTTATTCCCGCGGCTCCGTCAGCGCCCATTCCGGTAAGAATTACGCCGATGGCGTTTTTGCCCGCCTTCTGTGAAACCGAATCGAAAAGCACGTCCACAGACGGGCAGTGTCCGCTCACACGTTCACCGCGCTTGCTGTGAACGAAAAAACCGAGCGAGTCCTTCGCGACTGTCAAATGATAGTCGCCCGCCGCGACAATAATCTGTCCGGTTATTATACGGTCACCGTCCACCGCTTCCTTTGCGCTCATCTTACAAATTCGGTTGAGCCGCTCGGCATAAAGTGTGGTGAAGTTCGGTGGCATATGCTGAACAATAACTATACCCGGGGTGGAGGGCGGAAGATTTTTAACTACTGAAATAATAGCCTCGGTGCCGCCGGTGGACGCGCCTATCGCTATTACCGTGTCGTCGCCCTCTTTTAGCTTAACGGAGGAGGCGAGAATCTGTGAAAGGGTGGGGAGCTCCTTCTCCTTCACTTCGTCGTTTACTGCGTCCTTAGTGACTGCTTTCGCGGGCACACGGGCTTTAACCTTAGCCGTTGCCGCGACTTTAACTACCTCGCGAAGGTGTACCAAAAATTCGCCCGACGCCTCCTCCTTCGTTTCAGGCTTCTTCACGAAATCAACGGCGCCCACCTTTAATGCGTCAAGCGAGCTTATTGGAGCGGAAGAAACAACAACGATAGGGATAGGGTAGCTGGGCAGAATCTTTTTGATAAAGTCAATCCCGTTCATCTCCGGCATTTCCACGTCAAGGGTGATAACGTCGGGACGAAGGTCTTCAATTTTACGTATTGCGTCGTCGGGACCCGAGGCAACCGAAATTACCTTAATATCCTTGTCCTCGGATAAGCCAAGCTGAAGCTTTGTTCGGAAAAAGACCGAGTCGTCAACGACAAGAACGCGTATTGACATTTAGCAAACTACACTTTCTTGGTAATCTTTTTGTATACGGCGGGGCGAATGTACTCGTATCCGCTCGACGTCTTGTCTATACTTTCGGAATGGCCTATGAAAAGATAGCCGCCTTCCGCGGTTGCGTCGTAGAACTTTTTAACAAGCCTTTTAGTGGTTTCGGCGTCAAAATAAATCATTACGTTGCGGCAGAAGATGATGTCGTACTTTTTTTTGTATTCAAACGGGTTCATAAGGTTAAAGGACTTAAAAACAACCTCGTCGCGAATCTTTTGCTTTACCTGAACGAAATTGTTGGGAAGGATATCAAAATAAAGCTTACGCCATGTCGGGGGAATATCCTTTATGCTGTCTAACGGATAGGTCGCCGTTTTTGCCTGTTGAAGCATACTTGCAGAAATATCGGTTGCAAGTATCGTTGTGTCCCAGCTTCCTTTGCGAAAGCCGAAAAACTGGTCTATAGCCATGGCAATATTGTACGGCTCCTGCCCTGCGGAGCAGCCCGCGCTCCATATGCGAAGGTCGTCCTGTCGGGTCTTTATAAGCTCGGGAAGCACCGTTTTCATAAGATACTCAAAGTGTTCATTTTCCCGCGCAAAATATGAATAGTTCGTCGTTATCTTGTTGAGAAAATTCGTTATCTCGCTTCCTGTTCGGTCTGAGCGAAGAAGCTCAATATACTGAGAAAATGTTGTGAAGTTGTGTTGCTTTAGTGTGCTGCTCAGCCGTCCTTCAACAAGCTGACGCTTTTTGCTGAGGTCAATTCCATAATTTGCGTATACAAACGCGGCAAGGTCGGAAAACTCCTTGTCGGTAAGGTTAATTATTGAGGCGTTCTTTGCGAGGCCGGTGAGAATGTCGTCAACCATTTATGCCCTCTTATACGGTAGTGATATTTGAAAGGTCGCTTGCAAGAAATTTTTTAATGTCGAGATTCAGTATAACGCGACCGGAAACTTCCGTAACCGAATCAAGATAGAGCGTCTTTTTGTCGCCCGCTGTAGGCGGACTGGAAAAGCTTTCGGGGTCTAAATTTACTACCTCCGAAACGCTGTCGGCGATAAGACCAATGCGCATTTCCTCTACGTCAACGACAATAATGCAGGTCTTGTCGTCGAAGGGTTTAGCGGGAAGTCAGCCTGTGCGTGGTTGCATCGCTGTTCCGCCTTGATTCTATCCTGGCAGCATTGTTTGAATTTCTTTCCGCTGCCACAGGGACAGGGTTCATTCTTTCCGATTTTTGACATGGTTCTCCTCGCTAACGTCGCAAAGTAAAAGATTAGTAAATCCGGTGTGAACAATCATCGCTAGAATATAATGTCAATCTGATACCTTGTTGACGTTCTGGAATGCAAGGGAGCCGACAAAGAAAAGCACGGCGTAATGGGTCAGTCTTTCGTTGTAAAAAAATACCGTTGCACTCA
>CAZUOY010000077.1:0-6407 GCA_964622315.1 uncultured Oscillospiraceae bacterium | reverse complement strand
TCTGAAGTCCCAACGAATAAACGCGCCCGTCTTCTATGGGTTTACCGCAAAAATTAAGCTTCATAAGCTCGCGGCGCGCTTTGTTATATTGAATTTCCACTCCGTCGGAATACTGGTAGAACTCGGTGTGACCCGCGAACGCGTCATCGCGCAGCACATACTTAATCATCTGCTTAAACTGCGCACCCGTTACCTTTAAAAGATAAACCGCGTCGTCATATGGGAAGATTTCGGTAAGCTCGCCAAATTCAACTATCGGTCCGAAATACTCGTTTCTTATACTGCCTGAGCCAAGCAGCATAATGTCTATTCCGAGGCTTTCCTTAACTATGTCAGCGAAAAGATTTCCGACCTCGGTCTCCTGTGTTCGAGACGGGTGGGTAAGCTGGCGCATAAGCTTTGTGATAATTCTTCCGTACTTTGCGTCGGTCTGGGTCTTATATTTCAAAATTACGTCTTCAAGCGCAGTGTCGCGTGGGCAGTGCGAGCTGTCAATAGGAACAAGCTGCCACCTAAAGCTTGCTATTGAATTTGTGTCTGTGTCTATCTCAAGGTCAAAGCGACCTATCTGGTCGGTACCCGTGCCCGCCTGCGCAATAAGTATATCGTTCACCCGTTCGGGCTCCTCAAGCACCGTGTGAGAATGTCCGCCGATAATCATATCTATACCAAGCTCACGCGGAAGCTTTTCGGCAAGCCGCTTGTCCTCCTCAAAGCCGATATGTGTAAGAAGCACCGTGAGGTCTACGTCGGTCTTTTTATAGGAATCGCAGATTTTTTCAACCTCCTCGACAACCTCGTATATATTTACGAAAGAACCGATAAGTGAATCCTGCTTTGTCTGCGAAAGTACATCCTCGGTGATTATTCCGATAAACAAAACCTTCATACCGTCTATTTCAAGCAGGTAGTGCGGACGGAAAAGGCGTGTGTGGTTGGTGGAAATGAAAAGATTCGCGTTTATTATCGGAAACTTAGCGCACTTCTCGATAAACAGAAGGTGAGCTATTCCGTAATCTATTTCGTGGTTACCGAGGGTCACCACGTCGGGTGCAAGCATATTCATTATCTCAATAGTTGACATACCCTTAAATTCCGCGTCGATAACCGAGCCACGGAACATATCGCCTGAAATTGTGTATATTACGTTTTGAACCTCTCTGCGCGTTTTGTTTACATAGCCCGAAAGCATTGAAACGCCGCCGAGAAGCTTTTCATCTACACTGTCTGCAAGAAAATCTCCGTGCATATCGTTTGAGTGAAGTATAGTTAGCGGTTTTAGGTTTTTCATCCTGTTCTTCCTTTCACGCTGTTTTTTTTAGTGTAGCAAATTAAACAGAATATTACAATAATGTAAACAAAATAAGCGCCGCAGAATGCGGCGCTTTGGGTAAATTATTATATTGAGCTTAACCAAAGCTCGCCCGACGCGTCTGACGGCATACGCCAGTCTCCTCGCGGAGAGAGAGAAACCGAGCCTATTTTCGGTCCGTTCGGTACGCAAGAGCGCTTGAACTGGTGTATAAAGAAGCGCTTGTAAAACATCTTAAGCCAGCTTTCTATTGTAGACTTGTCGTATTCGCCGTTAAAGGCATACAACGCCAAACGGAGTATCTTTTCCGGGGCAAAGCCCCAGCGAACGGAATAGTAAAGGAAAAAATCGTGAAGCTCGTATGGGCCGATTATATCCTCCGTTTTTTGATTAATCACCTTTCCGTCGCTCGGCAGAAGCTCGGGCGACACGGGGGTGTCGAGAATGTCGTAAAGGGTTTCCTTAACTGACGCATTTTCATCAGCCACATGGCGAACCAAAAAGCGGACAAGGGTTTTCGGCACCGAGCAGTTGACGGAATACATCGACATATGGTCGCCGTTATAAGTGCACCAGCCGAGCGCGAGCTCGGACAAATCGCCGGTACCGATAACCATTCCGTTCTCCATATTTGCTACGTCCATAAGAAGCTGGGTGCGTTCACGTGCCTGCGCGTTTTCAAAGGCGACGTCGAAGGTTGCGCCGTCGTGCCCCATATCTTTTAAATGGGACTTTACGGAAGACGTAATGTCTGTTTCTCGGAAGGTAACGCCAAGACTCTCGCAAAGCTTTTGGGCGTTGCTTTTTGTTCTTGCCGTAGTGCCGAAGCAGGGCATTGAAATGCCGATAACATCGGTGGCAGGTCGTCCCATTTCAGCAAAGGCGCGGGCGGTTACCAAGAGCGCAAGGGTGGAATCAAGTCCGCCGGAAACGCCTATTACTGCGGTCTTCACGCGAGAATGATTTACCCGCTTTTTAAGCGCGGCGGAAATTATGTTAAGAATATCCTCACAGCGTTCGCGCCGCTCCTCGTCGCCGCTCGGAATGAAGGGACGCGCGGAAACGAATCTTGTCAGCTTAGTCTCGTTTTTTTTTAGGCTAAACTCGATTACCTGATAGCCCTCGGCATTGTTCGGACGAACACTTGTGGTTCGGCGACGCTCGTTTGTTAAGCGGTTCAGGTCAATTTCAGTAGAACAACAGCCCTCTTTAAACGGCTCGCTTTCAGCAAGAATTACACCGTTTTCGGCTATAATGTTATGCGCTGAAAAAACTACATCAGTGGTGGATTCCGTCTCGTGCGCGTTACAGTAAACATATGCCGAAACGGTTTTGCCCGACTGAACGGCTACAAGCTTTCTTCTGAAGTCAGGCTTACAGACTATCTCGTCGCTTGCTGAGGGGTTAGCTATAACCGTCGCGCCCGCAAGCGTGTGAAGGCTGCTCGGCGAAACAGAAACGAACAGGTCCTCACATATCTCGGCGGCAAGGACAAACTCGGGCATTTCACGACAACGGAAAAGCAGCTTCGTTCCGAAGGGATAGCTTTCACCGCAGACGACAGCCTCACCGTTCTCGGTCGGCGCCTTTGCAAAGCGGCGTCCCTCGTAAAACTCGGTGTAATTCGGAATAAAGGATTTCGGTACAAAGCCGAGTATTCTTCCGCCGCATATTACCGCCGCGGCGTTGTATAACAGTCCGTTTACCGTGAGCGGAACGCCCACCACGACAACTATGTTTCTTCCCTCGGTCGTCTTAGCAATCTCTACTGTCGCTGACGCGGCGCTTTCGATAAGCTTTGTTTGTAGGAACAAATCCTCACAGCTATATGAGGTCACGGCAAGCTCGGGCAGAACGAGAAGCGCCGTGTTCTCGCCGCTCGCCTTCTCAACTGCTTCAATTATTCGCGCCTTATTAAATTCAACGTCGGCAACCTTCATTTCGGGACTTATTGCCGAAACCTTTAAAAAACCGTCCTTCATCTGCGCTTTTTCCCCTTAGCTTCTTTCCTGTTTTTATCGTTATTGCTATTATACCCTTTGGGCGCGGGTCTTACAAGACATTCGCGCGTGTTTCCGATAAGGTCGCTTCTTCCAGCCTCTGTGAGCGCCTCGCGCACGAGTGTTTCGTTCTCTCGCCTGAAATACTGAAGAAGTGCGCGCTGTTTTGCCTTGTCACGCTCCTTTCTCGGAACATAGACGGGCTTCATAGTGTACGGGTCAAGACCCGTGTAGAACATAGCCGTGGAGATTGTGCCCGGCGTGGGGTAAAAATCCTGTACCTGCTCGGGACGCATATTCTCTCGTTTTAGATAAAGCGCAAGCTCTACGGCGTTTCGAAGCGTGCTTCCGGGATGTGAGGAAATCATATAAGGAACCAAATACTGCTCCTTGCCCGCCGCCTTTGTTAGCTCATAGAAGCGCTTTTTGAACTTTTCGTAAACCTCGAAGCGAGGCTTACCCATTAGCGAAAGCACCTCGTCACAACAATGCTCCGGCGCAACCTTAAGCTGTCCGCTTATGTGGTATTTCACAAGCTCTTTGAAGAAGCTTTCGTCGGTGTCATTTATTAAATAATCGAACCGAACGCCCGAACGAACAAATACACGTTTTATTCCGTCCAGCTCGCGTATACGGCGAAGAATTGAGAGGTATTCCGTGTGGTCTGGCTTAATGGCGGGACAAATCTCGGGCGCAAGACATTTTTTGTCCTTACAGCAGCCTGAGTTCAGCTGTTTATCACAAGAGGGCTTTCTAAAGTTCGCAGTAGGCCCGCCGACATCGTGAATATAGCCCTTAAAGTCGGGCATTTTGGCTATAAGCCGTGCCTCGTTCACGACGGAATCCGCCGTTCTTGATGTAACCGTCCTTCCCTGATGGTAGGCGAGCGAACAAAAATTGCAAGCTCCGAAACAGCCGCGGTTATGAACGATAGAAAAACGAACCTCCTCTATCGCGGGGACGCCGCCGTCCTTTTCGTAAACGGGGTGGTAGGTTCTTTCATAGGGCAGTTCATAGACCTCATCAAGCTCACGCTTGTCAAGAGGAGGCATCGGCGGATTCGCCACAACAATAAGACTCCCGTGACGCTGAATTACCGTCTTGCCTCGAAAGGCGTCGTGTTCATCCTGTTGAAGCCGTGCGGCGATGGCATACTGCTTTTTTCCGCTCTCGCTCGCCGCCGACACCAGCTCAAAGGAGGGGCACTCGGCGCACGGGCGCGGCGTATACTCCTTAGCCGCGACAGCAACGCAGGTACCGCGAATATCTGAAATATCTCTTATATTATCTCCGTTATTCAGTCTATTCGCTATTTCTGCACAGGAGCGCTCGCCCATACCGTACATTAAAATGTCGGCTCCGCTTTCTATAAGAATAGACGGGCGCACCGCGTCGTCCCAGTAGTCATAATGGGCGAAGCGGCGAAGGGAGGCTTCAAGCCCGCCGATAGCTATAGGAATATCACCGTAAACACGGCGAACCGCCTTGCAGTAAACAATAGTCGCACGGTCGGGACGAAGACCTGCCTTTTTTCCGGGGGAATAAGCGTCCTCGCTTCTTCTTTTCTTTGCCGCCGTATAGTGCGCAACCATAGAGTCGATATTGCCGCCGTTAATAAAGAAAGCAAGCCGAGGTCTTCCGAAGCGTGAATAATCTTTGTCGCTTTGCGGCTGAGCAAGAACACACACCCGAAAACCTTGGCTTTCAAGCACGCGGGAAATAATAGCCGTTCCAAAGCTTGGGTGGTCAACATACGCGTCGCCCGTAACTAAAACGATATCGCATTCGTTCCAGCCTCTCGCTGTCATATCTTCTTTTGTTATAGGCAAAAACGGCATAATTCATTCCCCTTTGCTTTTATTGTACCATAAAGAATTTAATTATAAAACAAAAACCCGAAGCGCTTACCGCGCCTCGGGTGTTGCTATGCTTTTCAGCGATTAGACCAATTCGATTATGGCCATCTCTGCGGCGTCGCCGCGACGGGGTCCGATTTTGATAATACGGGTATATCCGCCGTTGCGCTCCTTGTAGCCGGGAGCTATCTCATCGATAAGCTTCTTCGCTACCGCTTCCTTGGTTACATAAGAATGTATCTGCCTTTTCGCGTGTAATGATTCGTCTTTTCCGAGAGTTATCATTTTTTCGGCAACCGAACGTACCTCTTTTGCTCTTGTGACGGTCGTTTCAATCTTGCCGTTCTCGAGCAGGAAGGTTACCATCGCGCGAAGCATAGCCTTGCGGTGGTCTGACGTTCTGCCGAGTTTTCTCGTTCCAGCCATGGCAATTCTCTCCTTTTAGCGTTGTAAAGGCTTAATCGTCGTTTGAGCTGAGGTTGAAGCCGAGAGCCTTAAGCTTCTCAAGCACCTCCTCAAGCGATTTTACGCCGAGGTTTCTGACCTTCATCATATCTTCTTCGGACTTATTAATAAGGTCCTCGACCGTGTTGATTCCCGCCCTCTTTAAGCAGTTAAAGCTCCTTACAGAAAGGTCGAGTTCTTCAATGGTCATTTCAAGCACCTTTTCTTTGCTCTTCGTGTCCTTCTCAACAAGAATTTCCGTATCAAGAATATCCTCGGAGAGGTTCATAAAGAGGTTGAGATGCTCGCAAAGCACTTTCGCGCCGAGCGACACCGCTTCTTTAGCGGATATCGTTTTGTCGGTCTTTACCTCAAGCGTCAGCTTATCGTAATCCGTAATCTGTCCTACGCGGGTGTTTTCGACCGTGTAGTTTACCTTGAGTACGGGGGTGTAGATGCTGTCCACAGGGATAACGCCGAGCAAGCCGGCAGTATTCTGTTTGTTTCTTTCGGAGGAAATATAGCCCCTGCCCTTGTCAAAGGTAATGTCCATAACGAACTTTGCGCCCTTGCTTAAGGTGGCAATGTGCCAGTCGGGGTTGAGAATTTCAATCTCCGCGTCAGGCTTAATACTGCCTGCGGTTACCTCGCATTCACCTTCCGCTTCAATTGTTACGGTTTTGGGTCCGTCGCAATGAAGCTTAGCGGTAATTCCCTTAACATTCAAAACAATTTCGGTGACGTCTTCTTTAACGCCCTCTATTGTCGAAAACTCGTGAAGCACTCCGTCGATTT
>CAZUOY010000076.1:0-6634 GCA_964622315.1 uncultured Oscillospiraceae bacterium | reverse complement strand
GAAAGATATCGTTCGGCTCGCAGTTAGCATGGTCTTTGCAAACGATGATGAGCTAGGCATAAAAAAGTGGCGGTGAGCAAAAAGATGCTCACTGCCACCTTGATTTTCAACCCGAAATTGCGTCCAAGTGTTTTGAAGGTGAGTGTTCTTTCAACCTCAAATTGCGACCAAACGCCTTATCAAGTTAACACTTTCGATGTAATATCCAAGCTCTTTTTGACAAGTTGTTATTCCTTTCTGTTTTGTTTATTAATGAAAAAAGCAATTCCGTGCATTAGATATTCAACACAGGGAATTGCTACGGAATTTCCAAGCGCCTTATATCTGGCAGAATCGGACGCTCCCTTTATATTAGTCCAGCCGTCTGGAAATCCTTGAAGTCGCTCGCACTCTAGCGGAGTTAACCGTCGCACGAGCTGCCGTGTGTTTCCGCTTCTCACAGCGAGATTCTCACTCCCGCCGCCTTGACTTCCACCGCTTGCGCAACGAGAAGGGTATTTCGGTCAGCGTAAAAAAGACGGAAAATGACGCGGTTTTCACTGTTTGCGATAACGGCGAGGGAATTCGAGATGACGCACTGCCGCATCTGTTTGACGGGTATCTTGCCGATTATAAGGAAAAGGAGACCGACGTCAGACGAAATATGAGCATAGGACTTTCGGTTTGTATGTCTATAATCAAGGTCCACGGCGGTACAATTACCGCAAAGAACAGACCGGGCGGTGGAGCGGAATTTAGGTTTTCTTTGCCGTTTAGTGAGGAATAGTATGGCTGTAAAACAAAGGATACTAATTGTTGAGGACGAACGGACCATCAGCAATTATATAAAAACCGTGCTTGCCGCGAACGGCTTTGACGTTATTGCCGCCAAGGATGGAAACGAGGCTTATTCATTAATCTCGTCCCATTGCCCTGACCTTGTTTTACTCGACCTCGGGCTGCCTGATATGGACGGCATCAAAATTGTTAAGGCGGTTCGCGAATGGTCGCGACTGCCTATTATCGTTGTTTCCGCGAGAATACATGAACGAGACAAGGTAGAGGCGCTCGACGCGGGCGCGGATGATTATATAACGAAGCCGTTCGGAACCTCTGAGCTAATGGCTCGAATTCGAACGGCTATTCGCCATACGCAAATCTCAAACACCAATCCGAGAAACGGTTTATCGGGAACAGTAACTATTGGTGAGATGAAGATTGACTACGATAAGAACCGCGTTTTAATCGGCGGTTTGGATGCGCGGCTTACTCAAAACGAATTTAAGATTGTAGCGCTGCTCGGCAAATACGCGGGTAGGGTGCTTACCTACGATTATATTATTAAACAGCTTTGGGGACCCTCCGCTTGCGGGGACAACCAGATACTTCGTGTAAACATGGCGAATATCCGCCGAAAGATAGAGAAAAACCCCGCGACGCCCGAATACATACTTACTGAGGCGGGTGTCGGCTACAGAATGGTGGAGGAGCCATAATTCTCCTAAATCGCATACGCTAAGGCGTGCCGACGCTTAAGCTATTAAATCGAATTTTTGTTTGTAAAAATGTTGAATGTTGTCGCAACTTCTGTTAGTATTAATAGCAAGGGTTGAATTACTATTACATAAGCACGGTCGGCAGATACCGACGTTCAGCGTAAGTGTTGTGTGCTCGGTTGGTGTCTTGTCTGGTAGCAAACAAGACTTTTTTTATGCCCTTTCCTCCTCTCACGGAGCATTAATTTGTTTTCATTTTTAATGAAATATATAAATAAAGAAATGAGGAGACAACATGAGCGAAAAAGTTGTGGGTTACTTACCGCAGGAACGCCCAACCACATGGAAGCTGTTTCTGTACGCGATTCAACAGGTTATTGTTATGTTCCCCGCTACAGTCACGGTAGCGCTAATCACAGGTTTTCAGGTTTCCACTACAATCTTTGCCAGCGGCTTGGCAACGCTTTGCTTTATTCTTATAACAGGCAAGAAGATACCACTTTACTATGGTTCAAGCTTTTCTTATCTTACTGCTATTGCAAGTATGTGCGCGGCTCAAGGTTTTGAAAAGGTTGACGGAATTTTGCCCGTAGAAGCTATCCAATATGCACAGTTCGGCATTATAATGTCGGGTCTTGTGTCTATTGCGGCGGGTATTCTTGTGCGTTACAGCGGACGCAAGGCGGTGGAAAAAATACTTCCAGCCTCCATTACTGGACCTATCGCTATGATAATCGGACTTACCCTTGCGGGCAACGCCTTAGGCGACGCTATTCCAAACGCGAACAACCCCGAACTTGGAATGTCCAGCGCTCAGGTATCCTGCTGGATAGCTGTCGCGCTTGTTACTCTTTTTGCAACGATATTCTATTCTAAGTATCTTAAAGGCTTCCTCGGACAGCTTCCGCTGCTTCTCGGCGCGATTACGGGCTGTGCCGTGGCGGCTATAATTTTGTTAATTAACGGCGACCTAAACCTCTTTCGCTCCATGCCCGACGCGGCGCTTCAAGGCTCGCTGTGGAAGCTTGGCGACGGTTCTGTATTTGCAGTTCCCGCCTTGTCGCTTCCCCGCGTTTCATGGGCTGCTGTCGCGGCAATAATGCCAATAGCTATCGCGACTATCCCCGAGTCAACGGCGCATATGTATCAGCTGGATATCTATGTAAACGACGTAGCGAAGAAGAAGGGCGTTAAGATGCCCTACAAGCTTATTGATATGCTTGACCGCAACCTTATCGGTGACGGCATCTGCGATATGATTTCGGGCTTTGTCGGCGGACCCGCCGGCACGAACTACGGCGAAAACATAAGCACAATGGCAATTACCAGAGTTTTCTCCGTTCCCGTTCTTGTTGTAGCGGCTATAATCGCTATGGTTATCTCCTTCTTCACTCCGCTTATTCAGGTTATCTATGGCATTCCTCTCGCTGTTATCGGCGGTCTTGAGATATACCTCTTCGGCGCAATCGCGGCGCAGGGCGTTGCGATAATGATTGATAAGAAGGTAGATATGTTCTCCGCTAAGAATATCGCGGTAATCGCCTCGATTATGGTAATTGGCATCGGCGGTAACTATGCTTTCGGCGGCAACATTCCCTTCTTCGGTATTCAAGTGCCCTGCATAGCGGGCGCGGCAATATTCGGAATTGTTCTAAATCTTCTTCTTAGTATAGGCGAGAAGAAGGAAGCAGAGCGTGTAGAGAGCGCCGAGGATTAATAGCGAATAATTGCAGGTGACAATCTGTATGACATCAAAGACCGCGAAGGCTACGATGGTAGCTTAAGCGGTCTTGCTTTTCATTACATTTGGAATTGAAGCGTTGTCTTCGCGTTACCGTTTTATTGTGAGTACGAGTGGCAGAAAACATACAGGTATTCTTCTGGGAATACAGCATGGTGCTTTGTTATCTGTTGCAGCCGTATAACGTAAATCTTGAAAGCAAGAGCGTTGTTTATGGTCTGCTTAACTGGGTGACATAGCCGTCGCGGCGTTTATCCTTGCCCACCGTCTCGCGCCGAAAACGTAAAAATAGTGGAATTGTTTTTGGACAGATAGAGCTTATATAGTAAAGAAGGATTTGTGGTAACTATATAGTTTCCAATCCAAAACTTTGCATTCGAGAGAACGCCGTGTTCGTGGCGCGATGGTTGAAATACAAGATTATGTGATTTACCAGTGAAGAGTTGAAATGAATGACAAGACGACAAGTCTCGTCACTCGCCCAGGCGGAAATAACCCCTAAGTACTGAGAAAACGCGGTATTTAGGGGCTTTTTGTTTATCTATAATTTAACCCAGTGTTTTGGAATCTATTTTTATCTTGACATGAACAGGAATATTTGATATATTGAATAAGCGTTCAATGAAAAATTATTCAACAAAGCGAGGTGACAGCTACGACTAAGCGAACGGAGCAAAAAGCAGAGCGGCGTGAAGCAATCATCGCTGCCGCGCTCGACCTATTCGTTTCACGCGGCTATGCTTCTACCAAAATAAGCGACATTGCCGAAAAGGTTGATATGAGCATCGGGCTTTTGTTTCACTATTTTGAATCGAAGGAAAGCTTGTATGAGGAGCTTGTCAGGATAGGTCTTGACGGTACAAAATACCCAATTAATCAAAGCTGCGAACACGCTTTAGACTATTTTTCAGAATTTGCGGGTCAGCTTTTCACCTATTTAAAGATAAATCCTATGACGGGTAAGCTATTCGTTTTTATGGCGGACGCTCAGCGAAACAGCGGTGTGCCGAAGGCGGCTCGCGAATTAGCCTTGCAGATAAACACAACGCAGGAGTTCGTTAAGATAATTGAGTGGGGACAAGCCGAGGGCACGATTAAAGCAGGCAATCCGCTTGAACTGTCGAGCGCCTTTTGGTGCAGTCTTCAAGGAATAGTTGAGAACTTCGTGTTTCACCCTGAAATACCGTTGCCGAACGCTGAATGGGTGGTTGACATAATAAGAAATAACAAAAGGATAGGTAATGATAATGAGTAAGGTAATAATAGTTGGCGGCGGAATAGCTGGGCTTTCCGCGGGAGTTTATCTTCAAAAGGCGGGACACCAAGCGGAAATCTATGAAAAGAACGGTATTGTCGGCGGACTATGCATTGGCTGGAAGCGCGACGGATATATGATTGATAACTGTATTCATTGGCTTACCGGCGCAAAAGAGGGCACCTCGCTATATAACGTGTGGCGTGAGATTGGCGCGTTGGGAGAGGGTGTAGAGCTATACAAAAAGGACATGTTCTTTTGTTCTGAGGATAAGGGTGAGAGCGTTATTTTCTGGAGAGATATAGAAAGAACAAGGCGGGAGCTTATTGCGCTTTCGCCCGAGGATGAAGCCGAAATAAACAAGCTGTTAGATAACACGAAGCTTGCGGGCGATTTATCCGTGCCAACCGAAAAGCCTTTTGACCTGATGACCCCGATTGACTACATAAAGCTCGGTATGTCTATGAAGGGAATGGCTTCGGTTTTGAAAGCGTACGACAAAATGAACGTTGTAGACCTCGCGGCTCGTTTTCGTCACCCGCTTATCCGCAAGGCTATCACCGATTATCTTCCGCGGTACTATCAAGCGTTCTCATTTGTTGTGTCCTACGCGACGATTGTCTCCGGTAACGGAGACGTTCCCTATGGCGGGTCGCTTGCGATGTCAGAGCGAATAGCCGAAAGGTTTAGGAGCCTTGGCGGCGTAATACACCTGAACGCGCCCGTGAGCAGGGTGCTTATTGAAGGAAACAAAGCGCGGGGAATACGTCTGACTGACAAAAGCGAAGTAGCCGCCGACTATGTTATCTGTGCTTGTGACACTAACTTCACCTTCGGCTCACTTCTCGATAAAAAGTATATGCCGAGTGGCTTGAAACAGCTTTACGATAAGAGAGAGTCCTATCCGTTAATGAGTGGCTTCCAAATTGCGCTGGCGATTGACGGCAATTTTGAGGAGCTTAAGGGCACTCGGTTCTTCCCGATTGAGGAGCTCAGTATAGCTTACAGCAAGGCGAGTCGTATGAGCACGGCAAGCTACGATTACGATTCTTCCTTCGCGCCGCAGGGAAAGGGCGTTTTACAGTCGAACTTTTCCCAGACTGAGGAGGACTCTGAGTATTGGGAAGCGCTTTATAAAGATAAAGAGAAGTACAAGGCGGAAAAGGCTCGTCTCGGAAATGAAATTCTTGAAAGAATCATTCGCCAATACCCGTTTTTAAAGGGAAAAGCGCGTATACTTGATATATGGACGCCCGCGACCTACGCAAAGTACTGCAATTCATTCTGCGGCGCATATATGAGTTTTGTTGTAACAAAGGACGCAAAGAGCATAACGGTACCCGGAAAGCTCAAGGGACTGAAAAACGTGTTTATTGCGAGCCAGTGGCAGATGGGGCCTGGCGGTCTTCCTACGGCGGCGACAATGGGAAAATTCGCCGCGTACAGGGTAAAGAAGTAAATATCGGCGTGCTCGACAGCGGTGTTTTGTCGGACGGCTTTTTGGTTCTGCCGTACCTTGCCGTTCTTTCGGGAACAGACGCGGTTTGCCTTTGAACCGCACTTTTAAAAAATATAGAGAAGAAGCACAGCCGGACATAAATTCAAAGCGCCTCCGCAGAAAACTGCGGAGGCGCTTTTTGCATTTAAAAAATAGGAGGTTGGTGCTACGCCGAGTTACGATTTACAGAAACACGTCAAGAGTTGTCATTAATAATTACACTTGGAATTATCTTCTCGAAATGTTTACACCTCCAGCCGAAGCTGATGTATAAGCGACTCCAGATGCTCTATCGTCACCTGTCGGTAGTTATCAACCGAAAGACTGTCCTCAGCCAAACGGAGAAGATATTCATTGCACGCGTCGGCGATATTCGGCTGTGAAACCTCGAAAACAATGAGCGAGGGCTCGGGACGAAGCATTAATGCGCGGCGTTTATCCTTGACCATTAGCGCGTGGGTGTCCTCTGCGTAAGGAAGAAGCACCGCACTGTAATTAGGATATTTTTTCATGTATCTTAGTATGCTTTGCAGATGCTCAACATAGGTTTCCGGTGTGTAGCATACGACGTCGTTATTCAGCATAAACGCCGTTGAAATAGGAATTTTTTGGGTATCCGCAATATTGGGTTGAATATTACATCGAAAGTGTTAACTTGATAAGGC
>CAZUOY010000075.1:0-6789 GCA_964622315.1 uncultured Oscillospiraceae bacterium | reverse complement strand
CAGAAATTCTGACCTTCTTAAGAACAAAAGCACCCTTTGGGGTGTTTTTTGTTTTGGTGCTAAGGCAGTTCTTTATTCCATTACGAACCGCCTTTCTTATTAAACGCGAAAGGTGAACCGCCATAGCTAACCTTATCGCAAGGAATGTCGCTGGGCGAAATGGTTATAATGTGACCAAATAGGGTGCGTTTGTTGTAATATAACACAAAAAGTTATCTCAGCACTGATAATAAGTTGTCACACAAGATACCTTGACAGGCGAGGTATCTTGTGATAAAATAGCCTCACAAACCGAAAGGGGGAGCAAAGATGCTTAATATGTCAGACCTCCTGCGGGGATTTACCGACACGATTATTCTGTGCAGACTCAAGAGCGGCGACAGCTACGGCTACGAGATAAACAAGAGCGTACAGACTATGACGGACGGAAGCTTTGAGCTTAAAGAGGCGACGTTGTACACAACCTTCAGGCGTCTCGAAACGGCGGAGCTGATAAGTTCCTACTGGGGCGACGAGGCGACGGGCGCAAGGCGGCGTTACTACAGCATTACAGACGCGGGCAAGGCGCTTTGTCGTGAGAACAAGGCGGAATGGAATTCCGCAAAAAAAATGATAGACAGATTATTGGAGGATAAAGAATAATGGCAAGCGAGAAGATTAAGAACTATGTGAACGCACTGTTTGCGGGCGTTCCGAGAACAACCAAGGCGGCGGAGCTTAAGGAAGAAATAATGTCCGACATGAACGAGCGCTTTAACGATTATGTTCGTGACGGAAAGAGTGAGACGGAGGCTTACAGCCTTACAATAGCGAATATGGGCGACGTAGACGCTATGATGCGCTCGGTGCTGCCCGATGAGGAGTTTAAGCAAGGCGCAGAGAAGAACCGTATTCGCAGAGCGCGCAACATCGGAATAGCGATTGGACTTTATATTCTTAGCGTGGTCTTTGTTATTGGCAGCTCGCTTTTTAATTCCGACAACGCGGCAATAATCGGCGTAATAATTATGCTTTCGCTTATCGCTATAGCAACGGGACTTATTATTTACACGCATATGTCCACCCCGCTTGAGTACCGCGACCTTGATGAGCAAAAGGAGCAGGAGCTTTACGCTACCCGCTCGGGAAGAAATCTTAAAAATATTATGTCGATATTCTGGTCGCTTGTAACTATAGCGTATCTGCTTGTAAGCTTTCTTACCATGCGCTGGGATATCACCTGGCTAATCTGGCCTGTTGCGGCGGTAGTGTCCGGCATAATCAAAACTATATGGGGGATAGCGAGTAATAATGAACAGTAATAAAAGCTTTTTAATCGGCAAGCTAATAGCGTTGCTTCTGCTGCTTGCGGTTATAGTAACATTAGGAGTACATATTATTATGGGCAACAAATCCAAGATTCCGTTCTCTTGGAACGTCAACACAATAAGCGAGCAGAATCTAATTCTAAGCGAGGAATATAGCGGAGTAGAATCAATTAACGTTAATACTGCCTCTTACTCGGTAAGGGTTGAGAAGTATAGCGGAGATAAGGTAAAGGTTGAGTTTTACTGCACCGATAAGGACGGAAAGGACTATATCTCGCTGACTAAGGACGGCTCAGAGGTTCGCGTTAATCAGAAGATGAACACCGAGCTTTTCAGCGTGTACAACGCGTCGGTGGTGGTGCTTGTTCCTCAAAGCAGCGCATATTCTTACTCAGTAAATACGGCGAGCGGCTCAATTAGGCTTGAAGCGGCGTGCAAAGACGCGAATATAAGCTCAGCGAGCGGCTCGGTAAGGGTGAGCGACGGCGGTGAGGCAATCAACGTAACCACTGTGAGCGGCAGCATTAGGGTAAGCGGCGCGTTTGAAGCCGCGAATCTGAACAGCACAAGCGGTTCAATTAGGGCTGCGGCTGACGATAAGAGCAAAAGTCTTGACGCTAACACCGTAAGTGGCTCGATAAAGATAATGCTTGACGGCGCTGATGATTACTCCTTTGAAGGGTCCAGCACCAGCGGAAGCATAAGAGATGAGTATTCCGGTTCGCGCTTTAGCAATTACGCTAAAAACAAGGTTGGCGCGGGAACACTCAAAGTATCCGCTCATTCCACCAGCGGAAGCATTCGTCTTGAGGATTGGAGCGACTAAGTAATTCACTAAAAAGCCCGAAGCCATTAGGCTTCGGGCTTTTACTATTCATTTCGGCTTTCCTTTTCGGTCCAATATGCAAGGGTAGAGAAGAATTTATCCGGCTCAAAGGGCTTGGTCAGGTGCGCGTTCATTCCCGCGTCACAGCTCTTTTTCGTCTCCTCATCGAAGGCGTTGGCCGTCATAGCTATAATAGGAACGGTTTTGGCACGAGGGTGAGCGCAAGCACGTATCTGCCTTGTGGCCTCAAGACCGTCCATTACAGGCATTCTGATATCCATAAGCACTGCGTCGTATTCATCGGGTTTAGAGGCGGCGAAGATTTCGAGCCCCACCTTACCGTTCTCAGCGTGTACAGCCGTTACGCCCTTCTTATTCAGCATTTTAATCGCTATAGCGGCGTTTAGCGGGTGGTCCTCGCATAACAACACATGCTTACCCATTAGGCAGTTATTCGATTGCTCGCCGAAGTTGTCAAAGGTGGCTAAGAACTCCTCCTTGGTTATTGGGTGGGTGGGAATATCAATGATAAACGTGCTGCCCTTTCCAAGCGTGCTGTCAACAGTGATTGTTCCGCCCATTAGCTCAACAAGGTTTTTGCAGATTGCAAGTCCAAGCCCTGTGCCGCCGCTTTTCTGTGATTGGCTGTTGTTCTCCTGTGTGAAGGGCTCAAACATTGTTTTCGCGAACTCAGGAGAAATGCCTACGCCGTTGTCCTTAATTTCGTGGTGACACCATGCCTTGCCGCTTTCGTCTATTATCTGGCGGTATTTGTACTCGATTGTGCCGCCCTCTGGAGTATATTTTACAGCGTTATTAAGTATGTTGACCAGCACCTGCTGAACGCGAATTTTATCGAAGCGCTGGTAGGGGTACTTCAAGGTTCCAAGGTCGGTTGTGAAGTTTTGGCGTTTGTCGTTTGCCTGCTCGCGAATGATGGTGATTACCGTGTTAACAAACTTTTCCGCGTCTACAGGCACATTATTAAGCGTGACCTTTTCCTGCTCGATTCGTGACATGTCAAGAATATCGTTAATAAGGCTAAGCAGATAGTCGGCGGAATCGTGTATCTGTTTAAAGTATTCGAGTGACTTCTCGTCATTCACCTCGTCGAGCGCGAGATGGGTAAGTCCCAAGATTGCGTTCATTGGAGTTCTTATGTCGTGGCTCATACGGGCGAGAAAATCGCTTTTCGCTATGCTCGCTTGCTGCGCGGCGTTAAGCGCGTTCTGAAGTGCCTGTTTCTTCTCCTGCTCCTTCTCATAAAGCTCGGTCACGTCTGTGCGGGTTGAAATTACCGTCTGCGCGTCGCGGTCAAGCCAACAAAAACGCATAAGCTTATAGCGCGGCTTTTCTTCGCCCATAACGGGAAGCTTAAACTGAACGGAGTAAACCTCGGTGTTTTTCAGCTTTTTCGCTACCGTTTTGCAGGTGATTTCTTCTATGGTGCTGTATTGCTCACTGTCCTTTTTAAATTTATTTAAATACTCATTTATGGACTTTTCATAAGGAACATTGGTAAGGTTTTGCGCCGTAGAATCGTTCTTAGTGTTGGCGTAAGAGGTCATAAGGTCATTTTCAAGGTCTATGACCGAAATCAAGTCGTAGTCCATCTTTACGATTGAATCAATTACTGCTTGGAATATATGCTCTTTATCAATATCCCAGTGGCTTGCGTATGCAATAACGTTGCCGCTTATAGGGTCTTTGAGCATTTTCACATGAGCGTTGACCCACTTAAGCTTACCGTTCTTAAGCCGAGAGCGATACTCCATCTGCTTTTCGGTTATGCCTACTTGGAAATCGTGTATTAGCTGGGTAGGCTTAAATTCGCTATAGAATTTTTCAAACTCCTTTTTGTCCGGTATGTGATGCTCACAAAGCTTGCGGAAGTTTTCGTTTGTGACGAGCAACTGATTTTTGTTCGGTGATGTGTCATCAGCGGTGCGCTGCTCCTCAAGCTTCATAGTGGAAAGGTTAAGGCGGCTTGAGCCGATAAGGTTAGCGCCGACAGAGTTGCGGTAGTCTATCTCCTCTTGGTAGCGGGTTTGCGCGTTTATCGCCTCGGTAATGTCGGCGGTGGAGCCTATTGCACAAAGCGGTTCACCTGCCTCGTCATACTGGTTTGTGAAGGTTACGCGAAGCCACGACCAGTCACTGTGTCCCAGCTTTTTTCCGCGGATTACTCCAGATACCGTCTTTTCGCCAGCCTTTAAGCGGTCAACGATTGAGGATATCAGCTTCTCGTCGTCAGGGTGAACGAAGTTGTTTGTAATCAGCGAATGAGGAATATCGCTTACCGTGCGCACGCTTTCGGAATAGGCGTTTGCCGACGAGCGCATAAGAAGAACATCGTTTTTCAGGTCAAGCTCCCATGCATCGACGTTTGCCGCCTCCATAGCCACGTTAAGAAGCGAGTGGCTTCTGCGAAGCTCGTCTTCGAGGGTCAAAAGCTCGTTCACATTAGAATAACTACAATATAAAACAATGCGTTCGCCCTCGCGGCGGAAAACCGTCGCGACAAAGCGAACCCATAAATACTTTTCGTTTCCGCCCAGAAGACGGCATATTATATCAACGGTATTCTGACCCTCTGCTATCTTTAAAAGCGCCGAGTTAAGCAAAGGCCTGTCAAGCGGATGTATAGCGTCAAGCGAGCGGTCGCCGGTAAACCTTGCGCGGTTCGCTCTTTCGGCGTTTATCATACGGAAATAGCCGTCGTTTATATAGACAGTTGACACCTTACCGGCGTAATACTCGTAAATTCCTATGCCGCCGGGGAAAGCGTCCAGCAGATACTTGGCTCCGATATTTCCGTCAAAAAAGTCTTTCATATGAGTCCTTCCGCGAAAAATAGTATAGAGTAGTAGCGCCTATACTGTCATTATACTATTTTATGACAATTTTGGAAAGCCTTTACGGCAGACTATATAAAATATATTAATCTGCATTTTTTAGTTCAAAAAGTCGGAAATCAGCGAAGCCGGTATTTTTATTTCCGTTAGCCGTCGCATATATGCCCGCAGTGACGCCCGTAAATCCGCCCGCGCTTTCGGTGGAAAGAAAAACGAAATTCAAATTATCGGCGAGAACAAGCTTTTTCCCCTCGCATATGCAGGAGAACCGCGCGGTTTCACCGTCAATTTTTATTTTCAGCGAGCAATTAAGAGAGGAAATTCGCAGACGTGCGACAACCTTTTCTTTTCTCTTTTCGCATTTAACAAGCTGAACATAGAAGTTGTCATCTTCTCGCGTTACAGTAAGTCTAAGGTTGTTTTCGTCGTCCTGCAATAGAGCGAGTCCCGCTTCTGAGTTTGAGAGAAAGGAGCGCAGCGTGAGCTCGGCGTTTATCTCGCAGTGAAGCGAGCTTAGCCGAAGCCCGATATAAGCTGGGGATTTTCTTTCCGTTATCTTTTCGCTGAGAAGCCTGAGTCTCAGCGCGTCGGAAGTAAAGCCGAAAAAGTCCGTCGGGTTGCGAAGCATAATAAAGTTTGGCGGAAGCGCTCCCGTTTCGGGGGTAAGCCTTGTAACAGGCGGCGCGGTAGGGTGTTCCTCATACGGCAGGGTGAACGACTCCTCAAGCTTCCCTAAACCCTCATTGACAAACGGCCAGCCGTCGTGCCACGAAACCTTTGCAAGAAAGGTTTCACGTCCAAAATAAGAGTGGTTGTTATAGCGGCGACTCGCCAGCAAAACTATGTACCAGCGCCCGTCAGGAGCCAAAATGAGGTCACAGTGTCCCGCGTTGACAACGGGGTAATCGGGCCCGAGGTGACGGTGGGTGAAGACGGGGTTGTGCGGGCAGCTTTTGTATTCGCCGAAGATGCTCTCGCTTCGCGCTACCGATATGCTGTGGTGTATCGCTGTGCCCGACTCCGCAATGAATAAATAGTAATATCCGTCTTTCTTATAAATGTGCGGGCTTTCGGGCCAAGTGGCGTCCTTCATTGCGCCCTTCCAAAGTATCTTTTCGTCTTTGACAAGCTTCATATTTTTAAGGTCAAGCTCGCGAAGCCATATTTCGTAGTCGCCGTAGTATCGGGCGTTTTTGCTTTCGCGAGAGCCGACGTAGTAACAGCGCCCGTCAGCCTCAAAGTAAAGGCTGGGGTCTATGCCCGCCGCGTCAGAGCCGAGAAAATATGGCTTAGACCATGGTCCTGCGGGGTCGCTCGCGGTAACGATAAAGTTGCCGCCGCCCGACACGTTTGTGCAAATAATATAATATGTATTATTGTAATATCTTACAGTAGGCGCAAATATACCCATATCGGACGGACAGTTCTTTAATGGCAGCTGCTCCGCCGAGGTCAATGCGTTTCCAATCTGTTCAAAGTGACACAGGTCGCGGCTTTTGAAAACGGGTATGCCTGGGAAGTAAGTGAAGGTTGAGTTAACGAGATAGTAGCAGTCGCCGACACGACATATTGACGGGTCTGGGTAAAAGCCCTTGAGTATGGGATTGGTTGCTGTAAACATCTTGCCCTCCAAGAAAATTAAGAGTATAATAGCAACAAGAATATATTTAATATTTTATCATATTTTTTGTAGCTCACATCATACGAAAAGATAAAAATCAAAAAATATGTAATATGCACAAACGCCGCGAGAAATTTTATCGAATCGGACAAATCTAACAAAAAATAGATTACGAAAAGA
>CAZUOY010000074.1:0-6864 GCA_964622315.1 uncultured Oscillospiraceae bacterium | reverse complement strand
ACGCAGACGAGCGACCCGTTTTTCGGGTAACTTGGGTGGTACCGCGGAGATACGTCTTCGTCCCAAATCGGGACGGGGACTTTTTTGTTTAAGAGGAAGATATTATGGAGCCAATTTATAAGGAATTTGTTAACGAGACATTTGATGAAAACGGAGTAATCAGCTCAATTAGCTTTCATTACCCCGATAATTTCAATTTTGCCTTCGACGTTGTTGACGAGCTTGCCCGTCGTTATCCTGAAAAGACGGCAATGATACACCTTTCAAACGAAAAGATAAGGCACGAATACAGCTTTCTTGATATCTCTCGCGACAGTAATAAGGCGGCGAACTATTTTGCCTCGCTTGGTATAAAAAAGGGCGACGTAGTCATGCTTATTCTCAAGCGACATTACGAGTTTTGGACAGCTATGCTTGGGCTTTGCAAGCTCGGCGCAATCGCGGTTCCTGCCACCTTCCAGCTCACAAAAAAAGACCTTGTCTACCGTTTCAACAAGGCGGGCGTAAAGGCGATAGTCTGTACGAGCGACGGCGACGTTTCTCATTCCGTAGACGAGGCTTTGGCGGAAAGCTCCACACTTCAGCTGCGGCTTATGGCAAAGGGTTGCAAAGAGGGCTGGCTTGATTTCGATGAGGGCTGCGCGGCTGCGTCAGACGTCTTCGAGAGAAGAACGGGCGATGAGGAAACAAAAGCTGACGAGATAATGCTTATGTATTTCACCTCTGGCACTACAAGCTACCCTAAGATAGCGGCGCACGCGCACACCTACTCTATAGGACACATTATGACGGGCGCAAACTGGCACAACTGCTCGCGTGACGGCATACATCTCACAATTTCGGATACAGGCTGGGGCAAGGCGGCGTGGGGAAAGCTTTATGGCCAATGGTTTGCCGAGACCTGCATCTTTGTATACGACTTTGAAAAGTTTCATGCCGACGACATTCTTTCGGTTGTCGCGGATAACAAAATCACCACCTTCTGCGCTCCGCCGACTATGTACCGTTTTATGATTCACGAGGATTTCGGCAAGTATGACCTCTCCTCGTTAAAATATGCCTGCACCGCCGGCGAGGCGCTTAACCCAGAGGTTTACAACCGCTTTTTTGAAGCAACGGGACTTAGAATTATGGAGGGCTTCGGACAGACCGAAACAACCCTGACTATCTGTAACCCCGTAAATTCCAAAAACAAGGTCGGCTCAATGGGCAAGCCCAGCCCTCAATATGAGATTTTGTTGTTGGACGAAAATGACGAGCCTGTAGAGACCGGTATGGTCGGCGAAATCTGCATCTCCACAAAGCACGGAAAACCTGTTGGAATGTTTAACGAATATTATAACGACCCTGAAGCGACAAGGGCGGCGTGGCACGACGGTTTTTACCATACCGGCGACACCGCGTGGCGGGACGAGGACGGCTATTTCTGGTTTGTCGGGCGAAGCGACGACCTCATTAAATCGAGCGGATACCGCATCAGCCCCTTTGAGATAGAAAGCGTTTTAATGGAGCACCCGTCGGTGCTCGAATGTGCCGTTACGGGCATTCCCGACGAGCTTCGCGGACAGCTTGTAAAGGCAACGATTGTCCTTTCGAAGGGCTACGAGGCGAGCGATGAGCTCAAAAAGGATATACAAAATTACGTAAAAAACCTTACCGCGCCTTACAAGTATCCGAGAGCGATTGAGTTTGTAAGCGAGCTTCCGAAGACGATAAGCGGAAAAATAAAGCGTGTAGATATCAGAAATACCGACGCTGGTAAATAAAACCGAAAAGTATAATCTGTTATCGGAAAACACAAAAGGACTTAAACGGTCTGTGTCGAAGCAAACCGTTTAACGTCCTTTTTTAGTCTGCGCTCTGTGCTGAGATTGACATACCCTTGGATTAACTATATAATTCAAAAGGTTTCTGCTTGGCAATAATTATCTGCTAAAAACGGCATAAGAGGTTATTATGTTAAACAAAATTGACCTGAAAGCTAAAGATAACACAAAACTGTTTCAAATAATTTCATTGTTTCTTTTGTGTCTATTTTTCTATGTATTAATTTTTGACTTAGGTAATATTACAGGGGACGAATGGATTTCAATTGAAAATCACGTATCCGGACTCGGCGGCTTACTGTCTATGTACACCGAAGATTTTCCGTTTCTGTTGCGTGCTCATTGTTTCTACAGCCCCATATCATACGCTATTATATTCTTTCAGCTTGAAGGTGGGCTGACCCTCTTTCGCATCTTTAATTTTGTCGGTGTTGTTTTTGCCGTTTATGCTGCCTACAGATTCGTCAAGCGCCTTGCTTCAAAGGAAACGGCTTTAGCATATTCCCTGCTTTTCGGCTTATTCATTCAGATATTCGATACTAATTACAGCGGCTTCGTTTCCTTCTGCGCGGATTATCAGATGAAGATGGCTTTGGTATTCCTGTCAATGGAACAGCTGTTAAAATACTTTGAAGACAAGAAAACTTCGCACCTGTGGTTTTGCGGAATCTGGTTTTTAGTAGCCTGCAGCTCATACGAATGCTTCATATTCGCCTGCGTACCCTTGCTGTTTATTGCAATTGAAAAGCTGAAGCAAGAGGATAGACTGAATTTTAAAAACCTCTTTAAAACCTTAATAATTCCTGCAAGCTTTGGTGTCTTTTATCTTGTGCTATACTACTTCTGCAGACAAATTTCGGCGTCTGAATATGACGGAACTCGGCTTGTCACCTCTTTTGATGTTTTTGGTTTTCTTGAGACGATAATTGTCACGGCTTTTGCCGATATCCCGATGCGTCACACGTTTTTATTGGAAGCGGGAGAATTTAAAAACGTTTTAAGCTCTATGTTTTCTTTTTCTTGGACGGCTATTGCAGTCTGGGTGGGCTCTGCGTTTATCTCTGTTGTTTTAGTTCGTACGCTTTATCGCACAAAAGCGCCTAAATTTCGCACCGCGCTGACGCTTATCGTAATGTGTATTCTTACTTCTATCGGCTTTGCTATCCCGCAGTCACTTACCGGAAAATACATCAACCACGTTACAACCGATTATCTTAAAGTGCCCGGTACGTCTTACTATGCTTACTTCTTTTTAATTCTCGCGCTGTTACTAATTCTCCAACTAATTATTAAAAAATTTGACAGGCTAAAGAAATACATAGCGCCCTTCCTTGCTGTTATACTCACCGTCGCAAGCTGTCTTACCTATCATTCAAATCTTTTTTATAAAAACTCGTATAACAGTCAATATTACAGCTTCATCACGGCGGCTAACAGCGATTATTTTAAGGAACACGTTAAGGACGGCTCGACAATCTTCACTCTTGATTTCAGAGGCTTCTTCTCGAATACCGAGTATATTAGAACTATTGTTAAAGAAGCAACAGGTTGCGACGTTAAGGTTGTGGCTATGTCCTCGAGCCTTGATATTATTGATAACACCGAGGGCAATATCTTTGTTAAGCACAATTGGCAAAGCGGCGCGATTGTTATGTATCAGATGACCGATAAAAGATACGGCACCGACGTATATTTGAACATACCAAAATACTCTGAGGACCTGAAGCTGACCGTCGAGTACGGCGATGACTTTTTGGAAAGCGAAAGCTTCTTGCTTGACGGAGCGCTTCACGAAAATATGCAAAGCTTAACTGTAGACCAGACGGAATGGGGCGGCTATGAATTTGTCTTTACGTCAAACGAGCCGTATATGTTTACCTATACCGCGATGCTTTAATCGAAGATAATCATCGCATTTTAAGAAAATAATCCCGTCTCCAAACTGCACTTATGCAGTTTGGAGACGGGATTTGTTGTTTACCCTACCTTTTTAAATTCCACATCGTAGAAATCGGTTTTTGTCTTGTTATAGTATTCTCTGAGAGTCATTGACTCATCGCTTGTATTTAACAAATAGCGAATATACTCCTGATTCTGAGCTTGCTGTGAAAAGCGCAGATGAACGCTGCTGTCCGTCTCGTCAAAAGCGACAATTCCGTTTATCTCCTCGTTAACCTTCCACGTTCCGTCGCGATAGCCCTCTGAACTGACACCGTCGTCTATGTAGTAAACCATTTTGAAGGTTTCGTCCGCGTTAATAATCAAAAACTCGCGGAAAATTATCGTTTCGTCCTTTTCATAGGCATAGCCCTCGCTTAGCCATTCACCCGTAAGATACTCAAGCATAATTCCGTTTGATTCAACGGGTTCTCCCTTAGCCGCGGTAGCCGCCGCATAAACGAGTAAGCCGACAAGCAACGCCACTATTACCGCCGCAATGGTTATTACCGTCTTGCCATAGCGCTTGTCCTCCTCGTCTTCCCCCTCGCTCTCGTCGAGCTCACGCTCAAGTATACCCTCTCTCTCACGTTTTTTAGCTGTAAGCTCAACCTTTTCTTCCTTTATATCAAGGTCAAATAGTGTCGCGTTGTTTTCGTCTGGCGGCGCCTCACTCTTAACCGCTTGCGATATCTTTTCCTCTTTACTGATATCCTTCGGTATTTTGATTTCCGTCTCTTTTTCTGTTTCGGCGCCCTTGTCAGCAAGAGACTCTGATGCTTCTTCCTCTGTGTCTTCAAAAAACATCTTCTTAACGCCTTTGAAGAATGAGGAAAGCTTTTTGCCCCGCGTAGGTTGTTCAGCCTCTGTCTTCGCTTCGGGTTCGCTCTCCTCCTGAGACTCGAACAGACGCAAAACCTTTTCGCTGACAACACTTTCGCTCGGCTTCGCTTCGACTGCTTTTTCTTCTGCCTCTGATTTTAAATCCGTTTCGGTTTCTTTAGCCTCAGGCTTCTGAGTGTCTTGCACCAACGTCTTCGTATCACTTAGCGTAACTGTGCTTTTCTTTTTGCCTTCCGCTTTTTGTTTTGTTATTAAGCTATCAGCGGGCTTCTCCGCCTTCCTTTCCGCTTCAAAGAGTAACGTTTCCATCGAAAAGCCGACGCTTTCCTCTGTTCTCACCTTCTCGGCAGTAGCGGGTTTCTCCTTTTGTTCCTCTGCTTCAGCGAAGATAGTTTCGCCTATTTCTATACCCTCGAAAAGCTCGTCCGCCTCGCGCACCGCCTTGTTAAAATCAAACTTGGCCTTCTTGGTTTTTTTCTTCCTTTTCGGCTTGTCGGCGACTATGCTTTCCGCTTCCTTCTGCGACTCTTTCTTTGCTTCCGCGCAGTCGGAACAGACCGTTAGTTTGTCGGGTATCTCTTTACCGCAAATGCTGCAATAATTCATATATCTTCCCGCTTTTACGTATTTCGGCAAATTCCGCCGTTATGCTTCTTATAGAATATCATATAATAATCTATAACCTTTGTAAAGAAACAAGACCAAAGATTGTGAATATTTATCATTGTTTATTGTTCTTACTTTTATATATAATTAAATCACAAATTTATTTCACGGAGGATTTATTCAATGGGCATACTTTCCAGATTCGCGGACATTATGAGCGCAAACATTAACTCGCTTCTCGAAAAGGTAGAAGCGAAGAACGCAGATATAATTCTTGAGGAGTATATCCGCAAGGCTAAACAGAACCTCGACGAGGTTAAGGCGGAAACAGCGGGCGTTATCGCCGACGAGATGGCGGCGGCACGCAAGATAACCGACCTTGACAGCGAAATCGTAAAGCTCGCGAAGTACGCTGAGCAAGCTGTTCTCGCAGGAAACGACGAGGACGCGAAGAAGTTCCTTGAAGGAAAGGCAAAGGCTGCCGCCAAGAAGGCAGACGCCGAAACCGCTTACGCGCAGGCGAAGGTTAACTCCGACCGTATGCGTCAGCTCACAAAGAAGCTCGTCGGCGATATCGGCGACGCTCAGGATAAGCTGGGCGAACTCAAGAGCAAGCTCGCCGTCGCGGAGCAAAGCGAAAAGATGGCTGAGCTTTCCGAAAAGATTTCCTCTATGGCTGGCGGCGTTTCCGAGTATGACCACCTTGCGGACGCGGTACAAAAGCGTATTGACTCTATAGACGCAAAGGCTTCCCTTAATAAAGAGCTTGACGATAACTACGACATTAACACCCTTATGGACAAATACAACGTTTCCGAAGACGTTGCGAGCGCCGACGTAGACGCAGAGCTCGCCGCTCTTAAATCCTCGCTCGGAAAATAAATCTTCAAGCGCATACTCCCGCCGCGTAAGCAGCGGGAGTATTATACCTATAATTAAGAGGTGTCATAATGAGTTTTTTCAATCAGCGCAAGGACACAATAGAGTGGAACGAGTACCGCGACGATATTCTGTTCTACAAGTGGGGCAACAACGAGCTTAAGCGCGGCTCTACTCTGATTGTCCGCGCGGGACAAAAGGCGATTTTCTACTATAACGGCGCTATCGAGGGCGTGTTCGAAAACCCCGGCAGCTTCGATATAGACACCGAGATTATCCCCTTCCTTACCACAATAAAAAGCTTCTTCGAGCTTAAGAAGGATTCGGGCATTCGCACCGATATCTACTTCGTGAACGCGAAGGAGATGGTACTAAACTGGGGCACACGCCAGCGTATAATGATACCCACAACGGAAGTGCCCTCGGGTATTCCTGTAGGAATGAACGGAAACCTCGTAATAGAGTTCCGCGATTACCTTAAGTTTATCGACAAGATAGCGGGCATAAAGACGACCTACACCCTCGCGGACGTAGCTAACCGTATACTCGGCGAGCTTGACGGCATAATCAGCGAGGCGGTCCTCGGCGGACAACAGACGATAGGGCTTAACGCTCTCGTCGCCATTCAGGCTAATAACCGCACGCTCAGTAAAAAGATGTGCGAAGAGCTTGACAAAGAGATGTTCGATATCGGTCTCGGCGTTCGCGACCTTAACATAATAAGCGTCAACTACCCCGAGGAGATACAGAAGATGGCGGAGAAGGTCGCGGG
>CAZUOY010000073.1:0-6991 GCA_964622315.1 uncultured Oscillospiraceae bacterium | reverse complement strand
ATTAACAAAGCATAAGGAAAATACCAATTTTCCCTATGCTTTTCGTTGGCATGCTTACTTTTTTTCGGTGCCGCTTTCTGACAGCTTCGTACTTTCAGTCGCGGTCTGCTCCTTCGTACACCTATAAATTAACAGATAGAAAACTATCGGCAAAGCATAAGGCAGAACCAAAAGATATCTCAGTTCAGCGTATGACGGCGCACCGAACATCAAGCCCACCCAAACAATAACTATAGGAGTCAAGGGCAGCAAATATCTGTATTTTCTTTCGTTAATCAAGCGAATAACGGAATATAGCAATATCCACACCTGCGCGCTCAATGAAATTATCATCTGGGTATGTGAGCGCACAAAAGCCGCAAAATCTATTCCAAAGGCTTTATTAATCAGGTCTGGTCGGTCAATATTCATAAACCCATTGAAACTGTCCCAAAGCGAATGATTTGAATCAAACCCAAGCCTCCAGTAACCCGCGGTTTCCAAGAGCATAGCTTTGACGTATGACCCCGCGTTACTCGGCATAAGCTGAAGCCACAGCTTGAGAAACTCGCCGGTGTTATTGTTGAAATACGTCCTGTCAAATTCAGCGCTCCCCTTGATATAATCCACACTGCTTGACTGATATAATTCCGCCATAGTTTCAGGCTCAATAAAGTGAGATAAGCTTTCTCTTTGTTCCTCACTCAGCACTGCGCCCTGTTTAATCGACAGCGCTACTTGCTGGATTGGCATTGCCAACTGTTCCACAGTGCCCATTCTGCTTTGAATTCCGATTATTCCGTAAATAGGTCCAGTTACTATTTTAACAACAATCAGTACAGCCGCTAAAGGAATTGCAAAACGCTTAAAACTTTTTCTATATGCCAGTATGAGAACGACAGTTACGCAAAAAACTACCAGCCAACCGTTTCCACGAAGAAAACACATAAACACGCTTGTTATCGTCAGCCTAATTACGTTTTTTCGGTCTTCCAATGCTTTTCCGCCGCTTTCTCCTATATCAAAAAGCTGCATTATGAGAAGCAGAAAAACAGCATTAAATGGTATATCCTTCCAAATAGTAACCGAAAAACCTGCGAAAACGAAAGCAGAAAAGAAGATGATAGAAACAATACAAAAAACTAATGAACAACACTTTTTTCTAAGCCACGTCAGCATAAGTGACAGCACGTACGCTGAAAACAGCATCTGTAACGCGCAAAAAGTATATACGCCCGCTGAAATACTACCCATAGACCGAAAGGGCAGAACAACAGCTTTAAACAAAAGCGTGTAGAGAATCGGATGAGCATCGTTTAGTCCGCCTTCCAGCGCCATAGTGATGACAGCGCAGGAGTCATCTGTAATTCTCGGACCTAAAGACAGAAATACAGCAAGCCACGCAAATATCAGCACGAAAAAAATAACGATTTGAAAATATCCCGGCACGGTTTTCTTGTTAAGCGGAACCGTAATGTGTTTGGATAAATAGTACAAAAAAAGATACAAGGTAAAAACAGCTACCGCGAGGAAAAGGAACAATAAAAGTACTTTCACGTCCTTAGCAGACCGTTCTATACCGTCGAGTGGCTTAAAAACGTATCCGGCTGTAGCAAAAAAAGAAAACAACAGACCCGCGGCAGACGCGCATAAATATGTTCGTTTATCGAAAGAAAACCTTTTCATTGCAAACCTCGTTTTTTATAAACTGAAAGCCCTTTAGGTCAGTTTATCAAAAGGTGTATAATAATGCAAATGGACAAATATATTCATTTGCATTATACTGTATTAAAAATCACCCTTGTTTTGAAAGGAGCAACAGATGGACCCCGACAGTTGGCCCATAATTCAGCTTGTCTTGAGCTTAATCGCTCTGTTTTTCAGCTGTGTCACGCTGGGCGCGGTGCTTGAATCCAGCACCGCTATGGAGATACAAAAAAGCGGCGTAGGGCTTTCCATACGCGCGGTATCGGCTATTCTTTGGTCTCTTGTTTTTGCGGTGCTTGCGGTCGTCTATATCGCGCGGCTTTCCTCTCAACTTTCCGTCATTATAATGCGCGCAATAATTGACCCGCTCTCCTCCTATTATCCGTTTTTCTGGGAACAGGCGCTTGAGGTATTTATCTTCATTATCCTCGCGCTAATCACCTCAACCGTTTTTGTCTTTCTTCCGCTTTCGTGGGGCATCGCCCACAGCGAAGCGTACAGCGGAAAAAACAGCTTTTTAATAAAGCTCGTTACCCTCTTTAACCCTCTTGCCTTCGTCGTTACCTCACTCGCCCGCAAAATTATCGTTGCGCGTGGTATGAGCAAGGACATCGGCGGTGTTACCGAGGAGGACGTGTTGGAGCTGGTAGACACCGTTGAGGAGCTGGACGTTATCGACGAGGACCAAAAGGAGATGATAGGCAACATCTTCGATTTTGTTGACGTGGAAGCGGCGGACATAATGACCCACCGCACCGAAATTGAGGCTGTTTCCTGCGACTCCTCTATAGACGATATTATTGACATTTCCGTTAAGTTCGGCTATTCAAGAATACCCGTATACGAGGGCAATCTCGACCATATTATAGGCATAGCCTATGTTAAGGATTTTCTTACCTACGTCGGCAAAAACACCGAAAGCGTAAGACTTCGCGACCATCTTCGAAGCACAATATTCATTCCCGAAACCCGAAAGGCGAAGGAGCTGCTCGTCGAGTTTAAACAAAAGAAGATTCAAGTCGCCGTGGTGGTGGACGAGTATGGCGGCACGTCGGGCATTGTTTCAATGGAGGATATCCTTGAGTGTATCGTCGGCGATATTGAGGACGAATACGACGAGGAGGAGCAAACTCTCATCTCGAAAGACGGCGATGGAAGTCTCGTCTGCGACGGCTACGCAGAGGTGGAGGACGTGTTCGAACGGCTTGGGAAAGAGGTCCCCGAAAATGTCGAGTGCGATACCATCGGCGGACTTTTATGCGAGCTTCTTACAAGAATACCCGAGCCTGACGAAAGAGCGTTCGCGGAATTTGACGGACTTTTACTTACCTCGCTTTCCAGTGACGAGCGGCGCATTAAGGGCGTAAGGGTGGAACTGAAAAAAGCAACCGACTAAACTATAGTTAATATAAGACTTCTTAAAAGACAACAAAAACGCCCCCTTCGGAATAACCGAAGGGGGCTTGCTTTATCTGTTAATAATTCTTCGCTTGAAGCTCAAAGTAGGCTTGTGGGTGTGCGCAGACAGGGCAGACCTCGGGAGCGGCTTCGGCTATATGGATATGTCCGCAGTTGGAGCATTTCCAAACTACCACGCCGTCCTTCTTGAAGACCTTGCCTTCCTCGAGGTTTTTAAGAAGCTCAAGGTATCTTTCCTCATGCTCCTTCTCTATTTTGCCTACGCCCTCGAACATTCTTGAGATAGCGTCAAAGCCCTCCTCCTTCGCTACCTTCGCAAATTCAGCGTACATCTCGGTCCATTCATAATTCTCGCCCGCGGCGGCGGCCTTGAGATTTTCGGCTGTTGAGCCTATTCCGCCCAAAAGCTTAAACCAAAGCTTCGCGTGTTCCATCTCGTTGCCGGCGGTTTCGGTAAATATGTTGCTTATTTGGACGTAACCGTCCTTCTTCGCCTGGCTTGCAAAGTAGGTGTACTTGTTTCTCGCCTGACTTTCGCCCGCGAAAGCCGTAAGAAGATTTGCCTCTGTTTTAGAGCCTTTAATATTTGCCATAGAAAAACTCCTTTCGTAATTCAATTATATATGTATTTCCAATGCGATACAAGCGGAATTGTGACACTATTTATCAGTCGTTTTTTGTATGTTTTTTTGCTGTGAGGGGGTAATTTGTGCGAGAAGCACCGCGCCAAACACAAGCACACAGCCGATTATCTGTCTGCCTGTAAGCGCCTCGTGAAGAATAAGAAAACCGAAAATTACGCTAAAGACCGATTCTGAGCTCATAAGCAACGACGCGACTGTCGGTTCGGTGTACTTTAAACAGATAATCTGAGCGGTAAAGCCGACGCCGACGGAAAGTACACTGCAAAACAGTATCGGTATCCACGCCGCCTTAATGTTTGCCCATGTCGGCGTTTCAAATATGAGCATACCTATTCCGCTTAACAGCGAGCAGGTGAGAAATTCGCAGACGGCAAATTTCAACCCGTCCAACCGCTGAGCGAACCTGTCAATTAAAAGAATCTGCGCCGCCCAGAAAAGCGAACCTATAAAGACAAAGAGGTCGCCGATATTGACACCGAAATCGCCTGCCACGCAGAGAAGAAATATTCCGACTAACGCCGCGAGCGTCGCAACCATTACCTTAGGCGACAGCCGACGCTTAAAGAGGATATAGCCGAAAATCGGCACAAGGATAATATAAAGCGCGGTCACAAAACCGGCCTTGCCCGCCGTAGTGTATCCAAGCCCGAGCTGTTGAAAGTATGCGCCTAAAAAGAGCGCCGTTCCGCAGGTTAGCCCCGCTACGATGTAATCCTTAAACGGTGCGTCGGGAATGCTCTTGTCTCGATTTTTATTTGTTATAAGCATTATTGGAACGATAACGAGACAGCCGATAAAAAACCTTATAGCGCCGAAGCTGAAGGCGCCGAGATTGTCTGCGCCGAGTCTTTGGGCGACAAACGCGCCGCCCCAGATAATCGAACCCACCACCATAAGAATGTTGGCGGCTATTCGTTTTGTTTTTTCACTCATTTGAATTGTAAGTCCTTTTCCGGTATTTCCCGTTCGTTAATCCGACAAATCAGAAGGAGAACGAGTATCCCGTAAGCCCGTACACCGCAAGGGCAAGACCGGCAATATATAAAAGCATAACGGGAAGCCCGCGAAATGCCGCGGGAACCTCTGAGAGCTTTATCTTGCGCCTTCCCTCTGTAACGAGGATAACCGCGAGTATGTAGCCGATGCTTGAGCCGAGGTTGAAGCCTATTGTGCCGATTAGGGTAAACTGACGCGAGGTTGTAAGTAAAAGGGTTCCGATAACGGTGCAGTTGAAGGTCGCGAGCGGCATTGCCTGCACACATTTATTAATGTTCTCGTAGGCGGCGAATTTTACCGCGATGATATAAACCGCTATGAAGGCAATAAAGGTGCAAGCGACCATCGAAATCGGTCTTAGATAGATAGAAAAATCGTTTTTTGAAACCACCTCTGTGTAAAAGAAGTAGTAAAGAATACCGCTAATTATATTAACGCTCGTTAGAAGCGTTCCGAATATAAAGGTGCTTGTCGTGTCGTCGATTAGTGACATAAGCTCGCTTACGCCGATAGCTCGCGAAAAAACAATGTTTTGAAGCGTGATAGCGGCAAGCGCTATTACGAAAAAGTTTTCAATTGCGTTTAGGAGAACGTTACTCATTACCGCTCACCTCCACAATGAAACGTTCGCGCTTATATGCGCCCGCCGCCGCTTGAAAGAGCGCGGCAAACAGCGCGGTTAGTATCAGTCCGCCCGTAACGGTTCCCGCCGCACTTAAAAGCGGCCCATCAAACAAGGGATAATTTAATATCTCGCCTTCACCGAGTATTTCACGCACCGAGCCAAGAATAAGCAGCACCAGCGACGCGCCGAACGCGGTGAAAAAGCCGTTTTGAAGTGATTTTGCAAAGTTTTCACGCGCGGGTATCTCCGCTCGCGAGATAACTATTCCGTCAACGAACAGTAAAGGAAGAAGTATGCCGACATCCGCAAGCGCCGCACCGAAAAGTCGGTTTAATATAAAATATGCGGGTATATATACGATGGCTGAAGTCGTTACATACACTATCGCCCTCATTCGCGGAAGCTTTGAAAGGACAGTCAAAAGAAACTCACTGATAACGCGGGTGGGTATAACAAGAAGAAATATTGCAAGCGAAAGAATAACCGCGTTGCTTAGTGAAGTCGCACCCGCAATAGCGGGCGTAAGCGCAAGCCCTTGTATTAACACGGAATTGTTAAAAAAGACAAGGTCATGCTTTATCGCTTCGTTGAGCGGAAGCGAAACTCTGTTTGGTCTTCCCGCCTTCATCGTTCAGCCTCACCCGCCTTTCGAACCTTCTTCTTGGGCTGACGCTTATTCATCGCACTCTCAAGCCTTCCGACTATCGGGCTCATAATTAGCACCGCAAAGCAAACGTCCATCTCATATGCGCCATAGTTTCTGTAAAGCACAGTTACCGCGCCGAGCAGAAAGCCGTATATAAGCTTTGCGAGCGGTTTAGTGGGTGTAACTGAAGGCTCAGGCACAATAAACACCGCCGCGAAGACGAGCGAGCCTGAGAGCATCTCGTATATGAGCGAATCCACCCTGCCAGTCTGAACGCGCGGAAACGCCAGCGCAAAGCCAGCGCAGGTGGCAAGAAAGGTAAGCGTAATCTGCCAGCTTATCGTTTTATGCACGATAAATAACACCATACACGCAAGAATAATAAGGCAGAAGGTCGTGCCCATAGGTCCCGGGTAGTTTCCGAGAAACAGGTCAGCTGAATCTATCGACGGAACGCCGCCGAACTTCAATGAATTTGTTATTCCTGCGTAGGTAGCCGCACCGCTCTCCCAGCTTGTTCCTATTACGCTGAAGGAACGCGGATAAGCGTAAATCTCCTTCGCAAAACAAATGTTAATGAACGCGAAGCCGAACGCCGACGGGTGAAAGGGATAGTTCCCATAACCGCCGAAGGCGTGTTTTCCTATAAGCACCGTGAACGCGACGCCGATAAGCACTATTGTGTAGTTAACCGATGCCGGCAGCATAAGCACGAATATCAGCGCGAACATATAGCTTGATATGTCTGTTACGTCGTAGCGCTTGCGCTGCATAAGCGCCGCGAGCAGGTCACACATAAAGGTTTCAGCTATAGCTATAAGGAAGATAATCGTCGTGCGCGGACCGTAAAGATACCTCGCCATTATCATTAGTGGAAGAAGCGCAATGATAAAGTCGCGGCTCGGTCTGAAAGATTTATGTAATTCGAGGGGTTTCTTCTGTGTCGCCATCGTTACTCCTTATTTTCTCCCGCCG
>CAZUOY010000072.1:0-7409 GCA_964622315.1 uncultured Oscillospiraceae bacterium | reverse complement strand
GCGGAAAGCGACTTGCTTGGACCGTCCAACGTAAACGCCGCTAAGAGCGACGCGGTGCTTTCAAACAAGTCGCTTTCCGCGCTTGCGCTTCAAAACCAGTTTGCGGTTTCACAGAACGATGTTTTGGGAAACTTCTGGTCACCTGCCGAGGCGTTCGGCACAAGTATGGAAACCAAAGACTATTCCGTGTCGTTACAAGAACAGCTTGATGCAATGGTAGCACAGATAGTCGCATAGAATTAAAAGGAACCTAATAGTTTGCAGACCGAGCTTAAGCTCGGTCTGTACCTTTGAAATATTCGAGGTACCTAATGGAGAAAAACTATCACACGATGAATCTGTTTGAAAAAGCGGCGTATAAACTGGGTCGCTTCTTCAAGGCGCTTCCGCGAAGTATAGCAAGGGTGCTCAAAGGCTTCGCGCTCGCCGTGTGGCGCGGCTTGAGAGGAATAGCAGCAGGCGTTAAGAGCTACGTGAATGTATTTATTAAAGGTGACATATTCACAAAGCTTTCTTATCTTGTTATGGGGCTTGGTTGCGCCATAAGGGGGCAGATAATAAAAGGGCTGCTTTTTCTTGCCACAGAGGTGGGATTTCTGCTGTTCTTTTTTGGGTTTGGCTGGAACTATCTTAAGGATTTCGGCACACTCGGAACAAACGTCGAGACGGGCTACTTCGACGAGGAGCTTGGCATAATGGTTTACGGAGTGGCGGACAACTCTATGCTGATACTCCTTTACAGCGTAATGACGTTGGTTCTGCTTTTGGCATTCATCGCGCTCTACAAAGGCAGCATAAACGCCTGCTTCAAGGCACAACAGCGCCAAGCGAGTGGAGAGAAACAGCCGACCTTCCGCGAGGAGCTTAAAGAGCTGTTTGATAAAAGATATCAGACCACACTACTCGCCCTTCCGAGTATTATGGCTGCGGCGTTTGTGATTCTGCCTCTTATTTTTATGTTCTTAATCGCCTTTACAAACTACGACCGAAACCATCAGCCGCCCGGAAACCTGTTTACATGGGTGGGCTTGGAAAATTTCAGCGATGTCTTCGGACAGGATTCGCTTAAAAGCCACACGCTGGGCTATCTTCTTCGCTGGACCTTCGTCTGGGCTGTGCTCGCCACCTTTACAAGCTATCTTTTCGGTATGATACTCGCGCTAATGATAAATAAGAAGGGCATACGCTTCAAAAGCTTCTGGCGCACCGTTTTCGTAATAACTATCGCCGTGCCGCAGTTCGTTTCACTTCTTCTCATGAGTAAAATGTTCGGCGACCTCGGACCTGTCAACGTCATAATACAGGCACTAAACGGCTCGCCTGTAAAGTTTTTAACGGACGGCAAGATAGCCCGTGTTATGTGTGTGCTGATAAATATGTGGGTGGGAATACCGTACTCAATGCTTATTACTACGGGTATTCTAATGAACATTCCGAGCGCTCTTTACGAGAGCGCAAGGATAGACGGCGCAGGACCGGTCAAAGCGTTTATGAAGATAACTCTGCCGTATATGCTTTTTGTCACCTCACCGTACCTCATTACACAGTTTATCGGGAACATTAACAACTTTAACGTCATCTATCTTCTTACGCAAGGCGACCCTAAATCGGTTTGGCTTTATCAAGCGGGCGAGACTGACCTTCTTGTGACGTGGCTTTATAAGCTCACTGTGAATTTTTCCGACTACAATCTTGCGTCAGTTATCGGCATTATTGTGTTTGCGCTTTCCGCGTTCTTTTCCCTTATAGTCTACAACTCCTCAAAATCCGTTAAGAACGAGGAGGAATTCCAGTAATGAAAACAAGAAAAAAGCTCGGCAACGCCGCAGTCTACGCTTTTCTTTCCGTTTTGGCGGTAATATGGCTAATACCAATAGCGTGGCTCGTTATCCGCTCGTTCCAAGGCGAAAAGGGCGCGTGGATTACCACAGTTCTTCCGCAAAGCTTCACCCTTTCAAACTATACTCGGCTTTTCACCGAAACGAAGCTTTTTAATTATCCGCGATGGTTTTTGAACACCTTTGTCGTTGCGGTTTTCACCTGTTTGCTTTCCACCATGCTTGTTCTGATGATTAGCTACGCCTTCTCACGTCTTCGCTTCAAATCAAGAAGGGCGTTTATGAATGCGGGTCTCATTCTCGGAATGTTTCCGGGCTTTATGACCATGATAGCGGTTTACCATATATTAAAGGCGATTGGGCTTTACCAGTCGCTTGCGTCCTTAGTGCTTGTATATTCCGCCACCGCTATGCTCAACTACTTTGTCGCCAAGGGCTTTTTCGATACGATTCCGAAGGCTATGGATGAGGCGGCTATGCTTGACGGTGCAACGAGAAACCAAATTTTCTTTAGAATAACCCTGCCTCTGTCAAAACCTATAGTTATCTATACCGCGCTTACCTCCTTTATGGCTCCGTGGGTAGACTTTATTTTCGCCTCGGTTATTATGAAGGACAACTATGATAAGTATACCCTTGCCGTAGGTCTTTTCAGAATGCTTGAGCGGGAGAATATATATGAGTGGTTCACCCGCTTCTGTGCGGGCGCGGTGCTTGTCGCCATACCCATAACGATATTGTTCATTGTCTTTCAAAGATACTATGTCGAGGGCGTTACGGGCGGTTCTACCAAAGGATAACGGCAAAGTATGCACTCTGCACAAAAAGCGTGGTATTATTACCGCGCTTTTTTCTCTTCAAAGTAAAAAAAGAAGTTGTCATTTAATGTAGTATTTTGTTATAATTACAATGTTCGTATAAAAAATCATAGTTTTGGTTATTTATGAATAAGTTTAGAAATATAAGGTTTGAGAAATGCGTCCGTACGAAAAGATTATAATTGAAGACAATAATTCCAAGCCCGAGGCCGATAACAAAGCCGCGGGCGCTAAGTCGTCGGATAAAAACGTTTTTCGGAAAAAGGACGCCGCTTTATATAAAGACGATATAGTTCTCAGCGACGCCGAGATAGCCTCCGTCAAGGAGGAAGCACTCAAGCCCAAAATAAAATTCAAGAAGGAAGCTTTGCCCGAGGTTAACGAGGAAAAGATAGCCGAAGAACCGAGGGAAGAAGAAAAGCGCGAAAAAATTCTCTATAAGCGAATTGACCTATCGACTACAACTGACGAAGCCGCTAAGAAAAAGGAACAGCCAAAAAAGAAAAGCAAGGCCAAGAAAACCGAGAAGAAACCGTCGGAAACAGCACCCGAACAGCCCGCCCATACTGACGTTATTGATGATAAAGAGGAAAACCTTGCGCTTGAGCAGAAGATAGAGCAGACAGCCGCCGCCGAAACCGAAAATACAGCTGAATCCGAGGAAACGACACAGGAGGCTTCGTCTGAGACTGAAGTTGCGTCAGAAAAGGACGCCGAGCCGAAGGTAAGCGGTTTTGCCGCGCTATTGTCGGCACTTAAGAAAAAGGAAGAAAAAAGAGAAGCACCGAGCAAACCCGTTGACGAGGGTGAGGCCGCAAAGGAAGAAGTAGCGCCCGAAGAAGATAAACCCATCGTGTCGGAAGAACCCGCCGCGGCTATAACTGAACCCACAAAGCCGAAAAAGGAAAAACGGGTCTTCAGAGCGAGTGAGCTTAAGAAAAAAGAAGCAGAGACTAAAGAAGAAGTCGAGACAAAGAAATCGGCGGTCGAAGCAGTTCCCGAGAAACCTGAAAAAGAAAAATCTGATGAATCGACTGAGAAGAAGCCCGAGAAGAAGGGCAGATTCGCAAAGACCGTCTATGTTTCCGAGACTCAGCAGCCTGAGCGCGACGTCAAGGTAAAGACGAAGAAGGCGGCGAAATGGCTTATCGCCAGTGTGCTGATTCTTGCGCTTTTATTTATTACGGCGGTCTGCGCCTACGGTTTCTATCAAAACTCGTTGCCTCCCGAAATTGAGTCGGTAGCGCTTGCGGGTGAAAAGGAGATTGAACATCAGGAGCTCAATACAAACGGCGAGTTCAGCGAAAATGACACTGTTATGGTTGAAGTGGGCGTAAAAGCCAACTTCTTCAAGTCGAGCGACTATTGGTTTATTGCGGTTGACGGCGACGCAGAGCCTCTTGCCGAGGATAAGGGCTGGGTGCAAGCCGACGGCGGAAAAGCGCAGCTTGAGCTTGGAATTGGAAATCATAGAATTTTTGTCAAGGACGAAAAGGGGAATATCAGCGGTCTTGGCGAGGACAATCCGGAGTTTAACAGAGTAATTGCGCTTAGAATAAAACATGTTGTAGATATTACCTATCTTCCGATTATGGGAACAAGGACCTTTTCGACAGACGTTATCTCTATCGGAGATGCGGACGAAACCGTAACATGGTCTATTGAGAACACTAAGGTAGCGCTCTGCGACGAGGGCGGACAGGTAATAGGCGTTTCCAATGGAACAACGAAGATGGTGGCGACGGCGGCAAACGGAGTGGCCACGTCGGTTGATATAATGGTAACCGACCTCGTAACCATTCCTGACACAAACACCTATGGCAAGCCTATGCTCGGCGCCGACCAGTTTACCGACGCGGAAGCGGCGCTTTTAGACAAGATACTTTTCAGCCGTGTTGAAGAAGCGGGCGGCTACGGAACACGAGCCGGCGTTGTTGCCGCGGGAAGGTTCCTTGCGCTTGAGTTCCCTTACAGAGTACCTTACTTCTTTGAAAACGGACGTCTTACCCTTCCGTGGGAGGGCAGACCCTACGCCGACGGCGAGGGACGTTACTACCATGTCGGTCTTTACCTCTCCGAGGATAAATTCGCCGACCTCGACCCGAAGGGTATAAGATGGGGCCCTGCTACATGGGGACAGAAGCTCAAAAACTGGGAAACAAAGTACGCCTTTGTTTCGGGTGGTTATTATCCTAACGGCTTCGACTGTAGCGGCTTTGTAAGCTGGGTACTGCTTAACGGCGGCTTCGATTTCGGAGACCGAGGAGCGGGCGATTTTGCCGATGTTGTTGATATGTGCGACTACGGCGAACAGCTAAGGATAACCGACGACCTGTTAAAATCCGACACGCTGAAGGCGGGCGACCTTATTTATACCGAGGGACACATGGCGATAATTATCGGAATTTCCGAAGAAAAGATATATGTCGCCGAATCCCTTATTACCTCGGTCCGTTGCGTTTCCTTCAACCGAAATATTCAATCTGTGCCCTATTATCTCTACTCCAGAGTTTCGCTTATGGATGAGTGGTACGAGAACAACCAGGGCAACTACACCGACATGTGGGAGATTCCCGAGGATTACGAGGAAGTTGAGCGCTATTGGAACTATCCGTGGTAAAAACGAATTATCTTGACACATTTTATTATGTATAATATACTTTTTCTATAAATAAAGAAGGGCGTTCCGTCTGCAAGGGACGCCTTAGCTTTTAACGAAGGGAAGGGATTTACTTGGCGAAGTACACTAAGGAAGATATCATCAAGCGGGTAAAAGAGGAAAACATCAGGTTCATTCGTTTACAGTTTACCGATATCTTCGGTCAGCTGAAGAATGTTGCTATCACGTCTTCACAAATCGAGAAGGCGCTTGATAACCAGTGCATGTTCGACGGCTCGTCTATTGAAGGCTTTGTCAGAATAGAGGAGAGCGACCAGTATCTCCGCCCCGACCTTTCGAGCTTTACGCTTATTCCGTGGCGCTCAAAGGACGGCGGCAAGGTGGCGCGGCTTATCTGCGATGTTTATTCCACCGACCAAAAGCCATTTAACGGCGACCCGCGCTATATTCTTCGCAAGGCGCTCAAAGAAGCCGAGGATATGGGTTACTATTTCAACGTCGGTCCCGAGTGCGAATTTTTCCTATTCCATACCGATGAAAACGGCAACCCCACAACCGAAACGCAGGACCAGGCGAGCTACTTTGACCTCGGTCATATCGACCACGGCGAGAGCGTGCGTCGCGAAATATGCATAACGCTTGAGGATATGGGCTTTGAGATAGAAGCGTCACACCATGAGGTTGCGCCCGGACAGCACGAGATAGATTTTAAATATTCCGACGCGCTTACCACGGCGGATAACATTATGACCTTCCGCTGGGCGGTAAAGACGATAGCGCAGGATAACGGCTTGCACGCCACTTTCATGCCGAAGCCCGTTTTTGCGCAGTGCGGCTCGGGCATGCACGTTAATATGTCGCTTTTCGACAAGAACGGAAACAACGTTTTTGTAAACGATAAGGACAAGCTCGGCTTAAGCTCGGTTGCCTACAGCTTTATTGCGGGCATAATGGAACATATAAAGGGCATGACGGCTATTACCAATCCGCTCGTGAACTCATATAAACGACTTGTGCCGGGCTATGAAGCGCCTTGCTACATAGCGTGGTCAGCAAGGAACAGAAGCCCGCTTATCCGTGTGCCCTCAGCAAGAGGACAGGGAACAAGAATCGAGCTTCGCAACCCCGACCCCAGCGCAAACCCATACCTTGTGCTTGCGGTTTGTCTGACAGCGGGTCTTGACGGAATTAAGCGCGGTCTTACTCCGCCCCCGTCTGTAGATACAAACATCTATGAGCTTTCAAGCGAGGAGAGGGAGAAGAAGGGGATAGGCAGTCTGCCGGGCTCGCTCCATAACGCAATCGAGGTTATGAACGAGGACACGCTTGTTATGAATACGCTCGGCAAGCATATCAGCGGCATCTATACCGAAGCGAAGCTCAAGGAATGGAACGAGTACCGCATGCAGGTGACTCCGTGGGAGTACGAGAAATATTTTAGATTGTTTTAATGCAATCATTAAAGGCGGCTGTATTACAGCCGCCTTTTTATGCAAAAAAATACCCCGCACAAGGCAGGGGTGAAATGAAATAGAAAGGAATTGTTAGGTCTTTATTATAATTCGCTCTCAGTTAGTTGTCAATATCAGAAAAAATACAAATAATTGTTAAACTTAATTGTGCAATATGCACCAACTTATAGAAAATGAAATAATATGCTTGCAAAAACAATATTATACGGTGTATAATATCCACATAAGAAACAGGAGGGATTAATTAATGAACTATTGGGATAGACCCACTCTTAAAGAAAGAGCGAAAATCGTACTTAGAAAAAGCTACTGGATGTCGCTTCTCGTAATGTTCATCTTCGGGCTGTTAAACGGCGGATACAGTTACACTTTCGGCGCGAAATCACCGGATTTCGAAAGCTTTTACTATACCGGCGGAAGCATTCCCGCAGTAATCGAAAACTTTTGGAACGGAATAGGCGCGGCGTTAGTTGCCACCTTCGGAGTTGTTTTTGTCGGCGCGGGAATTATCGGGATACTGCTTTCGATATTTGTAACCAATGTTTTTGAAGTAGGCGTTTGCCGCTATTTTACCCTTTCGCGCTACGACAGCATAAACATTGACGAGATAGTTTTCGGTTTCAAGCACGGCAAGTATATGGACAATGTAAAGACAATGTTC
>CAZUOY010000071.1:0-7485 GCA_964622315.1 uncultured Oscillospiraceae bacterium | reverse complement strand
AGCTAATCCGCCGCAGCTACAAAACAAATTGTAGAGCAAAAAATATTATACATAATTAAAAAACACTTGTCAATAAAAAGATATTTAAGTCGTCCCTTAAATTTTCCCGTGGAACAAAGAGTAGGTCTCGTCGTAGGTTATGTGAAGCGCGTCGATAAAGGAAACGGAATTAAGTCCGCAGTTTTCCGGATTATAGGAGCCGACAAGCGACGCACCCGTGTCACCGCACAAACGATTTAGATAAAGCTCAATATCCGTTAGGTTTTTATAAGCGCCTGGCTCGGCTTCTATCTCGGCGTAGACAACCGGGTCATAGGGAGAAATAAGAATTGTAAGCGACGAGCCGTCGGACAAAATGTCTGATACAAGCGCCTCGAAGACCGCCAGCTTCTCGGAGTCGATTCCGCCGCTGTCGCGAAGGGAGAAGATAATTCCCTCGGTTGCCGTCTCCTTTCTCAAGAGAATATCGGAGTCGGACGCGCGAAGGTAGCTGTTCGGATAAACGAAGCTCCCGTCGCTCTTTATCATTCCCGCGTTTGTCTCTGTTTTGTCGGTCGCTACGGGAAGCTTATATGTCTTAGTAGTACTTTTAAATATCGAGTTAACGCTTGTCTGGAAATACTCAAGCGAGAAAAGCTCTTTCGCGCTGCTTTCAACGAGACTTTCTCCCGTATACTCGTATGCCGCGTCAATATTACGAGTAATAAAGCTCTCGTAATATTTTGAAAGATACAGTCCGTAACGAGCGTCTTTTTTATTGCCGTCAAAGTACCACGGCTCTACACAAAGCACAACCCGCCGCGGCGTGAGCTTGTTCGTACGACAAATCTCATAGATGGAAACCGCGTCCTCAAGAGTCGCGCCCGAAACGCTTGCGTTGAAGCAGTCGGCGCCGGCGATAAGGCTGTCTATCTGTGCGCTTCGGCTTGAACCGTAAACCATAACCTCGGGCGTCTCGTCCATAGCGCCTATTCGCTTCTCAACAAAAAGACGGTCGGCGTAGTTGGAAACACCGTCGGCGTTCTTACCCGAAACGGTTATGTTGTAAACCTCGTCAACAAACCTCACGGCGTGAAAAATGTTTGCGGGGTCAACAAAATAGTTTACGCCGACGAGCAGTAAACACAAAGGTAAGAATAGAATCAGGAAGGAAGCAATAACCTTTTTCATCGTGACCTCAAAAATTAAAGTATATAAAGCCTGAAGCGGAGATTGAGGAAAAGAGCATTACCGAAAGCAGAAGAACATAGTAAACGGCAAAGCGAACGGGTGTCTTCGCCCGGCTTAAAGTCTCGTGAAGCGAAACGCCGCGATAGATGAAGATGTCGGAAACAAAGACAAGCAGAATACCAATCAACGTAACTACTGCGTGGCCCTCGGGCAGCTTAAGCGAGGGTAAAAGAAAGGTGGGGAAGGTGTATTCGCCGAACCGCAGAGTGTTATAAATGTATTCCACCGCGGAGCTGAGATTTGGCGCGCGGAAGAATATCCAAGCAAAATCCGTAAGAGCGAAAACGATTACGGGGCAAATATACTTTCTGTATATGCCGTTCTCCTTTATACGAAGTGTCGATACTGCAAAATCTCGCGGCTTTTTGAGAAGCACCGAGAGCGAGAGTAGAACGCCGTGGATTAGCCCCCAAACAAGGAAGTTAAGCGACGCGCCGTGCCACAGCCCGCTGAGAGCGAAAACGACAAGGGTGTTAAACACGGTACAGAACACTCCGCGGCGAGAGCCGCCTAAGGGGAAATAGAGGTAGTCGCGAAACCAAGAGGAAAGAGAGATATGCCAGCGGCGCCAGAACTCACGGATATTCTTTGAAAGGTATGGAGCCTTAAAGTTTTCGGGAAGGGTAAAGCCGAGTATCTCGCCCGCGCCGAGAACGATATCCGTGTAGCCGCGAAAGTCACAGTAGATTTCAACTCCGTAAAAAACAGCGGCAATAAGAAGGTTATAGCTGTTAATATCTATGTAGTTGGAAAAGTAGTAGTTAACAGAAGCCGCGAGGTTGTCGGCAACAACCCGCTTTACAAACAGCCCGAAAAGAATCCTTGCAAAGCCTCGCTTCAGCCGCACGTAGTCAAAATCAGCCGGGTTCTTTATCTGCGGCAACAGCTCGTAGCTTCGCGGAATGGGACCTGAAAGAATCTGCAAAAACAGCCCGATAAAGAGCGCGTAATTAACGAAGCTCTTTTCGGGCGCGGTTCTTTTACGATAGACGTCGATTAGATAGCCCGCCGCCGTGAGAGAGTAAAAGCTTATGCCCGCGGGCGCGGCGATAGAGGCGACGAAATCCGAATGCGCCCCAGCAAGGGAGAACGCAAGAGAAAGGTATTTCATCGCGACAAGCACGCCGATAATTAGCGCCACGGAAAGGCCGAGGGCGAGCCGACGTTTTTTCGCTTTGTCGATAACGAAGGCGAGCGCATAGCTTGCGGCGATAACGGCGGCAAGGGTCAGCGTAAAGCTAAGCCCTAAGAAGGCATAGAAGCAAAGGTTAACGCCAAGCAGCGCAAACCGTCTGAAGCGCGGCGGCAGAAGAAAATAAACAATACACGCCGCGGCAAAAAAAGCAAAGAAGCTGACAGAAGTTAAGGACACGGAAAACCTCCGCTTTTATTTAATCTCGGTCATTCCGCCCATGTAGGGAACGAGCGGCGCGGGAACGGCTACGCTGCCGTTTGCTTTAAGGTTGTTTTCAAGGAAGGCGATAAGCATACGCGGCGGAGCAACCACCGTATTATTAAGTGTGTGTGGGAAATAGGTCGCGCCGCTTTCTCTGTCCTTGACGCGAATGGCAAGCCGCCTTGCCTGAGCGTCGCCGAGGTTAGAGCAGCTGCCCACCTCAAAGTATTTCTGTTGACGCGGACTCCACGCCTCAACGTCACAGCTTTTAACCTTTAAGTCCGCAAGGTCACCGCTGCAGCATTCAAGGGTGCGAACGGGGATATCGAGCGAACGGAAGAAATCCACGCTGTTCTTCCAAAGCTTGTTGTACCAGTCCATGCTTTCCTCAGGCTCGCAGACGACAATCATCTCCTGCTTTTCAAACTGGTGAATACGATAAACTCCGCGCTCCTCTATGCCGTGTGCGCCGACCTCCTTACGGAAGCAGGGGCTGTAGCTTGTGAGCGTTTGGGGAAGCTCGTTCTTTTCAAGTATCTGGTCGATGAACTTGCCAATCATAGAATGCTCGCTCGTGCCGATAAGGTAAAGGTCCTCGCCCTCAATCTTGTACATCATGTTTTCCATCTCGGCAAAGCTCATAACGCCGGTGACGACGTCGCTTCTTATCATGAACGGCGGTACGTAGTAGGTGAAGCCGCGGTCAATCATAAAGTCACGAGCATAGGAGAGTATCGCGGAATGAAGACGCGCGATATTTCCTTTAAGATAGTAAAAGCCGTTTCCGCTTGTGCGGCGAGCGGCGTCGAGGTCAATTCCGTTTAGCCGCTCCATAATGTCCACGTGGTAGGGTATCTCAAAATCGGGAACGACTGGCTCGCCGAAGCGTTCAATCTCTACATTCTCCGCGTCATTTTTTCCAATCGGCACGCTTTCGTCAATAATGTTCGGGATAACAAGCATACGCTTTTTTATCTCGCCTTGAAGCTCCTCCTCCTTTGTTTCAAGGGACGCAAGCTCGGCGGCGGCGGCGGCAACTTCCTTTTTTGCTTCCTCCGCCTCGTCCTTCTTGCCCTGAGCCATAAGACCGCCTATCTGCTTGCTTACCACGTTTCGACGGTTTCGCAGCTCGTCACAGCGGGTTCTTGCCGCGCGATATTCCTCGTCAAGACGGACAACCTCGTCTACAAGCAAAAGCTTTTCGTCTTGAAACTTCTTCTTTATATTCTCCTTAACAAGCTCAGGGTTCGACCTAATTAGCTTTATATCAAGCATCTTCAATTCCTCTTTATTGTTTTCTTTATTCTTAACTTACATTATAAACTACTTGCCGAGCTTATTGGCAAACTCAAAAAGCTGGTCCTTCGAATAGAAGTCAACAGCAAGCGTGCCCCGCCCGTCCTTATATTTGACGTGCACCTCGACGCCAAGCGCGTTTTGAAGCGAAAGCTCAACCTCGCTTGCCACGCTTTCCTTAGCTTTAGGCAGAGAAAGCTTTTCCTGTTTAGCGGGTTTTTGACAGAACCTTTCGGCGTCGCGGACGGTCATTCCGTTTTCGGAAACCTGTTTTGCCACAGCGGAGCGAAGCTTCTCGTCGGCGATAGAAAGAATAGCCTTTGCGTGACCGACGGTTATCTCGCCCTTTTTGAGCATTTCAAGCACATCGTCGGGAAGGCTTAAAAGTCTGAGTGAATTTGCCACGGCGGGACGTGAACGGCCCACCTGCTTGGCGGCTTGCTCCTGAGTAAGCCCGCTTACATCCATTAGCTGACGGTAGCCAAGCGCCTCGTCAACAGGGTTCAAGTCTTCGCGCTGAAGATTTTCTACAAGCGCTATAGTCATCGCTTCAAGGTCGGATAGGTTACGGATAAGCGCGGGAATTGTTTCCTTCCCCGCAAGGCGGCTTGCGCGCCAGCGACGCTCACCGGCAACTATCTGGTAACGCCCGTTAGCGAGGGGCCGCACAAGGATTGGCTGAAGCACACCGTGCTGTGAAATAGATTCCGCAAGCTCCGCGAGCGAATCATCGTCAAAGCTTTTTCTCGGCTGAGAGCGGTCGGGTTCAACCTCGGACATCTTTAATTCAGAAGCGCCACCCTTTCCGCTTACCTCCTCGTCGCTTGAGTTATCGACGAAAAGCGCGTCAAGACCTGTGCCGAGTCCTCGTTTCTGCGCCATTATTCCTCACCCCCGATACGTCTGTTTCGCGAAAGAAACTCCGCCGCAAGACGGTCGTATGCCTCAGAGCCCTTCGAGCCCTCGTCATAAAACTTTATCGGCTTGCCATAGCTGGGCGCTTCGGAAACGCGGACGTTTCTCGGAATTGCCGTGCTGTATACCTTTTGCGGGAAGAATTTTTTTACCTCCTCAACCACCTGAACGGTAAGGTTAATTCGGGAATCGTACATTGTGAGAAGAACGCCCTCGATTTCTATGTTGGGATTATAGAGCTTCTTCACCTGACGCACGGTGGACATCAGCTGAGACAAGCCCTCCAAGGCATAGTACTCGCACTGAATCGGGATAAGTACGGTGTCGCAGGCGTTAAGACCGTTAAGCGTCAAAAGTCCGAGCGACGGAGGACAATCAATAAAAATAAAGTCAAAGTTGTGCTTTTTTGTCACGATTGCGTCACGAAGCCGAAACTCTCTGCGCTTCATAGAAACAAGCTCAAGCTCGGCGCCCGCAAGGTCAATGCTTGAGGGTACAACGCTTACGTTGTTGAAGGCGGTTTTAACAACAACCTCGTCGAAGCTCTTTCTACCCATTAGCAGGTCGTAGGACGAGCCGGCGATAGAGCGCTTCTTAATTCCGTAGCCGCTCGTTGCGTTACCCTGAGGGTCACAATCGAGAAGCAGAACGGATTTGCCGAGCGCGCCAAGCGCCGCGGCAAGGTTTACGGCGGTTGTCGTTTTTCCGACGCCGCCCTTTTGATTTGCAAGAGTTATAATCTTTCCCAAGGCCGTACCTCTTTCTTTTCCCCACGCGAAAGCAGGGTTGATTTCTCTGATAATGTTCCACGTGGAACAGCTATCTATCCACAGCCGCGCCTTAAAATGTTCCACGTGGAACACTCGTTAAAGCGGCATATTCGTGTACAAATTATAATATATTAGAATTTAAAAAAAGTAAACACCGAAATCCTTGTGTTGGTGTTGAAAGAAATCAACAAAATCATTATAATAGAAGGCGAGTAGAATAGCGGTTTGTTCACCAATCGCAATATGTATTGTTTCAAGTATTATTTTTATCTATATGCAGTGATATGCTTTTGCGGCGAATGTTAAAAACTCTGTTGATAGTTAAGAATAAAAAAATAGCGCACCGCAAGACGTGCGCAAGGGAGAACGGCTTATGGACTTCAGCGAGTGCGAGAACCTTCGAATAATCTGGGGCAACAACTGTGTGGAAAAGAACGCACAGCTTTTTGGCAAGCTCGGAAAGCGTGCGCTTGTGGTCACGGGCAAAAACTCCGCGAGAAAGAGCGGCGCGCTTGCTGACATAATAACCGCTCTTGAGCGCAACAGCATAAAGTACAAGCTTTTCGAGGAGGTTTCCGAAAACCCGACACTCTCAATAGCCGAGGCTATAGGCGAGGCGTCGAGACGGTTCGACGCGGATTTCCTTGTCGGAATCGGCGGCGGCTCGGCTCTTGACGCTACGCGCGCGGGAAGCGTCTTTGCGGTGAACAGCTTTAAAAAGCCCACTGATGTATACGCCTGTGAATTTGAATCGGTGCTTCCGTTCGTCTGCGTGGGAACAACCGCGGGAACGGGCAGCGAGGTGGACAGCATGGCGGTGATATCCGAGGACGGAGGAAGAAAAAGAAGTATAAAGAGCGACAAGCTCTATGCGTGGTTTTCCTTTTGCGACCCGAAGTACACCCTATCAATGAGCTATCGCCAGACGGTCTCCACCGCGCTTGACGCCTTTTGTCATTGTATGGAGAGCTGGTTTTCAAGAGCGTCCACGCAGGAGAGCCGTGATTGTGCTGAACGCGGCGCGGCGCTGATATATCCGAACCTTGTAAAGCTGGTGGGTGACAGGTACATTTTATATAACAAGAAACTTCGTGAGGAGCTATATTACGGCTCGCTTTGGGGAGGGCTTGCGATAGATATAGCCGGAACGGGCTTTCCGCACCCTTGCGGCTACGTTCTGACCGAGACTTGTGGAGTGCCGCACGGAGTGGCGAGCGCAATGTTCGAGAACGCATTTCTTCGTCAATCACTCAACGAGCTGCCCGAGGAGAAGGAGCGGCTTCTTGAAGCGATAGGCGCGAACGAGCGCGATATATATGACACGATAACGGCGCTGACGAAAAACAATATAAGAATATCCAAAGAGCTTTGCGACGAGATGGGCGAACGGCTTAAAGCCGCGCCGGCCACGGAAAGAACGTTAGGAAGCTTTTCGTGGGAGGAAGGGAAGCGAATAGCCGAAAGCCGCTTCCTCGACAGGAGATTGCTGGAAAAGTTCAGCGGACGCTGGACGCTGTAAAAACTTCGCAAAGGGTTGACCAAAGAAGAAATAGAATATATAATAATGCTTACGGTTCGTTTGAGCCGTGAGCATTTTTTCAGTCAATACGGAGCGGTATCGAAGTGGTCATAACGGGTCTGACTCGAAATCAGGTGGGTCGAGTCTCGGTGTCGTCGCCGTAAACAACCGTGTGTTGGCGCTTTTCGGCAACCAACAGAAGAAATAAACGCGATTTCAACTAACACTTAACTAACACTTTTCAAACAATCGGATTTTTCACAATTTTATACGGAGCGGTATCGAAGTGGTCATAACGGGTCTGACTCGAAATCAGATGAGGGGCAACTCTCCGTGGGTTCGAATCCCACCCGCTCCGC
>CAZUOY010000070.1:0-7496 GCA_964622315.1 uncultured Oscillospiraceae bacterium | reverse complement strand
ATGGAGGTTCTCGCGTCGCCTACGAAATCGCTGGAAACAACGTCTTCGTTGGTGTAACCGAGTATACCCTTAAGCTCACCCTCGCTCGCCTTCTTAAGGGCGGCGCAGATTTCTTCATAGGTGGCGGACTTCTTAAGACGTACTGTGAGGTCTACGACGGAAACGTCGAGAGTCGGTACGCGGAAGGACATACCGGTAAGCTTGCCGTTAAGCTCGGGGATAACCTTGCCGACTGCCTTAGCAGCGCCTGTGGAGCTGGGGATAATGTTGCCAGCCGCCGCACGGCCGCCGCGCCAGTCTTTCTTGGAGGCGGAGTCAACCGTCTTCTGTGTGCCGGTAGTGGCATGAACTGTGGTCATAAGACCTTCCTCAATGCCGAAGGTGTCGTTGATGACCTTGGCGAGAGGAGCGAGGCAGTTGGTGGTGCAAGAAGCGTTGGAAACAACCTGCATGTTCTTGTTATATACGTTAAGGTTTACGCCGCATACGAACATCTGTGTTTCGGCGTCCTTCGCGGGAGCGGAGATAACAACCTTTTTCGCGCCGCCCTTAATGTGAGCCATGCACTTTTCTGTGGTTGTGAATACGCCGGTGGATTCTACGATGTAGTCTGCGCCGACCTCGCCCCACGGAATGTTGGCGGGGTCCATCTCCTTGAAGACCTTGCAGGTGTCGCCGTTGACCGTAAGGTCAGAGCCGTTCGCCTTAATGTCTACGTCGAAGATGCCGTGAACCGTGTCATACTTTGTCATATACGCCATGTACTCGGCGCTGTCCATGAACGGGTCGTTGATGGCGATTACGTCGAATACGTCCGGACGAAGAACCGCAGCGCGGAAAACGAGACGTCCGATACGGCCGAAGCCGTTGATACCGATTTTGATTTTGCTCATTTTGGTATATCCCCCATATTTGAATTTTTATTATTGCTTTAGCTAATATATTGTAGCAAAACTTGTACATAATTACAAGTCTAAATTGTTAAATATATAACGCCCAAACTCGCCTGAAATGTAGTAAATACGCCGATATTCGCTACACCGCGAGGGCTACTACCCACATAGCGAGACACGCCAGCGTAAAAAGAATTCCGCCTACATTCAAAATCACCTTACCGAAGGTCACCTTTCTGCTGGGGTCGATTTCGCTGTTCTTCTCTATTTGAATGCCCTTGCGGGAAAGCGTAAGCGCGAGGAAGATAATTCCGCCGATGAAAAGCACGCCGACTATACCGACAATAACGAAGGAGTAAAGGATGGTTTTCGTTGACATTGGGTTTTCGAGGTTCATCTGCGAGGCAAGATAGCTCATTACGACAGTGCCCAAGGTGTTAATCATAATATGCAAAACTGACGACCACAGGATTGTCCCCGTTTTAATGGTTATGTAGGCAAATATCATACCGAGAATTGCGGCGTAGAAGAATTGGGTTATATTTAGATGATATAGTCCGAACGCTAAGCCGCAGATAAGTATTGAGGCAAGCTCGCCCGCTGGACGAAGACGCTCAAGAAGAAGCTTTCTGAAGACGAATTCCTCACAAATCGGCGCGAGAACTCCCGCCACAAGAAAAGCAAGCAGATAGTTGTCGCTCATGATGTTTGTCATGGGGTTAAGCATGCTGGTGGGCTGACCGAAAATAAGCGAGGATAGCGCATAGGTCATTCCGATACCCAAAACATTGCCGAGGTAGGAGCAAGCCATACAAAAACAGAAGATACCGAGAAGCAGAATGAAGGTCATCTTTAGCTTCGGCTTTTGTTCGCTCATTATCGCTCTTTCATCGGCACCGATAGGCGACAAGGTTTTGAATGCCAGCAGCGCCACAGGAACAAGTACAACATAAAAAGCTATGAGCTGGCTGTAGGTGTTCCACGCGCCGGGCAATCCTTCGGGGAAAATCCAGCTTGGAATCATTGAGGCAACATTTGCCGCAATTGCTGAAATCAGCAGCGCTATGCCAAGCTTTGAAAAGTCTCGTTTAGTCATCTTATTTTTTTCCTTTCTTTTTTCGAAGTTTTATGTCAATCCTGATGTTTCGGTAAATTGGAAGAAGCCTTTCGTAAACGAAGTACCAAAACGGCTTAGTCACGAGGTCGAACTCGCCTATAAACTCAACATATCTTCCGCCGAACTGCCGTTTAAATTCGTGAAGGCTTTTAAGCGGGCTGTCGTTAGGGTTGCCTACGGTACCGAACTGGTCAAGCACCGACGCGCCGTTCTGTTTAGCTTCCATAAGCTTTTCGTAGTATACGCGGTTATTCACAAAGCTTTCACTCATAAGCTTGTCGCTTCCGGCGTGAACCGCCCATGCTTTGTCGCCGTAACGCACGACAAGGTGTGCGCTTATGGTTACGTCGCCGTCGAACCTCTTTGCGTATTCCTCGAAAAGCGCTGTCTCTTTTAAAAGCCGCTGTTCTGAAAGATAGGATTCGTTCAGCGCACCCTCGCGCTTTAAAATCTTCCGCTTTTCCAAAAGCTCTGAAAGCGAGCCTTTGAGCATCTCCGCCGTTTTCGTCGGGTTAACCTTGCCAAGATACAGCGTCGCCATACCGCTCTTGCTTAATATATCATAAAAGTTTTGGTAATAGCTTTTGCCATAACCCACAAACTCGTCCCTCTCGCTTGTAAGCGAGATAAGCCTGTGAAGCTCACCTATGTCCGCGCTCGTTCCGTGGCACACCGTCACAGCATAAGAATAGGACTTCCTCACGTTTTTCATAACGTTTCCGACAATGCCCTTTTCAATCGCCGCCTTGTCGCGAGTCAGGTCAATTCTAAAGGTGAAGCGGGGCTGCCTTCCCTCAAAGCCCATATTAAAGCCGCGGTGACGGTAACCGAGCGTCTTGAGCGCGTCAATTACTCCCTCATTGCTGAACACCCCGTCCGCGTTTCCGTCGCGGTCGATTGAGCGGCGTTCAACGTCAGGGTCTATCTTTATAAACATAGCTCCACGCTCCTTTGCGAAGGCGCGTATCTTTTCGGTAAACTCCGCAACCAGAGCGCTGTCAAAAAAGTCTATTACATAGCCACGCGGACAGTAAAGATAGGCAGGAAAAAATGGAGGCTTCCTTTCAAGCAAAAGAGCCGCGGCGCGAAGCTCGCCCTTCTCGTCCTCAAGCCCGGTGAAGTAGGGCGTAAGCCCCTTTTCCGTGCGCGAAAACTCGCCCCACGCCGCTGATTGCATAAAATGCGACTTTGTAGGGTGGCTTTTGACAAAGGCGTCGAATAATTCGGTTTTTACGTTGCTTACAAATTTCATTTCCATTTCAACCGCCGAATATGCGTTAATGAAAGTATTATACCACATTATTAGTTGTTTTTTGAAATTACGCCGCACATTTTTTGTTTTTTTCCTTTTGGTGTTTTGTACGTTTTAACAGTTTCAACAGAGTTTTAAACAATTGCGAAAAATGTAACTATTTCGTGAATTTCCCTATATTGGGCGCTTTTTCCTATTTGCGTGTAAATATTTGTTGCTTTTTCGTCAGACCTTCAACAGCTTTTGTCGGGTTTTCAACAGCTTTCTTCTCTTTTCTGTTGAATTTTGCAAAAAAAATATTATATATTGGTATTAATCGGTATGTACGAAATTTTATTTGTTTGATATAATAAAGGTATAATAATAAACAAGGAGCGACTAAGTGAAAGATACAATAAGTTGCTTTAAAAAAACATACGACGACTGTGAATATCCTGTTGTTCTTTACGACGGCGACTTTAATGTTCTTTGGGCAAATAAGAGCGCTTACAGCAAAAAAGCTACCTTTCGACCCGATAAGGAACGGGCTTTGAGCGCACTTAATCTTGACAACGTAAAAGAACTTCTAAAAAAGCGTCGTTTTGCGCGTTTAGCTCTTACGCCCACCCTTTCGGTCGGCGGCGACGTTACCTTTGCCGCGCTTGACGACAACTGCTACGCGGCGTGGTTCTTAAGGGGGGGCATTCTTATGGAAGGGCTTTACTCTCCCATAAGTCTCGGAAGCGCCGAAATCGTTGCGAACTCCATGCGTAACTATATTTCCGAAATTTCGCTCGCTTCAAGCTCTGTTGAATCAATGCTGTCGAATGACAGTCCCGAGGTTGAAAAGCAGTTCGAGAATATCCGCCGTTCCTCCTATAAAATTCTTCGTAATATACAAAACTGCGAGTGGCTCTCACGTTTCTACCGCGAGGGCGAATGCGTAAGAAAGCGAACAGGCGACGTATCTGCGCTTGTCAGCGCGCTGTGTAAGTCCACCAGCGACATTGTCGCCTCCTCAATTCCAATCTCGCTTGTTGTTCCCGACAAGCCACTGTTCGCCTCCATAGACGTAGGCTTCTTCGAGAAATCCTTTTTGAACATTCTTCTTAATTCAATGAAGTATACCCGCGACGACAACTCTATCGAGGTCATTCTTTCCTCGACCGACAGCAAGGTTTCGCTCACCGTCAAGGACAGGGGCGCGGGAATAGCAAACGAAAACCTCGTCAACGTCTGCGACCCCTTCTTTTCCTCAGAGCCCGCGAACGACAGCTCCTTCCGTCCGGGTATGGGCTTGGGTCTGACCGTGGCCGCGCTTTTCTGCGACGCGCACGGCGGCTCTTTGTTGGTAAGCAGCGAGTTTGGCGAGGGCACGACAGTGCTTATGTCCTTTGAAAAGGGCGAAGGTTCTGACGACACCTTCAGCTCCACCGTCTCAAAGTATGTAACGAATAAGTTTTCGCCCGTCTATGTTGAATTCTGCGAGCTTTGCAGCCTTCCGAAGTAGCGTGTGAGCTAAAACGTTCTGATAACCCGAAAACACAAAGACCGACATAGTATCTATGTCGGTCTTTTCAATTCGTAAGCGTGCTATAGATTATATATTAACTAATATAGGCTCTTACTGCTGTAACATCGGTATCATCTTATCAAGCGAGTAATACTCACGGGCGCGGGCGTCCTCGGTTATCGTGAAATCAGCAATATTCTCTTTAACATACTCCGCGAACGGCTCCTTCGCCATATACATAGTCATCGTTGAAAGCTCACTGGAGTAATCCTCGTCAGCGGCAAGCCCTTTTGCTTTGAAGATGAAGATTGAACTGCCTGTATTAAACACGTCGTATTCTCCTTCACTAAGACCCTTCGCCTTAGCGAAAAACTCAGGAGTGAAATTACTGTTAAGGTCACTGACCAACGCATTCTCGTTAAAAGCAGATTTAAAGGAATTCTCGTCCGCAACCTGCTCAGAACCAGAAATCTTTGCTATCTCATCGAAATAGGCAAGGAACGCGTGCTCAATGCTGTCAGTTTCTTGAGCGTCAGCGAGCATCTTTGTCACTACCTCGGAGATAGCGAGCACCGTTTCAGTGGAAAGCGCTGTGCCCGATGAGTCGGTAAGAGGGAACTCAATATAGTCTATCTTTGTGTAATGCTCGTTATAATAGGCACGCACATCGCTTTCGGGGAACGCCTTTTCGCCGTCCTTGCCGTAAAGCTTATCAACAAGAAGTGAGCTCTTGTAGCTTCTCGTCTGTGCATCGGTAAAGCTCGCTTGACTTATACCGTTCTTCTCATATGTCGCGCCGTACTGGCCCCAAACCTGATAAACGTAGTAGTTAATATAATACTCGTCCATATCGGTAAGCTCCAAGCCCAGGCGCTCATACTCGTTCTCGACAAATACACTTTCAGCCAGCAAATCCATCGTCTTTTTATTGACAAGCTCGCGGGCGGAAACGCCGTTTACTTCCGCGTCAAGAAAATCGAGCTTTATGGGGTCGGCTCCGTTTTCACTCGCAAGGGTGCTGTACGCGGAAAGCTGCATTGCGAGATAAACACCAGCGGGAACCTCATAATCTTCTATTGTTGCCACCGTTTTCGGGTTATAAGCGCAGCCGCAAAGCATTGTAAACGCCAATACAAGCGAAAGCGCAGCTATAAAAATCTTTTTGTTTTTCACCGTTATTTCTCCTTTTTAAGGAACTTGAATTTATATATTATACACTAATTAACTCGGCTTATCAAGAATTAACGCCGAAACCGCCGATATTTCCGTTTTTTACGTTTTCGCAGAGCGCGTCGTAATCAATAAGGAAATGAAGCGCGGTCTCGTCAAGCGTTTCACCTTCAAATGCGCCCGCTGAAATATAGGTTTTCCCGCGCGCACCGTACAGCACACGCCGCTCGTTCTCGCGAATAAAGAGGCGCACTGCGTTTTCGTCAAGCTTGTCGGTATAAAACAACACCGTTTTGTCCTCCTTGGAGGTTACGTCATAGAAGGCGTACTTTCTTCCAAGTACCCGCGCAAGCGACACGTTGCAAAGCGCTGTTACACTGCCCGGCACCTCGCCGAACCGGTCGAGAAACTCACCCAAAACCTCGGCTCGGTCGGTCTCGCTCTCTATCGCCGCAACCTTCTTATACATCTCTATTCTGCTCTCGTTATCGGCGATATACCGCTCGGGAATGTAGGCGTTAACGGAAAGGTCTACCGTACATTCAGGGTTTTCCGGCGCACGCTCTATTCCCTTTTCGTCGTCCACCGCGTCGGAGAGAATCTTTAAATAGGTGTCGTATCCCACTGCCTGCATATGTCCGCTCTGGCGTGCAGAAAGCACGCTGCCCGCACCGCGAATCTGAAGGTCGCGCATGGCTATTCTAAATCCGCTGCCGAAGCTTGTGAAATCACGTATGGCAGAAAGACGTTTTGAGGCAACCTCGGTTAGCACCCTGTCACGACGGAAGGTGAAATAAGCGTAGGCGCGCCTCGCGCTTCGTCCCACCCTTCCGCGTATCTGGTAGAGCTGAGAAAGTCCCATTCTGTCCGCGTCCTCAACAATAAGCGTGTTGCAGTTCGGAACGTCAACGCCCGTTTCTATTATGGTTGTACAAACAAGAATATCCGTTTCTCCGTTAATCAGCCGCTTCCATACGTCCGAAAGCGCGTCCTCGTCCATCTGTCCGTGCGCCGTCTCAATCGCCGCATCGGGAAAGCGCTCACGAAGCTTCGCCGCCGTGCGCTCGATTGAATCTACCCTGTTATGGAGATAATACACCTGTCCGCCACGCGATAGCTCTCTTTTTATCGCGTCGTCAACTATCACCCCGTCGTACTCCATTACATAGGTCATAACCGGCTGGCGGTCAAGCGGAGGCTCCTCTATTACAGACATATCGCGAATGCCCGACATCGCCATGTTGAGAGTTCTCGGAATCGGCGTTGCCGAAAGGGTGAGAACGTCTACCCCTGAGAACGCTTCCTTGAGCGTTTCCTTATGCTTCACTCCGAAGCGCTGCTCCTCGTCAATGATTAACAGTCCAAGTCTTTTGAAACTAATATCCTTCTGGATTAACCTGTGTGTACCTATCGCTATATCCACCGAGCCGTCACGTATCCCCTTTACCGCCTCGCGTATCTCCTTTGCGGAGGCGAATCGCGAAAGCATGGCCACCTTTACGGGTAGGTTCCCAAGCCGTTCGGTAAAGGTGTTATAATGCTGCCACGAAAGTATGGTGGTCGGCACAAGCA
>CAZUOY010000069.1:0-7650 GCA_964622315.1 uncultured Oscillospiraceae bacterium | reverse complement strand
ACATTAAGCCGAACGGCATCTTCCTTCTTAACTGCCAGTGGGACCTCGCGGAGCTATCCGAGAAGCTTCCCGCCAAGGACAAGAAGTATATCGCCGACAACAACATTCAGTTCTACACAATTGACGCTATCGCGATTGATAAGAAGCTTGGACTCCGCGGAAAGTACAACACAGTGCTTCAGTCCGCCTTCTTCAAGCTTGCGAATATTATCCCCGAGGCTGACGCAATCAAATATATGAAGGAAGCCGCGACAAAGTCCTACGCGAAGAAGGGCGACGACATTGTTAAGATGAACCACGACGCTATCGACGCAGGCTCCGACGCTGTAGTAAAGATTGACGTTCCCGCCGATTGGAAGACCGCAACAGGCGAAAACACTGTGGCAAAGGCAACAGGCGACCGCAAGGAGCTTGTTGACTTCGTAAACGATATACTTGTTCCCACAAGCCTTCAAAAGGGCGACGCGCTTCCCGTTTCGACCTTCAAGGGCGGCCGCGAAGACGGTCATATGCCGCAGGGCTCTGCCGCTTACGAAAAGCGCGGTGTGGCGGTGGCGGTTCCCTCTTGGAACCCCGACAACTGCATTCAGTGCAACTTCTGCGCTTACGTTTGCCCGCACGCCGTTCTTCGCCCTGTCGCGATGAACGAAAGCGACCTTGCGAAAGCTCCCGAGGGGACAAAGTCCGTCGATATGATGGGTCTTCCCGGAATGAAGATGGTTATGACCGCGTCGGTGCTCGACTGCACCGGTTGCGGAAGCTGCGTAAACATCTGCCCCGGAAAGCAGGGCAATAAGGCTCTTACTATGGAGCCGCTTGAGACGCAGGAAAAAGAGCAGGCGGTCTTCACCTATGGACTTACACTCGACGAGAAGCCCGAGGTTGCCGCGAAGTTCAGCGACAAGACGGTTAAGGGCAGCCAGTTTAAACAGCCCCTTCTTGAGTTCTCGGGCGCATGCGGCGGCTGCGGAGAAACTCCCTACGCGAAGCTTGTAACACAGCTTTTCGGAGACAGAATGTATATAGCTAACGCCACGGGCTGCTCCTCAATTTGGGGCGGCAGCGCACCCTCCACTCCTTACACGGTAAACAAGGAAGGCCACGGACCTGCTTGGGCAAATTCCCTCTTTGAGGATAACGCCGAATACGGTCTCGGTATGTGCATAGCTCAGGATACCCGCCGCAACCACCTTATTGACGAGGTTAAGGCTCTCGGTGAGAAGGCAGAAGGCTGCGCGAAAGAGGCTATTGCCGAGTACCTCTCCACGGTAGACAACGGCGCGGCGAACAAGGTCGCGACAGATAAGCTTGTCAAGGCTCTTACCGACTGCGGTTGCGCGGAAGGCAAAGCGATACTCAAGAATAAGGATATGCTCGCCAAGAAGTCCGTATGGGCTTTCGGCGGAGACGGTTGGGCGTATGACATCGGCTTCGGCGGACTTGACCACGCTATCGCCTCGGGCAAGGATATCAACATACTCGTCTTCGACACCGAGGTTTATTCGAACACCGGCGGACAGTCCTCCAAGTCCACCCCGACGGGCGCTGTAGCCCAGTTCGCGGCGGCGGGCAAGGAAGTTAAGAAGAAGGACCTCGCGGGAATCGCAATGAGCTATGGTTACGTGTACGTTGCGCAAATAGCAATGGGTGCCGACTACAACCAGACGCTCAAGGCTCTGCATGAGGCTGAAAGCTACAACGGTCCGTCGCTCGTTATCGCCTATGCGCCTTGCATTAACCACGGCATAAAGGGCGGACTTGTAAACGCTCAGACGGAAATCAAGAAGGCGGTTGAAGCAGGCTATTGGCACAACTTCCGCTTTGACCCGCGTCTTGCGGCTGAGGGCAAAAACCCCTTCCAGCTGGACAGCAAGGCTCCCACGGGCGACTATGTTTCCTTCATTAAGAACGAGGTTCGTTACAGCTCGCTTGAGCGCTCCTTCCCAGAGCGTGCAGCCAACCTCTTTGAGAAGGCTAACGAAAACGCAAAGAACAAATATGCCGCTCTTGTCGAAAAGGCCGAGGGCTGAAACTAATAATAAAAGCGGAAGCGTAAAACACAGCACCGTTTATGTAAAGCAAAGTATTATAATCCGAGCAAAAGAGAAGGGTAGCTTTAGCTACCCTTCTTTCATTTTATACAGTATTAGGGAGCGCAATTTATTGCCTTCAAAAGACAACCTACAAAAAAATGTATAAAATATTAGAAGTAATGACGATTGCTGGCAGATATACATTTTGTTACAATACAAAATGGTAATTAATTCGAAAGCTGTCGGAGGATGTAAAATGAAGAGGACGTTTTTTTCTCGCCTTATCTCGGTATTGCTTTGTGTTTTCACAGTATTTGGCTTAATCGCTCCTGCCGCACCTACGGCTTACGCCTTGAGTGAAGCAGAAATGAATGCGGTAGAGGAGGCATTGAGACAAAAATATTTGGCTCAGCCTCAGTATGAAGAAACAACAATCGAGGACGAATCTGAAAATTTTTCATTTACACCTGATACAGCAAATTCTTATGACGACGAAAAGCTCAGTGATAAAATGCTTCGTGAAGAAATGCAGCGTTTAGAAATTGAAGCGGCGGAGTTTGTTAAAGACTATTCCACCATGTCACAAGCGGGCAATTTTTATTACACAAGCAACGGTGACGGAACGGCTACGATAACTGGTTGGGCTGGGGCGGATTCAGGGGGCTCAGGACCATTAACCATTCCGAGTACAATCGCTGGTTTGAAAGTTACTGCAATTGGAGACAGTGCGTTTTGTTTTTGCAGAGGATTTACAGGAAGTCTTACTATACCAAGTAGCGTTACCTATATTGGCGTAAATGCGTTTAGAGGGTGCAATGGCTTCACTGGTTCTTTGACCATTCCGTCAAGTGTAACTGAAATAAGTTATTGCGCTTTTCAAGACTGTTTTGGTTTTAATGGTAAACTTACCATTTCATCAGGTATTTCAAGAATTGAGGATAATGTTTTTTCATACTGTGGGTTCACTGGTTCACTTACTATCCCATCAAGCGTTACAACTATTAATTCTAATGCATTTAGTGGGTGTAGCGGCTTTACCGGCACCTTGACAATTCCATCAAATGTTACAACTATTGGAGATAATGCATTTAGCGGCTGTACTGGCTTTACAGGTACATTGAGAATCCCGTCAAGTGTTATAACTATAGGTGATAAAGCTTTCCTTTCGTTAAAAAAAGTATCGGCTTTCAAATGTACTGATTCTCAGTACTATAAAACAGAGAACGGCGTGCTTTTCAGTAAAAACGGCAAAACGTTAATTCAGGTTCCGGCAGGAAAAAAGGGGAACTATCAAATTCCTACAGGTGTAACTACAATCGGAGAATCTTCGTTTGAAGGTTGTTCAAAATTAACCGGTACGTTGATGATTCCAAACAGCGTAACAGAGATAGAAGCATATGCTTTTACAGACTGTAACGGGTTCACCGGTTCGCTTACAATACCCTCAAGTGTTAAATCTATCGGTGAAGCTGCCTTTAAGGGTTGTTATGGTTTTAATGGTTCACTTACCATTTCTTCAAGCATTACAACAATAAAAGATGATACTTTTGGTGGGTGCTATGGTTTTTCAGGCTCGCTACTAATTCCCTCAAGTGTAAAAAGCATTGGTGTTAATGCTTTTAATGCCTGCTATGGTTTCAAAGGTTCACTTATATTATCACGCGGCGTTACTACTATTTGTGACGGAGCGTTTTCATGGTGCTCCGGTTTTTCAGGTACGCTAACTATTCCTCCAAGCGTTACGACAATAGGCAGTGGAGCCTTTTTGAAATGTTACAGTTTTACCGGTAAAGTAGTTATACCAAGCAGTGTTGTGTCAATAGATAGTATGGCTTTTTGGGAATGTTATAATATGACTGGCGCATTATTTGAAGGAAACGCTCCTACAACATTTGGGGAAATGGTGTTTGGAAGTGCTCAGTTTTCAAATTACGCTCCCGTAATATACTATCCATCTGGTGCAAATGGTTGGATGTCACCTATGTGGAAAGATTACGCCGCCTTTCCAAGATTGGCGGAGAAAGAAGATAAAGGAAAGCTGAATAAGCATTCCTACTACATCTTACTATTTGACTCAGAGAGCTTAGACCCAATAGCAGATGCGTCGGTAAGTTTCAGCGGACAAAGCTACAAGAGCGACAATAACGGCATGGTAGAAATACCGGGAACACCGGGAACCTGTAAGACTTTTAGCCTTACTATTATAAAACGTGGATATGTGTCAAAGAAAAATGCGTCCGTTAATGTTACGGCGGGCGAGTTCGTGACCGTCTCAATGGTCAGAGATTCTGCAGTGTTTCATAAAGTAACAGGTATGGATTGTAACGGAACAGACATGCTTGTAAATGTTGTTTCGGGTGACAATAGAGATAGTGATACCGAGTGGATAATTACAGCAACCAGTTCACTTTCAAAAAGCGAAATCAAAGAATTTCGATTGCTACAGGCAGGTGAGATAAAGGCAACAGCTAAAGAAAATGGAAAGTTTGAGCTGACTCCGTCAGATTTCGACGCGGGTTCCGCTGTATATATTCAAGTGGTTTCAAAGAAGGGAGAAGAATTCACTCCACTAAAAACTAACATCCAAATTACAAGAAACGCTCATGTAATGGATGATGATGAAACAATTAAGCTTATGAACAAGCTGTCTTTTAATGTTTCAAGTGGTATTCCGTTTATAGGGAACAATAAAATCGAGATGGATTTAAGCTTTGTTCCAATCTGTATATCACAGAAGGGGGACCAAGTTAGTTTCGGTATAGGCTTTAAAGACATTACTAAAATAGAAAGCGTTGAAGACGCAATAGAAAACATTGAAAAGAAGTACAATGAAAGCTGGGATAAAGTAAAGAACCTTGGAAAAGATGCGGGTTCTTTCTCTACTGGCTGGGAGTTCAAGCCTTCTGTTCAGGTTTTGGGTTATGCCACAGGAGTAGTAGGACAAAACTCTTTTGAAGGCAAGGTTCTTATTAAGATAAAGGGTAAAGTAAAAAATGAGTGGCAGACGATGGTCGGAGTAGTTCCTATTGTGTTTAAGGGTTCGCTCTCGGCTGAGGCCAGTCTTTCAAGAGATATTATATTTAATTTAGATGAAGACAACGGAATTGAATTTGGTGGAGTAGAATTAGAAATTGAATTTCCTAAGATTGAGGTAAGTGGCGGTGTTGGAATAACGGGCATCGGCGATGTGTCTGTATACGGTGAGGCAAGCAACAAAATTAAATATATAGGTGAAACACAGTATACTTGCGCTTCTCTGTCTGGAGAAATCGGTATCTCGTGGAAAGTACTATTTTGGACAAGTAAGCATCCTATAGTCATTACTCCTAAAGATGGCTGGGTTTACTATGAAAAGTATGGCACGAATGATTATTCTTCCGAAATTATGCCGAATCGTTCAGTTGTGACAATGGAAGAAGTGTCTCAGAGTCTTACAATGGATGAACGTAGCTATCTTAATTACCAAACGAAGTTTAACTCATCAGGTGGAGTACCAGCAGTAAGCGTTAACGACGAGACTGTGTTTAGTACATCACAATACAGTGCTTCAATGGAACGAATGGCCAATTTTGAAGGAACAAACACGTCGATATTGCAAAGTAATATCATGACCAATGCCCGCCCGCAAGTTGCTGCTACAAGTAATGATACTGTACTTATATGGCTTTGTGATGATGGCACTCGTGAGACAGGAAACCATTCGGTATTAGTCTATTCAATATTTGATTCTGCAACAGGCGGCTGGAGCGACCCTCTGCCAGTATGTGATGATGGAACAGCGGATTTTTGTCCGACTATTTCAAGCGACGGAAATGAAATTTATGTGACGTGGCAAAATACCAACGCAATATTCGATGAGAGTGTTACTACCGACGAAATGGCACAAGCCCAGGAAATAGCTTATGCAAAATTCAATTCCGATACTCAAGCTTTCGAAGCGCAAAGTGTTATCACATCGGACACAAAGAGCGACATAATGCCTCAAATATCAGTTGAAGACGGAATAGTCAATGTTGCATGGGTCTGTAATTCGCAGAATGATATTGTAAGCCTTAACGGAACGAACAGCGTCTATATGTGGAATTCTGAGAATTCAGAACTATTGAAGAAGTATGAATATACCTCGCCAATAGTCGGAATGGCGATAGAGAATGATGATGTCGCCATTCTTCTGAACGAAAGTGCTGATATAACCGAAATAAACAGAACGCTATATATAAACGGTGTTTTAGAAGATTCCGGAACAATCAGTAAGGTGGTTGCACGTAGCGTAAATGGACAAAGGCAGTTAATCTGGGATAACGGTGAAAATGTATATAATAAAGATGGGTTATTGGTTTCTTCAGAAAATACATCTATCGGCGGACAATTTGAATTTATCAGTGATGCTGACGGAAACAGTGTACTCATAAGCATACAATCTTTAGATGACGAGAAAAGCAGCATTATTGCCAGCGTTCCGTCTGGAGCTTCATGGTCACCTGAAATCAGTACGGTAGTTGTGGATGGCTATGCTGAAAACCCCTGTGGTTTTATTGACTCGAGTGGAAATTATCGAATAGTTTATGTTAATTCTCAAGCGATATTTGCTGAAGACTTTGAAGAAACGGGGAATATTTCTGTTTCGTCAAATCTCAACTATTCAGTTATCGGACCGTCTCAACAGCTGACATTTGATACTGTTTGCTATGACAGTATGGCAGTACAATCGGGTGATGTATCGGAGTTCAAATTCACGGTAACAAATAATGGGCAAAAGCCCGTTAACGGAGTTAGCATATTTATCGACGATGTTGAAGTTGCTGAAATAGAGCAGTTTATTGCTCCGGGTGAGGCAGCAGAGCTGGTAACAGATATTGAGCTCCCAGCCGTGACGGAATTAACGGAAGTAGCAATAAAGGTTCTTCCTGACGGCAATGATGTTGAATTGTCAGATAACATCAAAGTCGTAGAAGTTGGGTATACCAATCTATCACTGAAAGTTTCAAAATTGAGTGCGCAAGATGAAACGGCAGTCGCTATTGAGATTGAGAATAACAGTAACATATCTTCTACAGGAAAGTTAAAGGTATTTGACTATGACACAGATACGCTTGTTTATGAGTCAGAGTTTGATTCCATTGAACCTAATGCGAAATTTACAGTTGTTCTAAAGTCACTTCTTGGAGTTCTATTTAGCGAAAATGTTAAAAATTATAGGTTTTCTATAGAAACGACCGAGCCAGAAGATTATATAGCTGATAACGAGGTTCTTGTTTTACTAAATGAAGATAAGATGCTTGAGTGTATTTATGTAGAAGGTGAAGACATACTTCCTCACAAGAATACTACTCAAATGAACGCAACGTTACTCCCTGAGACTGAAGCGATATCTGAAATAAGTGTTACATGGACTATCGAAAGGGGAGCAGATATTGCAACAATTTCTGAAGAAGGTTTAGTTACATGTCATGGTTACGGCCCAATTACTGTTAGAGCAACAGCAAATGATGACAGTGGGATATTCGGTGAAAGAACAATAAATGCACTTAAGCCCGTCCCCTCCACCAAAGTAGCGGTAAACATAGACAACTCGTCGCTCCTTGTCAGTGAGATGGCGCAGCTGAGCACAACGCTC
>CAZUOY010000068.1:0-7947 GCA_964622315.1 uncultured Oscillospiraceae bacterium | reverse complement strand
ACGGACGCGATTCCGAGTCCAAGCGCCTCGGCGTTAAAAAAGCGGATGGTCAGGCGGTTCTCGCCGGCAACATTCTTGTTCGTCAGCGCGGCACGCATATTCACCCGGGTGAGAATGTGGGCATAGGAAACGACGACACGTTGTTTGCTCTTACAGACGGCACTGTCAAGTTCACAAGGTTTGGCAAGGACCGCAAGAAGGTAAACATAATACAGTAACAACATTTCCCGGGCAAATCTGCTCGGGATTTTGTTTTATTTTGAAAGGTTAAGCGGATGTTTGTAGATAAAGCGAAGGTAAGGCTTGAAGCGGGAAACGGCGGTGACGGCGCGGTTGCGTTCCACCGTGAGAAATATGTGGCGGCGGGCGGACCCGACGGCGGCGACGGCGGACGCGGCGGAAACATTGTTTTTGTTGTTGACAACAACCTTTCCACGCTGTTGGATTTCAAATATAAACGCAAGTTTAAAGCGGGAGACGGCGAGCATGGAACAGGCAAAAACTGTTCAGGCAAGGCGGGTGAAGACCTTATAATAAAGGTTCCCAGAGGAACGGTTATACGCGAGGCGGAGACGGGCGGAGTACTTGCGGATTTATCAGGTGACGAAGCGGTTATCGTCTGCAAGGGCGGCAAGGGCGGCTTTGGAAACGCTCATTTCGCAACGCCGACAAGACAGATACCCCGCTTTGCAAAAACGGGCACACACGGCGAAAGCTACGACGCAATACTTGAGCTTAAGCTCATAGCCGACGTCGGGCTTATCGGCTTTCCGAACGTAGGCAAATCAACGCTGATATCTGTAATAAGTGCCGCGAAGCCCAAGATAGCGAATTACCATTTCACGACGCTTTCTCCTGTGCTCGGAGTCGTGGCGTCGCCCGACAACGGTTCCTTCGTCGCGGCAGATATTCCCGGGTTAATTGAGGGCGCGTCAAAGGGTATAGGCTTAGGTTTTGATTTTCTGCGTCACGTTGAACGTTGCCGTATGTTTGTTCACGTTGTAGATATTTCGGGAATAGAGGGGCGTGACCCTGTAGAGGATTTCGATAAGATAAACGCCGAGCTTTTTGCTTTTAACGATAAGCTTAAAGACCGTCCGCAGATTGTTGCGGGAAACAAGGGCGATATTGCGGCGGACAGTGAGCTTGAAACGAAACTGAAAAGCCACGTGGAAGCGCTGGGCTATAAGTATATTCCGATAAGTGCGGCGACAAAGAAAAACACAGACATATTGGTAAAATCAGTTGCAGAAATGCTCTCTACGCTTCCCCCTGTCACGGTGTTTGAAAAAAGCTATGTAAAACCGCTACCCGAAATAGGCAAGGGCTTTACAATTGAGCAATGCGAGGACGGCTTCAGGATTGATGCTCCGTGGCTCGAAAGGATTCTCATGCAGACAAACGTTCAGGATTACGATTCGCTTCTTTATTTCCAAACGGCGCTTATTGATGCGGGAATTATCAACGCGCTTATCGAGAAGGGTGTAAAAGAAGACGACACAATTTATATCGGAGAGTTTCAATTTGATTATGTTGTGTAATAAGGACACCGAGGTTGATGAAAAGTTGGTTCGGCAGAAAAACGCGGTTGAGCTGGCGTTTATGGGAGACGCGGTCTTTGAAACGTTAGTGCGTGAGCATATTACCGCGAATGTGGACACAAACCCGAACACGCTTCACCGCATGGCTGTGGGCTATGTTTGCGCCGAGGCGCAAAGCAAAGCGCTTTGTCACATATTGCCGCTTCTTTCAGATGACGAGCTTTCGATAATCCGCCGCGGCAAGAACGCTTCAAAGGTCACAGCGCCGCGTAACGTTGCGCCTAAAACCTACCGCGAGGCCACAGCGCTTGAAGCGCTTTTCGGATATCTGTTCCTTACAGGTCGCAACAAGCGTCTGACAGAGCTTTTCGACGTGATTGTCGCGGCGCATGAGGAAAAAATAACAGCCGGGAATCTTTCCCCGACTGTCGAATGACTTTGTTTTAGCTTCTGGAGGATTTGTTCTGGCTCTGCTTTTCGGTAGTGCTTGAAGAATTCCGTGAGCTTGAGCTCCTGTTCTGAGACTGCTTATTGTCGCTGTTTGAGTTTCTGCTTTGCGACTGACGTGAATCGCTGTTGGAATTTCGGTTCTGAGACTGCTTAGAACTTGAGCTGGAATTCGAGTTTTTGTTCTGAGACTGTCTTGAATTAGAGTTTGAGTTGGAATTTGAATTTGTGTTTCGTGTTGCCATTTTTTCTCCCACCTTTCAACAGTATTGTTGCCGAGGTTTAATTAAATATTAAAGAAAAAATAGGAAGCACAACCAAAAAGATTTGCATAGAAAACGATATAGTGGTATATTTATTTAGTTACAAAATAAGAAGGGGTTATATTTATGTCCGGACATTCCAAGTGGAATAACATAAAAAGAAAGAAAGAAAAAACCGACACGCAACGCGCTAAGATATTTACAAAAATGGGGCGCGAGATAATGGTTGCCGTCCGTGAGGGCGGGCCCGACCCGAACTCAAACGGGAAGCTGCGTGACGTAATTGCCAAGGCGAAGGCGAACAATGTGCCGACCGACAATATCGAGCGCATAATCAAGAAGGCTGAGGGCGGCGACAAGGCCGATTACGAAACGATAATATATGAAGGCTACGGTCCTGCGGGCGTTGCCGTAATTGTCGAGTCGCTCACAGATAACCGCAACCGCACAGCGGCTGATGTCCGCCATTATTTTGACAAGTACGGCGGAAATCTCGGTACGAACGGTTGTGTATCCTTTATGTTTCAGCAAAAGGGCGTAATCGTGATAGATATGGAAGGGCTCAGCGAGGATAAGGTTATGGAGGACGGCATTGAATGTGGTGCCGACGACATCTCCTTTGAGGACGGAGTTGCGGAGATTTACACCTCTCCCGCAGACCTTCGCGAGGTGCGCGAGGCTTTTGAATTGAAAAAGTATAGCTTTGTTTCAGCCGAGATAGAATATGTCCCCGATAACTACGTGAAGCTTGATGGTGAGGATAACCTGAAGAAAATGGGTACGCTTCTTGAGCTTCTTGAGGATAACGACGATATTCAAGGCGTGTGGCACAACCTTGAAAACGAAGAAGATTTGCCGTAAAAATTGTGAAATTGTTAACAGATAGTTATTGATTTCAGGAAATGAAAATACTAATATTAGTTAGTCGATTAAAAATTAGTCGGCTAACTATTTTTTAGAGTGGTATTATGGATTATCAATTTGAAATCGAACGATTAGACCGCGAGATACACCGCTACTTTTTGTTGCGTGGCTTTGAACGCGGCAGACGAAAGGGTATGCACCCGGGGCAACTTCCTATAATCGCGGTGATTGCGGAGCGCGAGGGCGAAACGCAAAGCGCAATAGCGCGGCTGTTGAAAGTAAGCGACGCGACCGTTGCCGTATCAATAGCGCGGCTTGAACGCGCGGGACTTGTGAAGAAACGGCAGGACAACTGTGACGGAAGAAGCGCGCTTATAGAGCTGACCGACGAGGGCGTTCGGTGCGCGGCGGAATCCAAGGCGTATATCAAGGAGATGCTCAAGGTCAAGTATAAGGGCTACTCAGAGGAGGAGCTGAAAACTCTTTATAGTTTAATGGTTAGGGCTCGCGATAATTTAAAAGAAGAATTCGAGAAATAGGGGAATTGTTTATGAAGTATCTTTTTAAACACATAAAGCCATATGCGCTGATTGTGGCGGTAAGCCTGGTGCTTTTGTTTTCACAGGCTATGTGTGAGCTATATCTGCCAAATCTTATGAGCAACATAGTTAACGTCGGCATTCAGCAAGGCGGAATAGAAGAAGCGGCGCCTAAGAGTATAAGCGAAAACGGAATGAAGCTCGTTACGCTGTTCTTGTCAGAGAAGGACAAGGCTTCCTTTGAAAGCGCGTATACCCTTAAGGACAATGTTTATTCCGTAAAGGAAGATGTCCTTAAAGATAACGCGGCGTTTAAAGTTGTAGGCGACGCATATGCCGCGGCATGCTCCAACTTTATGGGCTTTGTGTCTTCAATGTCGGCGCAAGAGGGCGGTTCGGCCGCTGTTTCTCAAAGCGGCATTTCCGAACAGGAGTTTGACAAGCTATATGAAATGCTTCCGATGCTTGAGAGCATACCGGTATCTCAGCGTGTAATAACCGAAACCGATTCGCCCGACGCAAACGCAACATATATAGGTTCGCAGGTGGGCGCTGTTATGACAAAGCTGTTTTATGGTGAGCTTGGCATTGACACGGCTAAGATACAGCGCGGTTATATTTTTAAGGTTGGTCTTGAGATGGTGGGCGTCGCGCTTATCTGCATGGCGTTTTCTATCGGCGTTTCCTTCTTCTCCTCCCGCGTTGGCTCCGGTGTTGCTATGTCTATGCGCCGTTCTGTGTTCACTAAGGTTGAGGGCTTCACAAATAATGAGTTCGATAAATTCTCTACGGCTTCGCTGATAACGCGCACCACAAACGACGTACAGCAAGTACAGATGCTTACTACAATGTCTATGCGAATAATGTGCTTCGCGCCGATTATGGGCATAGGCGGCGTTATTATGGCGCTGAGAAAGAGTGTTTCGCTCAGCTGGGTTATCGCCGTGGCGGTCTTAGTTATTCTCGGCGTAATATTAGTGCTTATCTCGGTGGTTATGCCAAAGTTCAATATACTGCAAAAGCTTATCGACAGGCTCAACCTTGTAAGCCGCGAGCATCTTTCGGGTATGATGGTAATAAGGGCGTTCGGCAACGAGGAGTATGAAGAAAAACGGTTTGGTAAGGCTAACGGCGACCTTGCCGACACAAATAGGTTCGTGCTTCGTTCAATGGCTCTGCTTATGCCGGTAATGATGCTTGTTATGAACGGCTTAACCGTGGCGATTATATGGCTTGGTGCCAGAGCTATAGAGGCGTCCACCCTTCAAATCGGCGATATGCTTGCCTTTATGCAGTACGCTATGCATATAATTATGTCCTTCCTGTTTATTGCCATGATGTTTATAATCGTACCTCGCGCTATGGTATCGGCTAAACGTATAGCCGAGGTGCTGGACACGGATTATTCAATCAAAGAACCGACAGAGCCGAAGGCTTTGAAAGCCGCCGATAACAGCGGAAGGCTTATTGAATTCAAGGAGGTCTTCTTCCGTTATGCAAATGCCTCGGAGGACGTGCTGAGCGATATAAGCTTTACGGCGAAGCCCGGCGAAACCACGGCGATTATCGGCTCGACAGGCTCAGGAAAAAGTACAATTCTTAACTTAATTATGCGCTTTTATGACGTGACGGGCGGAACAATTACGATAGACGGAACCGATATACGCGACATAGCAACCGCGGAGCTTCGCGGAACCATCGGCTTTGTGCCGCAAAAGGGAGTTCTGTTCAGCGGTACGGTAGCGGACAATATTCGCTACGGTAAAGAGGACGCGAGCGCCGCAGAGATTGACGAGGCAATCGAAACCGCTCAGGCGAGCGAGTTTGTTGACGAGCTTGACGAGAAGACCGAGCATGAGATAGCTCAAGGCGGCGGCAACGTAAGCGGCGGACAGAAACAGCGGCTTGCCATAGCCCGCGCACTCGTAAAGAAGGCTCCCGTTTATATTTTTGATGACAGCTTTTCCGCGCTCGATTTTAAAACGGACGCTAATCTTCGCCGCGCACTGGAAAAGACGATGAAGGAAGCAACTGTATTAATCGTTGCTCAACGTGTGGGAACAATAATGAATGCTGAACAGATAATTGTGCTGGATAACGGCAGAATTGTGGGGAAGGGAACACATAGAGAGCTTCTCAAAAACTGCGAAACCTACCGCGAGATTGCGGAATCTCAGCTTTCTAAGGAGGAATTAGCATGAGTGCGGCAAATAATGCGCCTCGTCCCGTAAGAGGACCAAGGGGTGGAGGACCGGGCGGACCCGGAATGATGCCCGTTGAAAAGGCAAAGGATTTTAAAGGAAGCCTTAAGAAGCTTTTCGCTTATATTAAACCATTTAGGACTGTTATTATAATTGTTGCGATAGCGGCGGTCTGCTCAACTGTTTTTGCAATTGTCGGACCTAAGATTATGGCAAAGGCAACCGACGCGCTCGTAAAGGGAATTAACGGTATAGTAACGGGCACGGGCGAAGGAATAGATTTTGCATATATCGCAAAGGTGCTGCTTTTTACGCTGGGGCTATATGTTATAAGCGCTCTTTTCAGTTATCTTCAAAGCTTTATACTTGCCGGAGTATCGGCTAAGGTATCCTACAATCTGCGCACCGCCATTGAGCATAAAATCAACCGCCTTCCGCTCGGCTATTTTCATTCCACCACGCAAGGCGACATACTTTCGAGAATAACGAACGACGTTGACGCGATAAGCCAGAGCCTCGGGTCGAACATTACCCAGATAATAACCTCGGTAGTGACCATTATCGGCGTGCTTGTAATGATGATTTCTATAAGTCCGCTTATGACCTTAATAGCACTTGTGTCGTTGCCTGTTTCACTTCTGTCGGTAATGTCTATCGTTAAACGCTCACAGAAGCAGTTTAAGGACCAACAGGACTATCTCGGGGAGGTAAACGGTCAGATAGAGGAGATGTACGGCGGTCATACTGTTATAAAAGCCTTTGGGGCGGAGAAACGCTCCATAGACGCGTTTAACGTCAAAAACGAGAAGCTATATAACGCTACTTGGAAGGCTCAGTTTCTTTCTGGAATGATGCAGCCTATAACAGGCTTTATCGGAAATCTATGCTACGTCGTTGTCTGTCTTGTCGGTGCGGCGCTCACGGCGAACGGAAGAATGACAATAGGCGGAATACAGGCTTTTATCGTTTATGTGAGAAACTTCAATCAGCCTATTACACAGGTTGCAAATATATCAAATCAGATACAGATGACCGTTGCGGCGGCTGAGCGTGTCTTCGAATTTCTCGACGCCGAGGAGATGAGCGTTATTGAGCCGAAGGTAAGCGTTAACGTGGGAGATAAAAAGGATACCGAAGGCGGAATAGAGATAGAAGGCAACATTGATTTTGAGCATGTGCGGTTTGGCTACGACCCTGAGAACATTGTTATCAAGGATTTTTGCGCTAAAGTCAAGAGCGGGCAGAAGATTGCGATAGTAGGTCCGACGGGAGCAGGTAAAACCACACTCGTTAAGCTAATTATGCGCTTCCACGATATACTCGGTGGAGACATCTTTATTGACGGGCACGATATTGACGATTTTACCCGTGAGGATTTGCGCAGAGAGTTCGGTATGGTTCTCCAGGACACATGGCTCTTTAACGGTACTATAATGGATAATATTCGTTATGGACGCTTGAACGCAACCGACGAGGAGGTTATAGCCGCGGCAAAGGCGGCGCAGATAGATAAGTTTATAAGAACACTTCCGGACGGATATAATATGATTCTAAACGAGGAGGCCACCAACATATCCCAAGGTCAAAAGCAGCTGCTCACTATAGCAAGAGCAATACTTGCGAACTCAAGGGTGCTTATCCTGGACGAGGCTACCTCCTCAGTAGATACAAGAACCGAGATTTTAATACAAAAGGCTATGGATAATCTGACGGCGGGAAGAACCAGCTTTGTTATTGCGCATAGGCTTTCAACTATACGCAACGCCGACCTTATCCTTTGCATGGTTGAAGGCGACATTGTTGAGCAGGGCACGCATGATGAGCTTATGGCTAAAAACGGCTTTTATGCGAAGCTTTATAATAGTCAATTTGAACGAATATCCGCATAAATTATTGACAAACCGCTCAAATGTTGTTATCATACACTCAATAATTGAAACGCGATGAACGGGAACAGTAGGTTCTTTTCTTCTTTCGCAGAGAGCCGTCGTAAGCTGAAAGACGGTAAAGAGAAAACACCGAACTCACCCGCGAGCGGTCCGCTGAAAGGCTACGAGTAGGTTGGAACGAGTTGGCTTTGCGTTATTAAGCC
>CAZUOY010000067.1:0-8208 GCA_964622315.1 uncultured Oscillospiraceae bacterium | reverse complement strand
TTTGCGGGTGTAGTTCAATGGTAGAACACCAGCCTTCCAAGCTGGATACGTGGGTTCGATTCCCATCACCCGCTCCAATTATCGGTCGGTGCGCGCCTGTAGCTCAGGTGGATAGAGCAACTGCCTTCTAAGCAGTGGGTCAGGGGTTCGAGTCCCTTCAGGCGCACCATTTTATTTTATGGTGGGTATAGCTCAGTAGGCTAGAGTGCCAGGTTGTGGCCCTGGAGGTCGTGGGTTCGAGCCCCACTATCCACCCCATTCTTAAGAGCGGCGAATTCGTATTAGCATATGAGTTCGCTTTATCTGTATATTGGGCCGTAGCCAAGCGGTAAGGCAACGGACTTTGACTCCGTCACCCGCTGGTTCAAATCCAGCCGGCCCAGCCAGAGCGCCTCGAAAGGCGTTATCATAAAAACAGGGCATGCAGAAGCATGTCCTGTTTTTTCATACTTGCACATTCATAAGGGCGAGTATATTAATATCCATTGATAAAAGTAATAGCGTCAAGATTACGATGTAATTATTTTGGATAAAAACTATGTACAATTGCACAAAATCAACAAAAATAATGTTGCAAATCATAAAATTATGTAAAAAGTAGTGCAAACTATCAAAAATCATGCTATAATATGATTACAGTAAAGAACGGAGGTCGGGCCAATGGGCAGGTTTGTTGTTACCGCAGCGAGAAGCGGTAATTGTCACTTTAACCTAAAAGCCGGTAACGGCGAGACGATAGCTATAAGCGAAACGTATTCCTCGATAGAGTCGTGCAAAAACGGTGTCGAGAGCGTTCGAAAAAGTTGCAAGGCTGCAATAGAAGACCAAACCGTCACCGGTTACATAGAGATTAAAAATCCGAAATATGAAATCTATAAAGATAAGAAAGGAGATTTCAGATTCAGGTTAAAGGCCGCGAACGGTGAAATTATCCTTGCGAGTGAAGGATATACGGCGAAGGCGAGCTGCAAAAACGGAATTGCGTCCGTGGCGGCGAACGCGCCGCAAGCCGAAGTAGTGGTGACAAAATAAAAAGCAAGAGGGCGGAATTCCGCCCTCTTTTTTGATTCTAATTATCGTCCCCCGTATTTAAACGAGGGCGTTTTCTATTTAGAGGAGACCTTGTTTAAAACAGCAATGCTGATTACGATTATTGCCGTGACAATAAATATACCCAACATACCCTTGCCCATAACGGGTAAGGACTGCAAAAACGCGTCGAAATTAATTACAAACATTACTCAAATCCCCCTTAACCCAACAGATTCAATATCAGTCCGCCCGCGATAACCGAGGCAATCTGACCTGAAACATTAACGCCGACCGTATGCATAAGAAGGAAATTTTGAGGGTCTTCGGCAAGGCCCATCTTGTGAACAACACGCGCCGACATCGGAAACGCGGATATACCGGCGGCTCCTATCATCGGGTTTATCTTCTTTTTCGAGAAAAGATTGAGAAGCTTTGCGAAGAACACGCCGCCTACAGTATCAAACACGAAGGCGATAAGACCGAGAAGCAGAATTAGCAGAGTTCTTACGTTAATAAACGCGTCCGCTTGCATTCTCGCGGCGATTGAGATACCAAGAAGCAACGTAATGAGGTTTGCGAGTTCCTTTTGCGCGCTTTCGGAGAGAGAATTGAGCACGCCGCACTCGCGAATAAGGTTACCGAACATTAAGAAGCCGATAAGAGCAACGGATTTTGGCGAAACAATGCCGACTATCACGGTGAGAATAATCGGGAAAAGTATACGGGTGGTTTTTGAAACCATCTTTTCCTCATATTCCATCTTTATCTTGCGTTCTTCTTTGGTAGTGATAAGCTTAATAACGGGCGGCTGAACTATAGGCACGAGAGCCATATAAGAGTACGCCGCGACGATAATTGCTCCGATATAGTTCGACTGGAAGTAGTTAGCGACGAAAATCGATGTAGGACCGTCCGCCGCACCGATAATTGCGATTGAAGCGGCGTCCTTAAGCTCGAAGCCAAACAGAGAAGCCATGCTTAGCGTAAAGAAGATACCGAACTGCGCCGCCGCCCCGAAAAGCATAAGCTTTGGGTTGGAAAGCAACGGACCGAAGTCTATCATAGCACCTATTCCGATAAAAAGAAGCAGCGGGAAAAGCTCGTTTGCTATACCCGAATTGAAGAGAAGGTCAATTATGCCGACCTCCTCGCCGGCGTGGGTAATAACGCCCGAAAGGGGAAGGTTAACAAGAATTGCGCCAAAGCCTATGGGAAGCAGCAGCGCAGGCTCCATATTCTTTTTTATTGCGAGGTAGATAAGCACACCGCCTATTACCCACATCACAAGCATCTGCCATGTTATGTTCAGCACGTTGCCGAACAAGTCGCCGAAAAATTCCAAGATTACACCTCCTATTTTTTGCTGTACAGCTTATATATTACCAAAAAAAATGATAAAAGTACAATACTAAATTTCATACTTTCTTTTGCGTTCATTTTAAGATATAATATTTACATTCGCAGTTAAACCATAAGGAGTATTGAATGGATATTTTCTCTATCATAACCCTTTGCGGGGGACTGGCGTTTTTCCTTTACGGAATGCACGTTATGTCCAACGGTCTTGAAAAGATGGCCGGCGGACGTTTGGAGCAGATATTAAAAAAGATGACCTCCAACCCACTCAAAGGCTTTGTTCTCGGTGCTGGTATAACGATAGCTATACAGTCGTCCTCAGCAATGACGGTTATGCTCGTAGGCCTTGTAAACTCGGGAATAATGGAGCTCAGCCAAACGGTTGGTGTTATTATGGGCTCGAACGTCGGAACAACGCTTACGGCGTGGGTGTTAAGCCTTGCGGGAATAGAAAGCGACACATTTGTACTTAAACTGCTTAAACCCACCTCGTTTGCGCCAATCTTCGCGTTTATCGGCGTTCTTCTTGTTATGATTGCAAAGGATAACAAGAAGAAGGATATGGGCTCGGTGCTTCTTGGTTTTTCCGTGCTGATGTTCGGAATGAGCCTTATGTCCGATTCTGTCAGTCCGCTTGCCGATATGCCCGAATTCACACAGATACTTACCATATTTAAAAATCCGTTGCTCGGTGTGCTGATAGGCGCGGTGTTCACGGGAATAATTCAAAGCTCTGCCGCATCTGTCGGTATTTTACAGGCGCTGTCTCTTACAGGCGGAATTTCCTATGCGGTCGCCCTGCCGATAATAATGGGACAAAATATTGGAACCTGCGTTACGGCGCTGCTTTCGAGTATAGGTACGAATAAGAGCGCGAAGCGCGTCGCTGCAATACATTTTTACTTTAATATTATTGGTACGACCGCGGGACTTATCATATTGTATATTATAAGAGGTGTTTTCGGAGCCACTGTGCTTGATATTACTATTGGTCCCGTGGGTATTGCGCTTCTTCACAGTATCTTCAACGTCTTCTCCACGGCAATACTTCTGCCGTTCGGTAAATTTCTCGTCAAGCTCGCGACACTTACCGTTAAGGACGGAAAGAACGGAACGAACGATTATGAGTTTCTTGACGAACGTCTTCTCAACACGCCCTTTACGGCGATAGCCAAATGCGAAAGCTCGGCAATTGATATGTCTAAGCTTGCGCACAACACGCTGACGTTAGCGATAAACACTTTGGACGATTTCAACGACCTTTCAAAGCTTATTATCGACGAAAATGAAGATACGATAGATATGTACGAGGATAAGCTTGGAAGCTATCTTGTTAAGATAAGCGCGAAGGATTTAACCGACGTAGAAAGCAAGCGAATAGCTATGATTCTTCATTCGCTCGGCGATTTTGAGCGAATAGGCGACCACGCAACTAATATTCTCGATGCATCAAAAGAGCTTTTTGAAAAGAAGATAGAGTTTTCCGAAGAAGCTAAAAAGGACCTTATGATAATGGCGGACGCCGTTACAGAGATATCCTTCATGACGGTGCGCGCCTTTGAGAATAAGGATTTTGAGCTCGCGAAGAAGGTTGAGCCTATAGAACAGGTTATTGACGACCTTAAAGAACAGGTGCTTGATAGACACATTCAGCGTCTACAGCAGGGTAAGTGCACTATAGAGCTTGGCTTTGTATTATCCGACCTCGTTACCAACCTCGAACGCGTTTCCGACCACTGCTCCAATATTGCGGGGCGAGTGGTAAAGTTCACGAGCGAAAACTTTGAGCTTCATAATTACGTTCACGATATGAAGAAAAAGGAATTTGAACAATATAACGAGCTTTATCATGAATATTCTTCAAAATATTCGCTATAGCTAAAGCAAAACCGCCGCTTCGCGGCGGTTTTTTTGCACCTGTAAAGATAAAAGACTTGACACACTCGCTAATAGTATATATAATATCCTATGTAAAGCGGCTGTGCTTTACACATTTCGCAAGGAGGCTGGCTAAAATGGCTAAGGATTTGAAGCTTGCGCCGTTAATTGAGCTATATTCCGGTGTGCTAACCGAGAAACAGCGCGAGGTTATCGAGCTTTACTATTTTGAGGACCTTTCCCTTGCCGAAATAGCTGAACACAGCGGAATATCGCGTCAAGGCGTAAGAGACGCGATAAAGCGTGGCGAAACAATAATTCTTGAGCTGGAAACTCAACTTAAGTTTTACAACAAAAACGCACAGATGAGCGCGGCACTCAGCGAAATACGCGCCGAGGCGAACGATATAGTGATTATGAGTCAGCGTGGCGACAATCCCGAGCGGATTCAAAAGTCTGCCGAGCGCGTTATTGAAATAATAGATTCTATTGAGTAAGGAATTAACAAGTGGCATTTGACGGCTTAACAAAAAAACTCAATTCCGTTTTTTCAAAATTGAAATCTCGCGGAAAGCTAAGCGAAGGCGATATAAAGGACGCTATGCGCGAGGTTCGGCTTGCCCTGCTTGAGGCGGACGTAAACTATAAAGTGGCGAAGGACTTCGTCGCGTCCGTGTCCGTACGCGCTGTGGGTGAGGAGGTAATGAAAAGCCTTACGCCCGCGCAGCAGGTAATTAAGATAGTCAATGAGGAGCTAACAGCTCTAATGGGCTCGGGTGCGCGTGAAATAAAGCTGAATTCAAAACCGCCCACGGTAATAATGATGTGCGGACTTCAGGGCTCGGGCAAAACAACGCATTGTGCGAAGCTCGGAAAGCTGTTTAAAAAGAATAGCCACCGACCGTTATTGGTTGCTTGTGACATATACCGCCCCGCCGCGATAGAACAGCTAAAAATTGCGGGCGGAAACGCGGGTGTCGCGGTATTTGAAATGGGTCAGGAAGACCCCGTGAAGATTGCAAAGGCGGCTTATTCCCACGCAAAGGATTACGGCAACGATATCGTTATACTCGATACGGCGGGTCGGCTTCACGTTGACGATGAGCTTATGGGCGAGCTTCAGCGAATAAAAGAGAAGGTAAAGGTAGACGAAACCCTTCTCGTAGTCGATTCTATGACAGGTCAGGACGCGGTAAACGTTGCTCAAAGCTTTAACGAAAAAATAGGCATAGACGGCGTGATTATCACAAAGCTTGACGGCGATACCCGCGGCGGCGCGGCGCTTTCGGTGCTGAGCGTTACCGGTAAGCCGATAAAGTACGCCGGCATAGGCGAAAAGCTTGACGATATCGAGATATTTCACCCCGAAAGAATGGCGTCAAGAATACTCGGCATGGGCGACGTGCTTACCTTTATTGAAAAGGCAGAACAGACGCTTGACGCTGAGAAGGCTGAGCAGCTTGCGAAGAAGCTGAAACACAGCGGATTTGATATGAACGACCTGCTCGACCAAATTAAACAGATATCTAATATGGGCAACCTTCGTCAACTTATGGCAATGATGCCGGGCGGCGCGAAGATACCAGACGAAGCGATTGACGAGAAAGCATTTAAGCGTACCGAGGCAATAATCAGTTCAATGACTCGAAAAGAACGTGAAAAGCCCGATATAATTAACCCGTCACGCAAGCGAAGAATTGCGGCGGGCAGCGGAACAAAAGTGGAGGACGTTAACCGCCTTCTTAAGCAGTTTGAATCCGCAAATAAGATGATGAAGCAGATGAACAAGAAAGGGAACCGTCGAGGCGGCTCCTACGGAAAAGGCTTCAACCTACCGTTCTAATTAAATTATTACCGATTAATATTCGGAAAATAATAAAACAACTAATTAATAATTTTTTGGAGGACATAATAATGTCAGTAAAAATCAGACTGCGCCGTATGGGCGCAAAGAAGGCGCCTTTCTATCGTATAGTTGTCGCAGACAGCCGTTTCCCCCGCGACGGTCGTTTTATTGAAGAAATCGGCTACTATGACCCGACGACAGAGCCCAACACGGTAAAAATCGACGAGGAAAAGGCGAAGTATTGGATAGGCACCGGCGCACAGCCGACAGATACAGTTAAGTCTATTCTTAAGAAGAATAATATTATAAAATAACATTTGGAGGTATGCTGATGAAAGAGCTGTTGACAGCAATCGCAAAAGGACTCGTTGAAGACAAAGACGCAGTTACCGTTAAGGTTGACGAGCCGAACGAAGAAGGCGTAATTGTTTATCACCTTTCCGTTGGAGAGCAGGACATGGGCCGAGTAATCGGCAAACAAGGGCGAATAGCGAAATCGATACGCACAGTAATGCGTGCAGCCGCCGTTCGCGCCGGACAAAGAATTCAAGTGGAAATCGACTAAGGAAAACTATGGGCGGAGGTGAAACTCCGCCCATAACGGTATCAGAGAATGAAGGAACGGCTTGAAGTAGGCGAGGTTGTAACAACACACGGAGTAAACGGCGAAGTTCGTGTTTATCCATGGTGTGACTCACCGAGCGACCTATGTAAAATAACAAAGCTTTACCTTGGCGAGAGCGGTGATAACGCGCTTTCGGCTGAGAGTATTCGCGCACATAAAAATGTCGTAATAGCGAAGTTTAAGGATTACAATTCGGTTGAGAAGTCCCGCACGCTTGTCGGAAAGACCCTTTACGCAAAGCGTGAGGATTTTAACCTGTCAAAGGGCAGATACTTTATCTGTGACCTTATTGGCGCAAAGGTAAACGACGCAGATACTGGGGAAGAATACGGAGAGATAACCGACGTCATTAACCACGGTGCGACGGACATATATTGTATAAGCATGAAAACAGGCGGCGAGAGGATGATACCCGCCGTTGACGATATTGTTATATCCCGCGACATAGAAGCAAAGGAAATTAAAATCAGACCGATAGCGGGGCTTTTAACTGATGAGAATTGATATACTTACACTGTTCCCCGATATGATGAACTGTTACTTAAACGAAAGCATAATCGGGCGTGCGCAAAGAGCCGAAAAGATAGAGATAGTCTGCCATAATATTCGTGACTATACACTTAACAAGCAAAAACAGGTGGACGACGCTCCATACGGCGGCGGACAGGGCATGATTATGAACGCCCAACCGATTTACGACTGTTTTATGGCGGTTTGTGAAATGACAAAAACAAGACCTTATCTTGTCTTTATGTCACCGCAGGGGAAACCGCTCAACCAGGATAAACTGAAAGAGCTTTCGAAAAAGGATAATTTGGCGATTCTTTGTGGTCATTACGAGGGCGTTGACGAGCGCGTGATAGAGGAGATAGTTGACGAGGAAATATCCGTGGGCGACTATGTTCTTACGGGAGGCGAGCTTCCCGCATTGATTGTTGCCGACGGCGTTGCGCGTCTTTGCGACGGCGTGCTTTCCGAGGACGCCTGTTATGAGCAGGAGAGCCATTATAGCGGGCTTCTTGAATATCCTCAGTATACCCGTCCTGAGGAGTGGCGCGGAAGAACCGTGCCTGAGGTGTTGCGTTCAGGACACCATAAGAATATAGAGAATTGGAAAATTGAACAGTCTCTTGAGCGCACAAGAGTAAAAAGACCCGATATGTGGAATAAATATCTTGAGCTTAACCCTCCAAAACAGGAGAAGAAGAAATCTCATAAAAATGTTTAATCTGCTGTTAAATATTTTATTGTTATATACAAAATAGACAAATGCAGGGTCGAAAAAAATACTTTATATAGGGAACAAGCAGAAAATCTTTTTTGGGGCATAATTTGTTGACCATTAATAAAAAAATAAGATATAATAGTTAAAGTAATTATATCTAAATCGACAAAGCTTTTTTGTGGAGAGTGCTAATAATGTATGTTAAAGATGTAACGGTTGAGAATCAAGTCGGTTTGCATGCTCGTC
>CAZUOY010000066.1:0-9069 GCA_964622315.1 uncultured Oscillospiraceae bacterium | reverse complement strand
GCACTATCGGCGAGGTAAGAATTATCGGCTCTTGAACAAGCTTTTTCACCTTGTTTATCTGCTCGGTCGTGCTCGCGACTATCCTTTGAATTATCTCAGGCTCCAACGCAAGATAGGTGCCGCCCTCGGCGCGTTTTACACTCTTGATAACCTTGTCCTCTATGGCGCTGTCAAGCCCCAAAACCTTCAGCTGGTTCGCCTCGGCGTACTTCTGAGTTATGGTACGCTTTAGCGACTGGCGCACATACTCGGTAAGCATATCGTTATCCTTAACCGTCGGCGCGTAATCGGAAAGGGTTTCGAGGATAGTCTCTATGTCGAGAATGGGGATACCCTCGCGAAGCAGATTGCGAAGCACGCGCTGAAGCTCGCTTACCGTTATTACCGACGGCACGGTTTCGTCCACTATCGTGCTGTCGGTGTTCTTTTTGAGGTTGTCGAGAATCTTCTTTACCTCTTGACGGGAGAGCAGCTCATACGCATGAACTCTAATGATTTCGGACAGGTGAGTGATTACCACCGAGGTCGGGTCAATTAGGGTGTACCCCGCCATCTCGGCCTTCATCTTCTTGTCCTCGCTTATCCATTTAGCGGGCATTCCAAACGCGGGCTCAACCGTCTCTATTCCGTCGACCTCCTTGTCGGGCGAAATGTCCGCCGGCGCAAGTCCGAGATAATGGTCTACCAGCACCTCGCCAATTGATATAGACTGCCCTTTCAGCTTAATTTCGTATTGGTTCGGGTTAAGCTGACTTGAGTCCTTTAAGCGCACGGCGGGAATAACCATTCCCATCTCGTCCGCGAACTGCTTTCTAAGCATAATGATTCTGTCAAGGAAGTTACCGCCGCTGTTCTCGTCAACAAGCGGCAGAAGGCTGTAGCCTACCTCTACGCCTATTGGGTCAACATTAAGCAGCGTATAGACGTTGTCCATATTTTTGTAGTAGCTAACCTCGTTAGTAATCTCCTCCACAACGGGAACCGCCGCGCCGCCGTCTACGCCGGCAAGCGCCTCCTTGCTTTTACGGTTAAGGTTAATTCCGAGGAAAAGAAGTAACGCGGAAAGCACAAGCGTCTGCCACGGAAAACCGATAAGCATAAGGAACGGAAGCGCCACACCCGCTATAATAAACACCCTCGGCTGACCGGAAAACTGCTTAATTACGTCAAAGTTAAGGTTGCTTTCCGAGGCGCTTCGCGTCACTATCATACCTGTTGCGACCGAGATTAGAAGCGCGGGTATCTGGCTCATAAGTCCGTCGCCGACGGTGGATATGGCGTAGGTGTTGACTATCGTTCCGAAGTCTCCCTCGCCGTTTATTAGCCCGACGACTACACCGCCGATAAGGTTGATGATTGTGACAACTATCGAAATAATGGCGTCGCCCTTTACAAACTTTGAAGCACCGTCCATGGAGCCGAAGAAGTCAGCCTCTCGCTGTATCTTCGAGCGGCGCAGTCTCGCCTCGTCCTCGGTGATTATTCCCGAGCTTAGGTCTGCGTCAATTGCCATCTGCTTGCCGGGCATAGCGTCCAACGTAAAGCGTGCGGAAACCTCGGCAACGCGCTCGGAGCCTTTTGTAATTACAATAAACTGAACGAGAACGATAATTAGGAAGATAACAAGACCGATAACCACGTTGCCCTGTATAACGAACTCGCCGAAGGTCTTTATTACCTCACCCGCGTAGCCACTGTTTTGAAGAATGGAACGGGTGGAGGAGACGTTAAGACCAAGACGGAAAATCGTCGTGATAAGAAGGAGCGAGGGAAAAATGGAAAACTCCAGCGGCTCCTTTATGTACATGCTTACAAGAAGGATAATAAGTGAAAGCGCAAGGTTGCAGATAAACATAAAGTCAAGCAGTCCTGTTCCCAAAGGAACAATCAGCAAAGCGATTGCGACTATTACAAAGACCGCTATTCCGTTGCTTAAGAAGCTACGTTGTTTCATCTGTTACAGTTCCTTCTTTTTGAGGTTGTAAACGAAGGCGAGCACCTGCGCTATTGCCTCATAAAACTCTCTGGGAATCTCAGCGTCCAGCTTAACCGACTCATATAATGCGCGCGCAAGCGGCTTGTTTTCGGTGACATATACGTCGTTATCCTCCGCCACCTTTACAATACGAAGCGCAAGCTCGTCCGCGCCCTTTGCCACGACCACGGGCGCGATGCTTTTATTGCGGTCATACTTAATTGCCACCGCGAAGTGGGTAGGGTTTCTTATTACCACGTCCGCCTCAGGCACCTTTTGTATCATTCGCCGCTGAGCACGCTGCTGCTGCATACTGCGAATGCGTCCCTTTATCTGCGGGTCTCCCTCAACCTGTTTATACTCGTCCTTAACCTCCTGCTTTGTCATGCGAAGGTTTTTCTCATATTCAAACCATTGATAGAGATAGTCCAGCACCGCGAGTGCCACGAAGGCAAGCCCCGTTTTTGTAGCCACGCTCATTATAAGCGCACCCACCTGCGACACAACCTCGGTGAATTCATACTGCATAAACCGCGGAATTGCGAACAGCTCGCTTTTAAGGGTTGAATAGATAACCCATATTAGCACCGCTATCTTGATTATCGCCTTTACCAGCTCAACAAGGCTGCGAAGGGAGAACATCTTTTTAAAGCCGTTCGCGGGATTAATACGTTCACCCTTGAACTGAAACGCCTTAGCCGAAAAGAGCATTCGCGTCTGTCCCATAGTGGCGATTATAGCTATAAGACAGGTTACGGCAAGTATCGGAAGCGCGACCTTGGCGAAAACGATTATTAGGTCAATCGCAATTTCCTTTGTATATGAAAAGCTTACCTTTGTCTGCGTTCCCGCGAGAATAAAATACTTTTTCACCGCGTCGGTAAGGGTTGTTAAATCGAAGCTTGAAAGTATCTGAAGGGCGTAGAAGGAGGCGAGCAGTGTCAGCGCCGTGACTATCTCCTGACTTATCAGCACGTTGCCTTTTTTTCGTTCGTCCTGCTTCTTTTTAGGGGTGGCTTTCTCGGTCTTTTCGCCCGCCATAATATCCCCCCTTTATCAGCCGTTTTGCTATGCCGCCGCTTGCATTAGTCCTTGTAAACCGTGTAGCATCTCGTTAATGTAATTCTCCATAAACTCCCCAACGGGCCCTGCAAAGATAAACAACAGCCCGAAGCCGAAAAGCATTTTGAACTGGAAATGTATCGTAAAAATGCTTATCTGCGGAATCAGCTTCATAAGAAGCCCCATTGACATTTCAAGCGTAAACGACGCCGCAAGAAAGGGCACCGCAAGGTGCATAGCCAGTGAAAACGCCGAAATGAACGCCGTAAGCATAAAGCTTGCCACATTTTCGCCGAAGGTCATCGCCCCTATTCCGACTATATCGTATGAGGCGCTTATCAGCCGAAGAAAAACAAGGTGGCTGCCGCTCGCGAAAAAATACATAATAAATAAAAACTGAAAAAGGTTACCCGAAAGGGAAATTTGCAGACTCGTGGTCGGGTCAAAGGTTTTCGCCATTGAAAGTCCGAAGCCCATATCTATCATATCGCCGACCATAAAGAGAAGGTAGTAATAAAACTGAAAGAGTATTCCACAGCCGAAGCCGATAGCAAGCTCGCAGGTCATAGCGAAAAGAAGCTCAAAGGTGTCCAGTCCTTGTACCGCCGCATAGGTGTCGCTTAGCGTGGGCGCGATAATTAACGACGCGAAAAGCACCAGACCCACCCTCGCCGCTGAGGGCACGTTACGCCGTGAAAGCAGCGGATTAAAAAATATTATTCCGCCTACCCTGCAAAAGACCAGTATTAAAACCTGTATGCCGTCGAGCAGAACCTCGTACTGAAAGCTCATAGCCCGTTACCCCGCAGCGTAGGTCATAACCTGTGTAAAGAAATCGGTAAGGCTTGTGAGCATCCAGGTGCCGAGAAGCACCAGCAGCAGAGCTATCGCAATAATCTTCGGGACGAAGGTTATCGTCTGTTCGTGTATCTGCGTCGCCGCTTGAAACACCGCAATAATGAGACCTATTATCATGCTTACCAAAAGCAGCGGCGCCGCAAGCTTAAGTATCATCCATACCGTTTCGTCGAACGCGAGGAGAATACTGTCTTTCAATTGTCTGTCTCCTCCTTACGTTTTCTGTTCTATGTAAATTAGTAGAAGCTTGTAATTAGCATCTCAATTATCAGCCGCCAGCCGTCCACCACAACAAACAGCATTATCTTGAACGGAAGCGCTATCGTTGACGGTGGTAGCATTACCATACCCACCGACATCAGGGTGCTTGCGACTATCATATCTATAACCAAGAAGGGCAAAAACAGGAAAAATCCAATTGTAAACGCCCTTGAAATTTCACTTGTTAAAAACGCAGGGATTAATATTTCTATGCCTATCTCCAGAAGCTCGTCCGTTTCACCGGAGTTAATACTTACGTTCCCCTCGTTGCCCGAAAGGGTCAAAAACAAGTTGAGGTCAGGCGACTTCGTCTGTTTCAGCATAAATTCCTTTATCGGATACTGCATCTCTTTAAGGGCAACTTCTTGGGTTATCTCGCCGCTCTTATATGGCTCAATCGCTCTTTGCTTTATCTCGCTTCCAACGGGTGCCATAATGAAAAGCGAAAGGAATAGCGCAAGCCCTATAATAACCTGGTTCGGCGGCGTTGACTGAAGGCCTAACGCGTTTCGCGTGAGCGAAAGCACAATGACTATTCGCGTAAAGCTCGTCAGCATTATGAGGAGCGTCGGCGCAAGCGCGATAAGAACAAAGATAAAGAGCAGCTCGAGCGTTCCTATGCCGCCCTCCTCATTTCCCGCGACGTCGATATTTATCGACGCGGCGCCTGTTCTCAGCGCCACCGCGGCAAAAATAAGAACCACACACAGCAGCGCACTTAGCGTAAAGATGAGCTTGCGTATTTTAAGCGACTGCTCGGCTTTATTCTTTTCAGTTATCGACCGAGTCTTCTCCATCCTCACTACCGCCGGTTTTTTTACCGTCCTTCTTCTTAATAGCTTCCTTCAGCGTATCGAAAAAGCTTACCGCCTTCTCGGCAGACTCCTCGTCCCATTCAAAGGAATCGGGCGAAAACTCGCCGAGCGACGAGATGGTCTGCGGTGTTGCGCCGAGAAGTATTATCTTGTCCGCCACCCGTGCAAGGAGCAGAGCCTGACCCTTGCCTATATAGGCGCGGTCAATCACCTCAATTTTACTTGCCTTTGCGCTTTTACCGTTATACCTTGCGCCCAAAAGCTTTGACGAGTAGTACGCGAGCGCAAACACACCGCACATCAGAATAAGCATTCCGACGATGGCTAATATCTCCTTCAAGCTCTCCATTTCACGCGTCCGTTAAAGGGGGAGAAGCTTGCTGACTGTCTGTATGATTCTGTCCTGCTTAAAGGGCTTTACGATAAAGTCCAGCGCACCGAGCTTTATCGCCTCCATAACCATGGATTCCTGACCCATGGCGGAGCACATAACTACTCTTGCGTTCGCGTCAAGCTCTTTTATCTTGCGAAGCGCCTCTATTCCGTCCATATTGGGCATCGTTATATCCATAATAACGAGGTCGGGTTTATTCGCTTGATAGAGGTCTACGGCAACCTGCCCGTCCTCGGCTTCCACAAAGTCCTCATACCCCGCTTGGCTTAGCTGGGTTTGAACCATCTTTCTCATAAACCCCGCGTCGTCAACTACTAGTATCTTGTACATTCTCGGTTATCCTCCTAATGTGCTTTCAGGTAATTACATGTTGGATTCAAGCGAATCCATAAGCTCTTTGGTTCCGACAATATCGGTTATTCGTACCCCGAAGCTGTCGCCCACCACAATTACGTCGCCGTGAGCGATAAGCTGACCGTTTACCACAATATCGGCGGGTGCGCCCGTTTGCTTGTTAAGCTCGAGGACCGAGCCCTGACCGAAATCGGCTATCTCTCTGATTTTTCGCTTAGTCGTCCCGATAACCACCGAAACGTCAAGCTGCACTCCCATGAGCAGTTCCAAATTCGTTTCCACTTGCGGATGTACAACTCCCTTCGTAAATTCCGGGAAAGCGGCGGCGCTTATACTCACCGGCGCTACCTGTTGTCGTGTGGCGGACTGCTCCGCGACGTATGTAACCTCAGCGGGGCGGGGCTGTATGGGCATCTGCACTGGCATTTGCTGCTGTATTGGTGGTGCTTGCTGTACTTTCGGCGCAGGCGGTGCCGGCATCTGCACTGGCGGCGCTTGCGGCGCCATCTTTGCCTTCATCTCCTCGTACGGCTCGTTCTTTACTATCTCCGCCGCCTTCTCACTTTCGGGAGTCGGCGCCACTTCTGCCTCAGGCGTTGAGGACCCGTTCACGTTGTTTACTATCTCGCCCGCAAGCTGCATTGTAAAGAAGCTGCAAAAGGTGGTATCCAGCACCTCGCTTATCGACATATTGAAACCAATAGACACAATGTTGTCGCTGTCCTTCACGTCGCCGAACCATGCCTTTTCGGCGTTTTCAAGGGTATCTACAAGCTGCGCTTCCGGTGTTGAAATGCTTACGGACCTGTTCAATATCTCGGAAAGAGCCGTTGCCGACGCGCCCATCATCTGATTCATAACCTCGCACGCGGCGCTCATGCTCATTTCGTCAAACTCGAAATCGTCAGTGTTCTGGGTGTAGTCGTTGCCCATAAGAAGGTCGAGTATTATCTTCATATCCCTCTTGCGAAGGACAATTACATTTGTTCCCGATATACCCTCGTTATATTTGATTTTTATTATTATCGCCGGCTCAAACTTTTCTACGTTTATGTTTGAGAACCTTTCCTGCTCAATCCTCGGCGTTGTAATGGTAACCTGTTTTTCAAGCATAGACGACACCGCTGTCGCCGCAGCGCCCATGCTTATATTCATTACCTCGCCGATTGTGTCAAGCTGTTCCGCATTAAGGGACTTTATCTCGTCAGCCATCGGTTATCCCCCCTTTTCCTTTTGATTTATCTATCGCGTCAATTAGCTTGACAGCTTTCTTCCTGTCCACCTCGCCCAGCCTCGCCGTATACCACGGTATGCCGTCGAGCTTAACATAGATATCGCCGTCTATTCGCTTGTTGAGTGCTATAACGTCGTTTACCTGAAGGTTCGCTATCTCGCTTACCGTCATCTTGCAGTTATCAAGCACCGCCTCCACCACAAGGTCGGTTTTCTTCAGGTTGTCAAAGATAACCTCGCGCTTCATCTTCTCCTTTATGGGGTCCTGCTGCTTGTTGGAGTGGGCGTACTTAACGCTGAAGCTGTTGATTATCTCCTCAAGATTCTCTGCGGGCATACAAAGGTTCGCCGTGGCGCTGTGATGTTCGTCCTTAATCTCCAAAGAGACAATAACAACTATATCCTGCGGAGAAAACGCCTGTAAAAGCCGCCCGTTTGTTTCTATGCCTGTAAGGGAGGTGGAAAGCTCAAGGTAGTTACTCCAAACCTCCTGAAAGTATTTTACCATATTTTTAAGGACATGTTGCAACAATTCGAGTTCAATCGCCGTATATCCTCTGTCCGGCGGTTCAACCTCGCCCGTGCCGCCCAAAAGTCGGTCAATCAGAAGGAAGCCGAACTGGGTCGCAACCTCAAGCACCATGGAGGTCTCGGAAAACTTTTTGTCGTCGGGCTTAAACGCCACGATACCCACCAAAATGTTGTCGGGTAAGGAATTGCTGAACTCGTAGTAACGCTGCTCCTCTATCTGACTTATGCTAACCTCGCACACGGTGCGAAGCACGCTTGTAAAGTAGGAGGAAATTACTCTCGAATAGTTTTCATAAAGGTTGCTGAGAGAGCGTATTTGGTCCTTAGTGAATTTTCTCGGCGACGCAAAGTCATATTCCTTGACCTTCTCCTTGGTCGCCTCGTCCTCTTGTATGCTGCCTGTTTTCATTTTATTCAGCAGTTCGTCTATCTGCTTTTGCGATAACGCCTCGGGCATTTCTCTCAGCTCCTTTCTTTAAAATTCTTTCTCAGGAAGTGGGCACCGTTGATTCGGTTCCGTCAGAAGCCGTATCATCAACCAGCTTATCCGACTCGGGCAGCTTATAGCCCGTTCCGTCGCCGTCTGTATCGAAAAGGTCCATTCCGGCGGTATCCTCGTCCGCTCCCGCCTCAGCGTATACCTGCGCGAGCGAATCGTATATATCGAAGTTCGCCGTGCTGTCGTTACCGACAATAATAAGCTCTACGCGGCGATTTAGCTTTTTTGCTTCGTAGTCGGAGTTATCCGCCACGGGGTAATGCTTGCCGTAGCCGAGTATAACAAGCTTCGTAGGGTCGAAGCCCTTGTCGTATTCAAAGTAACTCGCGACGGTCGAGGCGCGTTCTCCAGAAAGCATCCACCCTGACGAGCGAAGCTCACCGTTTTCGGGGTCCGCCGTGTGTCCCGTTATATTGACCGTCCTTATTTTATCCTCATATTCCGTTATCGCGTCTCCGATGAAGGAAAGCGTCGGGTAGCTTTCAGGGGTAAGCTGGTAGGAATCGGGATAAAACAACAAGGACGAGTTGAAACGTATGTATACCACATCGTCGGTGGAAGACATCTCCACAAGTCCCTCAGCATTGTTATCTTCTACATAAGCCTTAATGTACTTGTAAAGCTGTTGCATTACGGTTACGTCATCCTCACCGGGCATAGCGTCTACTATTCCCTCGTCATCGGTACCGCTACCACCGTTTATTATCTCTTCTATAACCTCTGGCGGGAGACTTGAGAAGGAACGGATAAAGGCGTTAAACTTTTCTTGGTCTACCGCGGACATACTAATAAGAACCGCAAAGAAGGTGAGAAGCAGCGTAACCATATCGGCATAGGTATTAAGCCAAGTTCCCGCGCTCGGCGTATCTCGGTGTTTTCCAGCCATATCGTCACACTCCCTTTCCTTTACTTAGTCTTTATCTTTTGCCCTTTTTTGCAGGTGCCTGCTCGTCCTGCTGTCCCTCGGCGGGCTCATTGCCCTTCTTGTTCTCGTATTTCTTTTTCTTGTATTCAGGAAGCATGTTCATTAGTCGCTCTTTTATGAGGTTCGGGTTTTCACCCGCCTGTATCGCCTGTACGCCCTCTG
>CAZUOY010000065.1:0-9140 GCA_964622315.1 uncultured Oscillospiraceae bacterium | reverse complement strand
AGGACTCGTTTAAGCTTGTCCACCGCGGACAAAGGGTCGAGGGTGTAGTTACCGCCGTTCATCCCAACGAGGTTGAGGTGGATATCGGAACGAAGCATACCGGCTTTATTCCCGCTGACGAGCTCAGCGACGACTCGTCGCTGTCACCCGACGAGGCGGTCAAGGTAGGCGATAAGCTGAATCTGCTTGTAACGAAGGTTCAGGACCTTGAGGGAATTGTCACCCTTTCGAAGAAGCGCGTAGATTCAGAAAAGGGTCTTGAAGAAATTGCGAAGGGTGTCGATGAGGGAACGGTTTTTGACGCATATATCACCGAAGCCGTTAACAAGGGACTTGTTGCTATCGTCAAGGGCGTGCGCATATTTATACCCGCGTCACAAGCGACGCTCAAACGCGGCGAGCCTTACGAACAGCTTGTCAGAACCCATCAGAAGATAAAGATTCTCGAGGTTAACGAGGAACGCCGTCGCGCCATTGGCTCGATAAGGGCGGTTCTTGATATCGAGAACGAAAAGAAGCGTGATGAATTCTGGAGCACCGTGGAAATCGGCGCAAAGTATACTGGTGCGGTTAAGTCCATAACCTCTTACGGCGCATTTGTCGACCTTGGCGGTGTTGACGGAATGGTACATATAAGCGAGCTTTCGTGGGGAAGGCTTAAAAGCCCGAACGACGTGCTCAAAATAGGCGACGTTATCGAGGTATACGTAAAGGATATCGACGCCGAAAAGAAGAAAATTTCTTTGGGCTACCGTAAGGAAGCCGATAATCCGTGGAAGGCGATACAGGAGTTTAAGATTGGACAGGAGATTGAAGCTCCCGTCGTTTCACTCACAAAGTTCGGCGCGTTTGTGCGTATTCTTCCCGGTATAGATGGTCTTGTTCACATCTCCGAAATGTCGGGCGAAAAGGTTAACGACCCCGCCGAGATAGTTAAAGTCGGTGATACGGTTAAGGTTCGTCTCATCGGAGTAGACCTTGAAAAGAAACGCGTTTCTCTTTCTATGCGTCCCGAGGGTGTAGAGCCCACGGATAAGGACAAAAGAGAAAAGGCGTTCGACGAGACTGTAGACGCCGCCGGAAAGTTTGTCAAGGACGCCGCAATAGCTTTGGCTGAGGTCGGAGACAATGTGGTTGAAAAGGCAAAGAAGACCGCAAAGAAGGTTGAGCCTAAGGTGGAAGCGCTCGGCGACGACATAGCCGAGACAGCAAAGGACCTTGCAAAGAAGGCCGGTCCCGCCGTAAAGGAACTCGGCAACAATATAGCCGAAACCGCTAAGGATATAGCCGAGAAGGCTGTGCCCGCCGCGAAAGAGTTTGGCGAAAAGATTTCCGACGCCGCAAAGGATGCTGGAAAAAAGATAGCCGAAACCACCAAGGAGGTTATCGAAACCGTTAAGGATAAGCTTGACGGCGACGATGACGAGGAGAATAAGGACTAAAGCTTAACGGCTTATACCGCCGCGCATATGCGCGGCGGTATTTTTGTTATCTGCCTTTCATAGTATTCATTATAAAAAACGAAAGGCGGCGGCAATGGAAAAGGGATTAAGTGAAAAAAGAGCAGCGGAGCTGTTGAGAGAACAGGGCGAAAATATATTGCGGGAGAAGAACAAAAAAAGCCCGATTATACTGTTTCTGTCTCAGTTTAAAGATGTGCTGATAGTAATACTTGCGGCTTCCACAGTTCTTTCCTTCGCCGTCGGACAGCTTACCGAGGCGGTAACGATTATAGCTATTATGCTGCTTAATGCGGTTATGGGCTTTGTTCAGGAATACAGAACCGAGAAAACACTTGAGTCACTCAAAAGCCTTACTGCGCCTGTCGCTCGCGTTTACCGCGACGGAGAACTAAAACGTATTTCCGCTTCAAGGATTGTTTCCGGCGACATCTGTGAGCTGAAGGCGGGCGACAGGGTTCCCGCCGACTGCGTGCTCCTTTCAGGGGCGTCGGTTGCGGCGGATGAGGCTATACTCAGCGGGGAATCACAGACGGTGGAAAAAAAGAATGGCGACGCACTGTTTATGGGGACCAACGTAATGACCGGTCACGCCGTCGTGCAGATTACCGCCACAGGCATGAACACCGAAATGGGTCGAATCTCCGAGATGATAGGCGAAAGCGAGGAGAAGCCGACACCCCTACAGCAAAGACTTAAATCACTCGGAACCTTTATTGCGGTTACCTGCGTGCTTTGCGGCGCGTCGGTGACACTTCTTGGGGTGCTTCGTGGAGAGAGCTTTCTGTCGATGATGCTTACTGGAATCTCGCTCGCCGTCGCCGCGATTCCCGAGGGACTGCCTGCCGTCGTTACCGTTGTGCTTGCGCTTTCGGTCAACCGCATTCTCGCTCGCGGCGCGATTATTCGCCGCCTTCACGCCGTGGAAACGCTCGGCTGTGCGAGCGTCATTTGTACCGATAAAACGGGAACGGTAACGGAGAACAAGATGACAGTCACCGATATCGTTACGATAGACGGACATTTTTCGCTTTCAGGCGGCGGCGATTCAACTCTCGGTTCGCTCTCCCTCGACGGCAGGACTGTCGCGCCAGATAAAACTGTTTGCGAGGCGCTGAGCGCGGCGGCTATCTGCTCTACCGCACGGGTGAGCGAGGATTCAAAGGGCAAGCTTTCTTTGGAAGGAAGCCCCACAGAAACCGCACTGCTCGTAGCGGCACATAAGCTAAAAATCAAGAAAAAAGAACTGCTTTCACGCTATTTCGTTGTCAACGAGGTACCGTTCGATTCAACACGAAAGATGATGTCTGTATCTGTGCGCGACGGTACAAAGATAAAGCTTTTTATTAAGGGCGCGCCTGACATCATTTTGAAGAAATGCACAAATGTTATGAAATTCGGACGCGAGCTTCCGATTTCCGCGGGTGATGAGGCGAATATAAAAGATAAGATAGCCGCGCTTTCAGCTGACGCGAAAAGGGTTATAGCAATAGCGCAAAGAACAAACTCGACGGAGGAAAAGGAGCTAACCTTCCTTGCGCTTTGCGGAATAAGCGACCCGCCGCGCCGAGAGGTCGCGCCGGCTGTGAAAAAATGCCGCGCGGCGGGAATACGCCCGATAATGATAACGGGCGACCATGCGCTGACCGCTGTGGCGATAGCAAAAAGCGTGGGGATTGCCCGCGAGGGCGAAGCGGCGCTGACAGGCTCGGAAATAGACGCGTTGAACGATGAGATGCTTCGCGAAAGGGTAAAGAGGGTAAACGTTTATGCCCGCGTGTCACCCGCGCATAAGCTTAGAATAGTAAGGGCGCTTCGTTATGACGGAAGTATTGTAGCTATGACAGGCGACGGGGTTAACGACGCGCCCGCAGTAAAAGAGGCGGATATCGGCGTCGCTATGGGTATATCGGGCAGCGACGTAACAAAAGAAGCGTCGGGAGTGGTTATTCTTGACGACAACTTTGCAACGATTGTCGCCGCCGTAGAAGAAGGAAGAATAATATATAAGAATGTGAAGCGGTTTATCCGCTTTCTTCTGACAAGCAACCTCGGCGAGGTGTTAACCGTAGTGCTTGCCATGGTTATGAGAATGCCGGTGGTTTTCGTTCCGATACAGATTCTTCTTATTAACCTTGTTACCGACGGTCTTCCGTCTGTTGCGCTCGGCATGGAAAAGGGCTCGGACAATATTATGAACGAGAAGCCGCGAAAACGAAACGAAGGACTTTTTGCCGGCGGAATGACCTCAGCGGTGCTCTTTCGCGGCGCAATTCTCGGGCTTTGCAACCTGCTTTGTTTTTCGCTGGTGTTAAAGCTTGGCGGTACGCTGGAAACAGCCCGCTCGGCGACCTTTCTTACGTTAATTCTTGCGCAGATGATACACGTTTTTGAATGTAAATTTGAAGACACTCGCTTTAGCTTTAGGGAAATCTTTTCAAACAGGCTTCTTGTCGCCGCCTGTCTTTCATCTGTTGCGGTAACGCTTGCAGTTATTTATGTTCCTTCTTTTCAGAATATATTTTTGACCTGCGCGGTTACGGGAGCATCGCTCATAGTATCGCTCGGCTGTGTTGTTTTAAGCGTAATTATCGGCAGTATAGGCAGTAAATTCCCCTCAAAAAAGAGTTTAGAGAATTAATTTCACGGCAACACTAAGTGGTGAACGCTTAAGTTAAAGGGGAAAAAGAAGTGAAACGTATAGTAAAAACCGTTTTTACCCTTGCCTTCGCTTTTTCTGCGATTTTCGGCGGGTATTCTTATATAAACGAGCATTACCTTCCCGACACGGTTTCCGTTTTCGAGGGAGAGGAGTTTAGCTGCGCTCAGGGGCTTCTTACAGCGAGAGCCGACGGCGGCGCCGCAACACCCGCGTCTGTAGGTGAAAAGGGCGGGTATACGGCTACCTTACGACTGTTTGATATGATTCCGCTGAAGACCGCCACGGTGAAGGTGGTGGAACGCACGAGTCTTGAGCCTGGCGGCACACCCTTCGGGGTAAAGCTTTTTACCGAAGGGGTGGTGGTCATCGGTTTCGGCGAGGTTGTAACCGCTCACGGCTCGGCTTGTCCCGCTAAGGACGCAGGCATCGAAAAGGGCGACGTGGTTATTACCGTGGACGGAAAGCGGGTTACGGGAAACGCTGACCTTTCTTCAATCGTTTCTTCCAGTGAGGGCGGAAGGCTGGAAATCGCTTTCGAAAGGGACGGCGAAAGGAAAACGGTATATGTAAGCCCCGCCAACGCGAAGGACGGCACCGGCTTCAAAATCGGTATGTGGGTAAGGGATTCCTCGGCGGGAATAGGGACGCTTACCTACTATAATCCCAAAACGGAGGTTGTGGCGGGGCTGGGCCACGGAGTTACCGACGCTGACACCGATATCGTTCTTCCTGTACAGAAGGGTGAGCTTGTAGCCGTTACCGTCACAGGAGCGGAAAAGGGTCAAGTGGGTGTTCCAGGCGAACTGAAGGGAAGCTTTCATAACGAGCGCCCGTTTGCGTCGCTTTGCTATAACTGTCAGTCCGGCGTGTTCGGAAAGGTCATCACCGAGCGCGAAGACAAGGCGCTTCTTCCAATAGCGCTGAAACAGGAGATAACCCGCGGCGCGGCTCAGATTCTCTGTACCGTGGAGGGCGACGAACCGAGATACTACTCAGCGGAAATACTTTCGGTCAACCTAAGTGAGCAGGCAATAACACAGAATATTGTAATTAAAATTACCGACAGCGAGCTTCTTGATAAAACAGGCGGCATTGTTCAAGGCATGTCGGGAAGCCCAATAGTCCAAAACGGGAGGCTAATTGGTGCGGTTACACATGTGTTTGTTAATGACCCGACAAGAGGTTACGGCATTTTTATAGAAAATATGCTCTGCTGTGAGCAAGAATTCTCCTAATTTCCCAAAATATGGGGCACGCTCGAAAATATATAAAAAAACTGTTGCAAACCGTGGTAATTTATGGTACTATATCAACGAACTGAGGGATGACTAAATATCTACTAAGGAGAAAATAGGAAGTGAAAGGCAAGGTAACGGTTTTAGTGGCGGACTCCGGGGCCGATTTCGGTAAGGCCTGTTGCGAGGAGCTCGCAAAGAGGGGATTTGAGGTAATTAGCTGCGAAAAGGACGGAAACAAGGTGGACGCGGCGGTTAGAAGCGAGGAGCCGGACGCGGTAGTGCTCGATATGTTTCTACCGTCAAAAGACGCGATAGGAATTATCGGCGGCCTTAAGGCAGACGGGTCTGTTAAGCTGCCCGCGTTCATCGTAATGTCAGGCTTTGATAACGCCGTAATGGAGCGCGAGGTAATCAAGGCAGGCGCGGCTTATTACATACTTAAACCCTTCGACCTCTCGGTTCTTGCAGACAGAATATCCATGCTGACAGAGGACAAGTCGGCAAAGCGCAGCGAAAGCGAGCCCGATTTGGAGGTGATAATTACCGATATTATCCACCAAATAGGCGTGCCCGCGCACATTAAGGGATACCACTATCTGCGGGACGCGATAATTATGTCGGTAAAGGACACCGAGATGATTAACGCTGTGACTAAGCGCCTTTATCCGTCAATAGCGAAGAAGTATGCCACCACTTCCTCAAGGGTCGAGCGGGCAATACGCCACGCGATAGAGGTTGCGTGGGACAGAGGCGACGTGGACATTCTAAACAGCTATTTCGGTTACACTATTCACAGCCTTCGCGGTAAGCCGACAAACAGCGAGTTTGTGGCGATGATAAGCGACCGCGTAAGACTGTCGGTAAAGCGGACGGCCGGAGTGCACTGAACTGAATAAACAGCCATAAGGGGCGCGGAGCCGAAGAAATTCGGAGCTGCCCCCTTTTTATTCTTTATTTTTATGATTTGTATTTATATTAAAAGAGTGGTACAATATGATTAATTATACGATTTCTTTAACACTCGGGAGACAGAATGCTCAAAAATCTCAAACGCATTATTATAATTGCAGGTCACTACGGCTGCGGGAAAACAAACTTTGCCGTAAACCTGGCGCTGTGGCTTGAGAAAAGCGGCGAGCGGGTTACCTTAATTGATATGGATATCGTAAACCCTTATTTTCGCACAGCTGACTTTAAAGAGCTGTTTAACGAAAAGCGTATAAACCTCATTATTCCGAATTTTGCGAACACACTGCTTGACATTCCGTCTTTGCCGCGTGAGGTGGACGGAGCGATAGAATCGGGCGAACGACTGATAATCGACCTTGGCGGAGACGACGCGGGAGCGACGGTGCTTGGTCGTTACGCACGTGAAATTGCGGAAAACGGCGGAGCGAGCATGCTGTATTTGTTCAGCAAATACCGTCCGTTTACCGAGAGCGCGTGCGACGTTAAAGCGCATATCGCTGAAATAGAAGCGGTGGCGGGTCTTAAGGTAACGGCGCTTGTCAACAGCTCTAACCTCGGCGTAAAAACAACAGCCGAGGATATTAAAAGCTCGCTGGAATATTCTGAGGAAACTCAGCGACTAACGGGGCTTCCCGTGCTTGCCACTTTGGTTTCTGACAGAATTGAGGAACAAATATCTGTTAATAACACCTTCCCCGTACGGTTGTATGTGCTGCCGCCTTGGGAAGCGGTTAAATAAAAGGAGAGAATGTATATGGCTAAGGGAATTGTGACCATCAACGAAGCCCGTTGCAAGGGCTGCGGACTTTGCGTCGAGTTCTGCCCTAAGAAGGTGCTGGAGCTCGATAAGTCGAAGCACAACGAAAAAGGCTACCACCCAGCGCGTCCCGCGAACGCCGATGATTGTATCGGCTGCGCGATATGCGCCACGATGTGCCCCGACGTTGCTATTACTGTTGAAAAGGAGGCGGCGAAATAATGTCTGATAAACTGCTTATGAAGGGCAACGAAGCTCTCGCCGAGGCCGCTATCAGAGCGGGCTGTATAGAGTTTTTCGGTTACCCCATTACCCCCCAGACTGAGCTTGCCGCCTATATGGCGAAGAAGCTTCCAAAAATCGAGGGTGGAGTATATATGCAAGCGGAAAGCGAGGTAGCGGCAATCAATATGCTGCTCGGTGCCGCCTCCTCAGGCGTGCGCGCAATGACAAGCTCAAGCTCACCCGGCGTAAGTCTCAAATCCGAGGGCGTCTCATACATAGCGGGAAGCGACCTTCCCTGCTTAATTATCAACGTACAAAGAGCGGGTCCCGGACTCGGCGGAATTCAACCGTCACAGGGTGACTATTGGCAGGCAACTAAGGCGCTCGGTCACGGAGATTTTCAACTGCTCGTGTTTGCACCCTCCTCTATTCAGGAGATGGTGGATATGGTTTTTGACGCGTTTGAGCTCGCCGAAAAGTACAGAATGCCCGCTATGATACTGTCCGACGGTCTGCTCGGTCAGATGATGGAGCCCGTCTCGTTCCCCGAAAGAAGTCCGAGACTTATTGAAAAGCCGTGGGCGACAAACGGACACGGCGGTAAGCGCGCGCATAATGTGGTGAACAGCCTTTATCTTGACCCCGCAAGACTTGAAAAGTCGGTTTTGGCGAGATATGAGAGATACAAGACAATAAAAGAGAATGAGCAAAAGCTCGTTAACTATTTGATGGACGACGCGGAATTTGCCGTAGTTGCCTACGGCTCTATGGCGCGCGTTGCAGGCACAGCCGTCGATATGGCGCGCGAGGAGGGCATTAAGGTGGGTCTTATGCGCCCCGTTATGCTTTGGCCATTCCCCGAAAAGGAGATAGGCGCTCGCGCGGCGAAGCTTAAAAGCATACTTACGGTTGAGATGAGCATGGGACAGATGGTGGACGATGTTAAGCTCGCCGTTAAAGGGCAGTGCCCCGTTTCCTTCTTCGGTCGTGTCGGAGGAATAATCCCCACGCCTAAGGAAGTTTATGAAGAAATTAAGAAGATTGCGGGAGGTAAGCAATAATGGATACGGTTTTTAAAAGACCTCACGCGCTCGTTGATATCCCCACACACTACTGCCCCGGTTGCACCCACGGTATTGTTCACCGCCTTGTCGCCGAGGTAATCGACGAGCTTGGTATTGAAGGAAGAACCGTCGGCGTCGCGCCCGTTGGCTGCGCGGTACTGGCTTATGACTATTTCGGCTGCGATATGGTGGAAGCGGCGCACGGACGCGCTCCCGCAGTGGCAACCGGTCTTCGCCGCTCCTTAAAGGACGCGGTGGTCTTCACCTATCAAGGCGACGGCGACCTTGCCGCTATCGGCACCGCCGAGACCGTTCACTCCGCTACACGCGGAGAGAATATCACAATCATTTTCATCAACAACGCTATATACGGAATGACTGGCGGTCAGATGGCGCCTACCACCCTTCCCGGTCAGGTAACTCAGACCACCCCCTATGGACGCGACGTAAATATCGCGGGATACCCCATTAGGGTTTGCGAGATGCTTTCCACCCTTACGGGTACAGCATACGCCGAGCGCGTGGCGGTCAACAGCCCACAGCATGTCAACGCCGCGAAGAAGGCGATTAAGAAGGCCTTTCAGAATCAGCTCGACGGCAAGGGCTTCTCTATTGTAGAGGTGCTTTCCGCCTGCCCCACAAACTGGGGACTTTCGCCTCTCGACGCGCTCAAGTGGATTGACGACAACATGATTCCTTATTATCCGCTGGGCGTATACAAGGACGTAAACGCAAAGGAGGCGAAGTAAAATGTTAAAGAACATT
>CAZUOY010000064.1:0-9760 GCA_964622315.1 uncultured Oscillospiraceae bacterium | reverse complement strand
GCGGTAACTACACCCTCGACCCTTTGTCCGCGGTGGACAAGCTTAAACGAGTCCTCCAGCGCCTGTTCAAAATTAAAATCTTCGTCTTTGATAATGTCGCTCATTTTACTGAGTACCTCCTCGATTAAGGGGGACGGTGTCGATGCACCCGCTGTAACGCCAATGTGCCTCGCGCCGCTGAGCATTTCACCCGTCAGAGCGTCCTTATCCTCAATGAGATAGGTCGTGGCGTGCCGCCTGCAAACGTCGCACAGCTTTTCGGTGTTGGAGCTGTTGTGTCCTCCTATAACAACGCAGATATCACAGTTTTCAGCCAATTTCTCGGCTTCCTCCTGTCTTTCCCGCGTAGCATTACATATTGTATCAAAAATTAAAACATTTGTATATATTTTTTTTATGTATTCGGCGCACTTTTCATATTCCGTCAAATTAAAGGTCGTTTGAGCCGCCATTATTGCTTTATTCGTCAAATTTTCGCGCTCTAAAAGCTCACTTAAGTCCTTATGGTTTGCATAAATATGAGCTTTACCGCCGCAAAAACCGGCAATTCCTTCAATCTCGGGGTGGTTTTTGTCGCCCGCAATAAGAATTTCGTAGCCCTTTTCGCTGTACTCGCTGACGATGTTGTGAATTTTGGACACAAACGGGCAGGTAGCGTCGGCAACCGTTAAGCCAAGACTCTCGCAACGCTCGTACACCGTCTTCGGCACACCGTGGCTTCTTATCACGAGTGTGTATCCCTCAGGAGTTTCCTCTGGCGAGCTCACCGCAATTACGCCGCGCTTTTCCAGTCGTTCGGTAACACTGCGGTTGTGTATAATCGGCCCGAGCGTAGCCACCTTTTTCCCCTCGTCGAGAAGTCCGTCGCAGAGCCTTACCGCACGGTCAACCCCGAAGCAGAAGCCCGCCGTTTTGGCAAGGGTTATTTCGCAGTCCCGCACGGTTGACCTCCCTTTTCCGCCACCATATCCTCTACCCTTTGCTGGAGAATTTCAGCTCCGCGGCGAAGATTCGCGCTTGAGGTGTCGTCAAGACTTAGCTCCTCGTAGGTTATAGGCTTTCCGTAAACGATAACGACCTTGTCAAACAAACGAAGGTGCTTTCTTTGTATCATGGCGGCGGGGATAATCGGTGCTTTTGTCATAGCGCAAAGCGCGACTGCGCCCGCCTTGAAGGTGCCTATCTGCCCCGTTTTTGAGCGGGTTCCCTCGGGAAAAATAAGCAGCGCGTGGTCGTCGCGAAGAACGTTCGCCGCCGTAACGAAGGAACGCTTATCCGCCTTGCCCCTTGTCACGGGAAACGCGCCGAGCGGACGAAGAATAAAGCCGAGCAGCTTGTGTCTGAACAGCTCGACCTTAGCCATGGTACGGAAGGTGCGGCGAATACAAATCGCGTGAAGGCCCGGGTCGATAAGGTTAATGTGGTTGCTTGCGATAATCACCGCGCCCTTTTGTGGGATATTCTCGCGCCCCGTCTGGCTGATATTAAAAATTAGATAACCGATAAATCTCGCAATAGACTGCGCAATTCTGAACAAAGGCATACTATAACAAATCCTTTACCGTTTGAAATATTAGGTCAACCGATTCGCTCAGCTCGTAGCCCGTAGTGTCTATGGTTATGGCGTCGTCCGCCTCTCTGAGCGGCGCTATCTCCCTATGGCTGTCGTTGTAATCGCGCGTCTTTAGGTCGGCAAGCACCGCCTCATAGTCGGCGCTTACGCCCTTTGAAATCAGCTCGTCGTAACGCCTTTTTGCACGCTCCTCAGGTGACGCCGTAAGAAATATTTTTATGTCTGCGTCAGGCAACACCACCGTGCCGATATCGCGTCCGTCCATAACAACGTTGTTCTTTCTCGCGAGGTCGCGCTGAAGTTCTAAGAGAAACTCTCTCACCGCCGGAAGCGCCGACACCGCCGACGCCGCCATCGAAACCACCTCAGTCCTAAGCTTTGAGGTAACGTCGGTATCGTTAAGAAACACCCTTTGCTCGGTGTCGATAAAGCGTATTTCAATCGTCGCGCCGAGAAGAAGCCCAGCTATGGCTATTTCGTCACTTGTGTTTACCCCGCGCGAAAGAACGAAATATCCTATCGCTCTATATAACGCGCCTGTATCAATATAAATGAAGCCGAGCTCGGACGCGAGCTTTCTCGCAATCGTACTCTTTCCCGCTCCCGCCGGTCCGTCAATAGCTATCGCTTTCATCTGCTTCCTCCTAAAATGTTACTTCCCGCCGCATAGCCCGTTGCAAAGGCTATGCCGAGATTAAAGCCCCCCGTAAAGGCGTCCACGTTAAGCACTTCTCCCGCGAAATGCAGATTCTTTACCGTTTTAGATTCGAGCGTTTTCGGATTAATCTCCTTTAAATCCACGCCGCCCGCCGTAACTACCGCCTCATCATAGCCGCCCGTTCCTACAACTGAAAGCCGAAAACCTTTTATTCTTAAAACGAGCGCGGCTCGCTCCTCGGCAGTGACGGAATTAACCTTCTTATCCGGCGATATGCCGCTTCGTTCAATTATAACAGGAATGAGCTTCTGCGGCAGAAGACCCGAAAGACTGTTCTTGAAATCTCTGTTTATGTTTTCGGAAAAATCTCTAAGAATCCTTTTGTCGAGCGTTTTTTCGTCCAGTGCGGGCTTCAAGTCTATTTCAACAGTCGCCTCGCTCACCCCCGCCGTTATCATAACGCCGCTCAAGCTAAGCACAAGAGGCCCGGATATTCCAGCCGCGGTAAAAAGCATTTCGCCCTGTTCAAAAAAGATTCTCTTTCCGTTTGAGTACGCCGTAAGCCTCACGTTCTTTAGTGAAAGCCCCTCAAGCCGCGCACAGTCGTCACCCTCACAGATAAGTGAAACGAGCGAGGGTCTTGTCGGCGTAACGCTATGTCCTAACGCCCTTGCAAGCGCGTAACCGTCGCCTGTCGAGCCTGTTTTCGGGTAGGAAAGCCCGCCCGTCGCTATCACCGCCGCACGGCAGCTAAGCCTGGTTTTATCCTCAAGTATTACTGCGCCGACTCCGTCTTTGTCAGTTTCCACCATTACCACTCGACCAAAAACAAAACGGCAACCTGCTTTCTTCGCGGCGGTCACGAGAGCGTCCCGAATATCAGCCGCCTTTTCGCTTTGCGGAAAAACCCTGTTGCCCCGTTCGGTTTTCAGCGGCACTCCGAGTCCCTCGAAAAAGCTCATAACCGAGCGGCTGTCGAAGGCATACAAACTGCTGTTCATAAACCGTCCGCCCTCACGGATATTACCAATAAACTCGCGAACGTCGCAATCGTTCGTGACGTTGCAGCGGCCCTTTCCCGTAATTAACAGCTTTCTGCCGGGCGCGTTCATCTTTTCAATGACCGCCACCTTAAGCCCGCGGCTTCCCGCGGCAAAGCCCGCCATTAGTCCGGCGGGGCCCGCGCCTATCACGGCAACGTCGTATTCGGTTGGTGCATTTGTTTGCGCTTTCACTTCTCACCGTTAAAAACCGTATTTATCTTTATTATATAGGGTTTCTTTGTAACTTACAATGCACCAAAGGGCGACAATTTGGAAATTAAATGTAAACAATTTATCAATTTTGAATAATTGGCTGTATTTGTCGTCCGCAAAGGGCGAGTTCAATGGTTTCGCTTGCAAGCGAAAGCTTTGCTACGAGCGAAAAGGGTTTTCTTTCGCAGTCGTCCTGACTAAACGGAACGAAATAGTAGTTTTTCCTGTTCATAAGCTCGGCGATATTCTTCGCGGCGGCGGATAGACCGTCGTTTGTGGACACGGCTATAACCACCGGACGCGAATTGCGAAGGTGCGACTTCACCGCCATTGTTACCGGCGTATCCGTCACGCCACAGCAAAGCTTTGCGAGGGTGTTTCCTGTGCAGGGCGCAACAAGCATAACATCGCAGAGCTTTTGCGGGCCTATCGGCTCAGCGTCCTCTATTGAAGCTATTATTTTTCTTCCACATATAGTCTCTATTCGCTCAATAAACCCGCTCGCGCTTCCGAAACGCGTGTCGGTGCGAAAGGCGTTGAAGGACATTATCGGAATAACCGACGCGCCGTCAGAAACAAGCGCCGCCATAAGAGACAGCGACCTTTCAAAGGTGCAAAACGAGCCGCAAAGCGCAAACCCCACCGTTATTCCTTCCATAGTCCCTCCTCCTCACATATGTTTTCTACCGTTTCTACGATTATCTTTCCCGCTGTTTTCGGCGCGGCGGCGCCGGGAAGCGACGGCGCAAGCACAGCCTTCATTCCAAGCTTTTCCGCCGTGCGAAAATCTACCCCGCCCGGCGAGGAGGCAATATCCAAGATGAGACAGTCGCTGTTCAGCCTTCCGAGAGTCTCTCTTGTAATTACGCGAGCCGGCACGGTGTTTATCAGCGCGTCGAAAGCCCGCTCATGCCGCGAAAGTCTTAAGATATCCTCGGCAACAAGCCCACTGCACTTTGCCCGCGCCCGAGCGCCAGCATTACGCGCAAAAACGCTTATTTCGGCGCCCATTGCCTTCAAAAGCGTACAGATAGCCGCGGCGCATTTTCCATAGCCAGTAACCGCTATTTTCGCGCCGAATACAGTAACGGGTAGACTTTCCATAAGTATCTGCGCCGTGCCCTCAGCGGTCGGCAGCGCGTTCATAATTAAAAACTCCTCGCGTTCATAGTAATCAAAAAGCCTAATGCCGCGCGAGGCGGCAAAGCCTTTGACGTCAAGAGGAACTATCCCCGCGAAAACCGAAGCGTTTGTTCCCGTCTCGGTCAGTATCTCTGTAAGCCGAAGCTTCTTTCCCGACAACGGGCATTTTACGTTGCCCTCGCGGTCAAGAAGCGGCAACGGCAGAATGAGAATATCTGCATATCGCGCCGCGTCAAAGACGGTGTTAATGTTTGCGGGCTCAATTATCCCCGAAAGCTCAAGACCAGCCGTCAGCACCTGCTTGCCTTCGCTGATAAGTATTGACGCCGCATAGGCGCTTCGCATATCTCCGCCGATTACGGAATAGGTCTTTTCCACCCTCTCGCCCCCGTTTCCTTACATTCTATGAGGATAGGGCGATTATTGACACGCTGTTCGGTGCAAACAAAAAAGAAGCAACGTTAATTGCTTCTTTCAAGATAAAAAGTCCCTATTTAATTATATTCCGATTACGTATTCTTCAATCTTAGGGTAAGCCGCGCGTTCAACCGTTGCCTTTATTACCGCGCCCTTTTCGTTATACTCCTCTGAAAGCACATTTCCGTGCTCACGGATAAACGCGGCAAGGGAAAGCTTATCAAACGGAAGCTCCACCACGCACCGAATTACCCGCTCAGACAGCTTCTTTGATATAGCCGCAAGCAGCTCGCAAAGCCCATCGCCAGTTTTCGCCGAAACGCTAAGTCCCGGCAACGCCGCAGAGGTATCGAGCTTATCGCATTTATTGAAAACCGTAATTATGGGTATATCTGAACAGCCAAGCTCACCTATTACCTCGTCGGTTATTCGGCTTTGCTCAAGCCAGCCGTCGCTCGACGCATCAAGCACCTTAATTATTAAATCTGAGTATTTTATCTCCTCAAGCGTGGACTTGAACGCCTCCACAAGGTTGTGTGGAAGGCGGCTTACAAAGCCGACGGTATCCACAAGTATTACCTGCTGCAAATCGCCGACGGAAAGCTTTCTTGCGGTAGGGTCAAGGGTCGCGAAAAGCTTGTCCTCACTTAAGACGTCCGAGCCTGTCAGCACGTTAAGCAGGGTGGATTTTCCCACGTTTGTATAACCAACAAGCGACACGACGGGCGTTCCTGACTTCTCTCGGCGGCCTCTTGCCACCTTCCTTTGCGCCTCCATATCTCTAAGGCGCTCCTTTAAAATTGCTATTCTTCCTCTTATATATCTTTTGTCGTTTTCCAGCTTCGTTTCACCTGGGCCGCGTGTGCCTATCCTTCCACCCGCGCCGCTTGAGGCACTTCCGCCTATCCTCGAAAGCGAAACTCCCGCACCTGTTAATCTCGGAAGACGGTAATTGAGCTGAGCGAGCTCCACTTGAAGCTTGCCCTCCGCCGTCTTAGCCGAACGCGCGAAGATGTCAAGTATAAGCGTCGTTCTGTCTATCACGTCCACGCAAAGAGCGTTTTCCATATTGCGTTGCTTTATCGCCGTAAGCTCGGCGTCGGCTATCACAAGCTCGGCGTCGAGTCTTTCGCAAAGCTCTTTTGTCTCCTCAAGCTTGCCAGCACCCAAAAAAGAGGCTGAGTCGGCGCGTTCACGGCGCTGAACCACCTCGGCAATTACCTCGGCACCCGCAGTTTCGCAGAGCGCCCGCATTTCGGCGAGCGACGTTTCAATGTCATATTCCCCGCTGTCCACCGCCACAACTACGGCGCGCTCGGGGCGTTCTTCTGTTGTTACTGTTAATTCGTTTTCGTTCTTCATACTCATAAATATACCACAAAATATTGTCTTTGTCGCAAAAATAATGTTATACTCAATTGAAAGTGACGTTAAGGGGTGAATTATGAAGATAGAATTCACAAAGATGCAGGGAATAGGTAACGATTATATCTATATCGACTGTATGAATAACGACGTTCGCCTCACTTCAGAGCAGATAGCCTTTTTATCCGACAGACGGTTCGGTATAGGCGGCGACGGGGTTATATTTATACGCAAAAGCGATAAAGCCGACGGCTTTATGGATATGTATAATCTTGACGGCTCAGCGGGAAAAATGTGCGGCAACGGAGTCCGCTGTGTGGGAAAGTATCTGTTTGACTACGGCTATGCGAAAGGCGACACCGTAAGCGTTGAAACACGAAGCGGCATAAAGACGCTGAGGCTGACAGTCGCACCCGACGGCAAAGCGTCCGGCGCGGCGGTGGATATGGGTAAAGCCATACTCGACTGCAAGCAGATTCCCGTGCTTTACAGCGGCGAAAGCGAAAGCGTTCCTATAATAATTGAAGGGCGCGAGTACCGAGCCACCTGCATATCTATGGGAAACCCCCACGCCGTCGTCTTCGTGGACGACCCCGACAAGCTTGAGCTACCCTCACTCGGTCCGTTGTTTGAAAACCACCCTCTTTTCCCCGACAAGGTTAACACCGAGTTTGTTTCGGTGCTTTCAAGAAACCATATAAAAATGCGGGTTTGGGAGCGCGGTTCTGGCGAAACACTTGCCTGCGGCACGGGAGCTTGCGCCTCAGCGGTCGCGGCGGTGCTTCACGGCTTCTGCGATTATTTTGCCGACATCACCGTCACCCTTCGCGGGGGTGAGCTTGTAATTAACTATAACTCGGACGGTTCGGTCATAATGACGGGCGCGGCGAAAACCGTGTTTTCCGGAGTTATTGAGATATAGAGAGGAAACGCTATGATAAACGAAAATTACAACAAGCTTGTGAAAAGCTATCTTTTCGCCGAAATAGGTGAACGGGTCGCGAGGTACAAATCGGAAAACCCCGAAAAAAGCGTTATAAGCATGGGAATTGGCGACGTTACCCTTCCCATTGCGCCGAGCATTGTCTCGGCTATGCAGAAGGCTACGGCTGAAATGGGCGACGCCGAAACCTTTCGCGGCTACGGTCCTTATGAGGGCTATGAATTTCTACGCAAAGCCCTCGCGGATTATTATAAGGGCTATGGCGTTTCGCTCGGCACCGACGAAATATTTATAAGCGACGGCGCAAAGAACGACTCCGGCTCTATTCTCGACCTGTTCTCGGACGGCTGCTCAGTCGTAATTCCCGACCCCGTCTATCCCGCCTATGTTGACGCTAACATAATAAAAGGAAACCACGTACAGTTCGTAAGCGGAAACGAGGGCAACGGTTTTCTGCCGACGCCGCCCGACTGCAAAGCGGACATCGTCTATATCTGCTCGCCGAATAATCCAACAGGCGCGGTATATACACGCGAGGGTTTAAAATCGTGGGTGGATTACGCTAACGACTGCGGCGCGGTAATACTCTTTGACGCGGCATACGAGAGGTTTATCGGCGACAAGGACTGTCCACATAGTATATATGAAATAGATGGCGCAAAAAGCTGCGCCATAGAGCTTTGTTCCTTCTCGAAAACAGCGGGATTCACGGGCGTGCGCTGTGGCTACACGGTAATACCCTCTCAGCTCATACGTGACGGCGCGTCGCTTCGTGAGCTATGGCTTCGCCGTGCGGCGGCAAAGTATAACGGCACGCCTTACATAGTACAGCGCGCCGCTGAGGCGGTCTTTTCGGAAAAAGGCGCTCTTGAAATTGACAGGAATATAGCTTATTATAAGAACAACGCCGCGCTTCTGGGAAAAGCGCTTGAAGACGCCGGCGTAAAATATTTCGGCGGCAAAAATTCACCGTATATCTGGTTTTCCTGCGGCTCGTGTAAATCATGGGAGATGTTCGACCTACTGCTTCACAAAGCAAACGTGGTCTGTACGCCCGGAGCGGGCTTCGGCAAGAACGGCGAGGGCTACTGTCGGCTCACCTCCTTCGGCTCGCTTGAGAGCACTAAGGAAGCGGCAGAGCGAATAGTCGCCGCAATCAAAGAGTAATATTATTTACAGGAGATAAAAAAATGAAATGTAACACCTGCGGAACCAAAAACCCCGACGACGCTCTTTACTGCTCCTCTTGCGGTGCAAAGTTTATCGCGGACTCTACAGTGGAAGGTTCTGAGCCTGTATTCACCTATGAGGACAGCAAAAGCTCTGCCGCGCCCTCATACTCCGATTACACTCAGCCCTCAGCTCCCGCACCGACGAGCTACACAAACTATCAAATGCCGATGTCTCCCCAGCTTCTCGGTGACAGCACCAAGGATTGGGGCGGAATTACCTCGCTTATCTGCGGCATTCTCGGTGTGATTTGCTGCATCTTCGGGCCGGTCGGCTTGGTTTTCTCCATTCTTGCCGTTATCTTCGGAATTATCGGACTGAAAAGCAATAAAAGAACACTTGCTATCGTAGGGCTTTGCCTCGGCGGAGTCGGTACGCTTCTTGGCTTATACATGACCGTTGTTTACATAACCGTCATGAACGACCCTGAATTTATAAACAACTACAATAGTATTCTTGAGGAATACTATGCCTCGCTCTAAGCGGGTAAAGGAACTTTTAAAAAGCAATAAGAGAAGCCGCACGCTGCTGATTATTCACACAGTTTCCGCGTTCGGCTTTTTTGTTGTTGCCTATCTTCTTTCCAAGCTGGGCTTTCGCTTTCCTCCTTGTCCCTTCAATCTAATTACAGGCGGCTTCTGTCTTACCTGCGGGGCGACAAGAGCCGCGTACGCGCTCTTGAATTTCGATTTTCTTTACTCGCTTGCGCTTAACCCCGTACCTCTAATGCTTGCGCTGTTTATGCTCGCCGTCGCGCTGCACGAGCTGATAAACGCTGTAAATAAGAAAAATAAACCCTTCGGGCATTTTCTTTTATGCTCATTGGTTATTATCGCCGTAGCTGTTGTTTTCTGTCTGCTTCGCAATATCGGCGTTATTCCGCCGCCAAATTCGATTTAAATTCGGTTGACTTTTTTAGAAAAGTAATATATATTATCTATTACATATTGTATCGGCGTTGACGGGGACAAGAGGATTTTCAACGAAGCTGACAGAGAGCCGCTAAATGGTGTAAGGCGGCGCTTCGCGAATCTTTCGCATCACCCCTGAGCTTTTTTGTTAAACGCGAAAGCAAGTAAACAAGAACGGTTCCCACCGTTATATGGGGCGCGTTATTATGACGCAGACGAGCGACCCGTTTTTCGGGTAACTTGGGTGGTACCGCGGAGATACGT
>CAZUOY010000063.1:0-10663 GCA_964622315.1 uncultured Oscillospiraceae bacterium | reverse complement strand
TTCTACGATTCTAAGGATTTTAAAATTCTTGAAGCGGGCGCAAATCTCTCGTGGGCTTCGCAGAACCTTCATACCCAAAATATCGCGAACATTGAAACGCCGGGCTACAAAACAAAGAGCATAGCGTTCGATGATGTGCTGCGCAAGGCGCTCGACGGAGAGGCGGACATAAGCGATGTGCCCGACACGATAACCGCGAATATACTTACCTCGTCCACCTCGCTTCTTCCCGACGGAAACAATGTCGATATTGAGTACGAAAACGTTGAGCTCTATAAAGACTACGCAAAGTACAGCTTTTTACTGGACAAGATTAAAAGCCAGTTCGACCAGTACAGCTATGTTTTAAACAGTGATTTCAGATAAGGAGTAGGCAATGGGATTTTTAGGTTCACTCGACATAGTCGGCTCGGCGCTTACTGCTGAGCGTTACCGCACAGACGTAATAATGCAGAATATCGCCAACGCCTCGGTTGCCTCCCCGAACGAGGAGGAAGCCTACCGCAGGCAGCAGGTCGTCTTTGAGGAGCGGCAGCTTTCCTTTTCCGATACACTGGACAAGGTTGCGGCGGGCGGCGTAAGGGTAGCCGAGGTTGTGAAAAGCGACAAGGAGCTTCAAAAGGTATACGAGCCTACACACCCATACGCTGACGAAAACGGTTATGTTACCTATACAAACGTAGATACCACCGAGGAGATGGTGGATTTACTCGCGTCCTCTAACGCATATGACGCAAATCTTACGGTTTTAAGCGTGTTGAAGGCTATGATAAACAAGACGTTGGAGCTTGGTCAGTAAGGTTTAAATTTATCCGGCGGAGCAGGTGAATGGAAAACTTATTGGATGACATGATGAATAGCGCTGCAGCGATAAACGCTGACGCGACCGACGCCGCCGAGGAAAACGGGAGCAATATGGTGTGCTATGTCGAGTACGACATTACCACCCGCGCCTATAAGGCTAAGCCCGTCCTCGGCAGTTTTTTTATCGGTGAATTTCCGGGCGTCGATTTGATAAACGAATTACTTGACAACAAAGCCATACATAAGGACGATGTGGACGAATTCCTCTATTGTGTCGAGACGATACGCCGTGGAAGCGTCACCTCCCGAAGCCTTCATGTACGGCTTAAAACTATCGGCAAGGATAAGTACGAGCTATACAGGCTATCTTTTTGCCGCATAGATTCCCGCGACGGAGAGACCCAGAGTATTCTAATTTTCTTCTATGAAGTTCAAGAGGATTACGGAATCCTTATAAGGGAAGACACAAAAAGAACGCTAAAAGACTCCTTAACAGGGCTTTATAACCAAAGAGGGTTTATTGAAAAAACCGACGAGCTTTTGGAGTCTGAGAAGAAGGGCGAATACCTTATTATCGAAATCGACGTTAACCAATTCAAGGTGATTAACGAGCTTTTCGGTATTGAGGAGGGAAACCGTCTTCTTGAATTAATAGCGGATACCCTTCGCGAGGCAGGCGAAAAGATAAAGGGCGGCTTTGTTGCCGCACGGCTTCGCGCAGATGTTTTCGCCGTATGCATGCCTCACACAAGGCGCGGCGTGGACAGGCTGTTCACCCTTTGCAACAAGGCGGCGGAGAACTGGTCGGACAAGCATAAGGTGTTTATCGCCTTCGGATTGTATGTTATAACCGACAGAACGATAAAGGTAGAAAAGATGCTTGAGCATTCCCGCACCGCCGTTAACGACGCCAAGGGAAACTACCTTCAAAGAATAACCTATTTCGATTCCAAACAGCGCGCCTCTATTCTTCAAACGCAGGTGATAATCAGCGAGATGGAGGAGGCGATAAGCAAGGGGCAGTTCGACGTTTACTATCAGCCGAAATGCAACCTCCAAACGGGGAAGATTGTCGGTGCTGAGGCGCTGGTGAGGTGGATACATCCCGAGCGGGGGATAATAAGCCCTATGGATTTTATCCCCATCTTCGAAAAGTGCGGGCTTATCTACAAGCTTGATACTTATGTCTGGAAAAAGACCTGCGAAACCCTACGCGACCTTATTGAGAACGGCTATCCCGTGGTGCCGATTTCGGTAAACGTCTCACGCGTGGACCTTTGCCAACCGGACGTTTTCGGACGGCTCACCGATAATATCAGCCGATATAATATTCCGACACAGCTTTTAAGTCTTGAAATAACGGAAAGCGCCTACAGCAACCGCACCGACGACCAAAAGGCTGTGCTGAGAAACCTTCAAAGCTTCGGCTTCAGAATAGAGCTTGACGATTTCGGAAGCGCCTACTCGTCGCTGAATTTCCTTTGCGAGACCAATATAGATGTTTTAAAGCTTGACCTTCGCTCAATAGAGGGCTTTTCGGAGCATGACGACCGCCAGATGAGGATAATTTCCTCAATAGGCTTCCTCGCCAACCAAATGGAGATACCCTCGGTGGTGGAGGGAATTGAAACGGCGCAACAGCGACAGTTTCTTCTCGAATCGGGCTTTTCCTTCGGTCAGGGCTTCTATTTCTACCGTCCGATGCCGCTTAACGAGTTCGGCGACGCGCTGCTTGACAACGCGAGAAGAAACAGAAGTTAATAAATACAGGGGTGTGAAAGATGGATAATTCAAAAAGCACGGAAAACCGCTATATCGATGACAACGACGGTCTGCAGATAATGATTTTCACTATCAACGAGGAGTACTTCGCGATAAATATCGCCGACGTACGCGAGATAATGAAATCCATGCCCATTACTCCTATGCAGAATGCGCTGAAAAATATCGAGGGCGTTTTCAAACCGCGAACCAAGGTAATAACCGTAATTGACCTCGGCGGCTACTTCGGGCTTCCCGCTTCTCCCGACCCCGAGCATGATATTTTCATCATTTCCAGCTATAACGACACGGAGTATGCATTCCATGTACACACCGTGGTCGGAATGGAATATGTGGATGCCGCCTCAATTAAGGTGACCGATTCCATTGTTTACGGCGGCGAGGGGGTCGCGAACGGCATAGTTGAGGTTTACGGAAAGCTTGTGACTATACTCAACCTCGACAAGGTGCTTGAGGATATTGATGTTCATAAACTGAAAAAGAACGAAAACGCCTGATTTCAAGGTTACATTGTTCGTTAAATATGACACAAAAAAATCAACAAATTGTTTAATTTGAAAAAAATTACTCAATATGTTGATTTTTTTTCGATTTAGCTGTAAACTACTAATCACAAAGAACAATTTTTTTGTGCAAACTGTTGATTTATTGAAATTTAGTGAAAAGGTCAAAAAAACCGACAATAATTTTCAACAATTTGCGGGTTAATTTGTCCCGATATGATAGCGGATTTCTTTACATTAAGGGGCTTTTATGGTATTATTAACTTAACCTATATCCTTGTGTCAGTATACCTTTTTTTAGAAAAAGGCAAGAATTAGGGCTTATTTTGCTATATAGCGACAGGCAGTAAACGGAAGGGCGGTGAAAGAGTGAGCAATTTTATAACCCCAATCGCGCCGATTGAGCGAATGACCTACACGGGCGAAGCGGGAGCCGTTAAGACCACGACAGCCGCGGCTTCCACCTTCGACAGCCTTCTTGACTCCGCAATGAAGAACATTTCGGAGGTCGAGGCACAATCGGAAACAGACTCCGTTAACCTTGCGCTGGGCGATATGAACGACCTTGCGCAGCTGCAGATAAACACGCTTAAGGCGGAAAGCATGGTGCAAACCGCCGTACAGCTTACCTCCCGCGTTGTGAGCGCCTACAAGGAAATCATGCAGATGAACGTATAATTTCAAGTACACTTGTAAAGGCGTAGAAGGTGGGTGCCGGTGAATTTATTAGACGAAATCAAAAAAGCTTTTGCGAAAATTAAGGATTATTTCGCCAATATGCCTAAGGACAAGCGCAAGAAAATGGGCATTATCGGCGGAATAGTCGTGGCTTTGATTGTCGTTTTAACGCTGGTCATCAACCTCGGCGGAAGCGGCTATACGGTTCTCTATAAAGATATTGAATCGGCTGAGGCGGGGCAGATTTATCAAGCGCTTATCACGAGCGACATTAAAGCAAAGATGAACGAGAAGGGCGAGGTAATGGTGCCGCGCGCCGACTACAACCAGAGCTTGCTTTTAATGGCGTCGCAGGGTTTTCCGAATTCCTCCCTCCCCTACAGCATATTTGAAAGTCATTCAGGGCTTACCTCAACCGAGTCCGAGCGAAAGCAGTGGCTGATTTATCAGCTTCAGGACCGTTTACAGGATACGCTAAAAAGCATGGACGGCATAGTTGCCGCCACGGTTACCGTCAACATACCCGAAACAAGCGATTATGTGTGGCAACAGACCGCAACGGGCAGCGGAAGCACCGCGGGTGTTTTGCTGACCTTTCGTACAGGCACAGCCATAACCGAAACACAGGTCAATTCGATAAAAACGCTTGTGGCGGCGAGTGTGCCTCAGCTTACGCCTGAGAACGTGACCGTTGTCAACGCGGCTACCCGAGAGGAGCTTGGCGCTTCATATTCAAGCAGCGAGCTTGCGTCAGGTGTTTTGAGTCAGACGGAGCAGCTGGAATTTGAGGAGATAGTCCGCAGACAGATAGAGTCTAACATAGTAAGGGTGCTTACCCCCCGATACGGAAAAGAAGGGGTAGTGGCGACCGCTTTCGTAACGATAGATTACGACTCGATGATTACCGAGAGCATGCAGCTTCAGCAGGACCCCGAGGGCGACGGCTATACCACTCATTTTGAGGAAAACTGGTCGCTTAACGAGGGAAGCGCGGCGGGCGATATCGTAGGCGAGGAGAACAACACCGATATTCCGCAGTACGCATATAATACAGGTGACGGAAGCCCCATGACCGACTACAACAAGGAAGTCGATTATGAGTACGGTTACATAAAGCAACAGATAGAAAAGGGCGCGGCGGTTCTTAAAAGAGCCACCGTAGCCGTTATGGTGGACGAGGAAAACCTTACCGAAGCCCGCCGAAGCGAGCTTACAGGCCTTGTATCGGCGGCGGCCGATATAGCCCCCGAGCTCATATATGTATCTTCCTTCAGAAACGCGGGAGAGGTTACCGATACGACTCCCTCCATTCTTGATAGTATCCCGCTTTGGCAGCTTGTCTGCATCATCGGCGGAGCGTTGGTGCTGATTATTATCATTATCAGTATCGCTGTCGCCATAAGACGCGCAAAGAAGCGCAAGGCGGAAAGAAAGGCTATGAAGAAGGAGGCAATCGAGCTCGGCGTAGACCCGAACGCGTCGCAGGAGGAGATAGAAAGATACAAAAGAGAGCTTGCTGACGCCGCCATGGCGAGCGTCAACGCTAAAGATAACGCGATTATGGACGAGGTGCGTGATTTTGCGAGGGATAACCCCGAAATTACCGCTAATCTCCTAAGGTCGTGGCTGAAGGAAGGAGAGTAAGAAGTGTCAACTGCCAAATCATCGAAAAAGCTGACGCCGACAGCTCGCGCTGCCGCTGTTATAGTTGCGCTCGGTGCAAACCAAGCGTCGATGGTTTTTAAGCACCTTCGCGAGGAAGAAGTTGAAAAGCTTTCGATGGAAGTCGCAAGGCTTGAAAAGCTGACCCCGGACGAAATGCAGGGCATAGTTGACGATTTTTACGGACTCTGCATAACCCAAAAGGTTATCTCGGAAGGCGGCGTGCTTTATGCGCGCGACGTTCTTGAAAAGGCTTTCGGGCCGCAGCTTGCCGCCTCATATATGGAGCGCATTTCAATGGCTATGCAGACCATGGCGTTCGATTTCGTCCGCAAGGCGAACTATAAGAACATCATGATGATGGTGCAAAACGAGTATCCGCAGACGATAGCCTTTATACTCTCCTACGCTAAGGCTGAGCAGGCGTCTAAGATTATTGCGGAGCTTCCTACAAACTTGCAGCTGGACGTCATTAAACGAATAGCCACCCTTGAGAGCGTTTCGCCTGAAATAGTCAGTATTGTTGAAAGCACCCTCGAAAAGAGGTTCTCTACGGTTGTGTCGGTGGATATGACCGAGATAGGCGGCGTAAACTACGTCGCGGATATAATTAACCACACAGACCGCACGACAGAGAAGCGCATCTTCGACGAGCTCAACAAGACCGACCCCACGCTTTCGGAAAACATAAGAAAGCTGATGTTCGTCTTCGAGGATATCATAAACCTCGACGACATGACTATCCAGCGTGTACTGCGCGAGGTGGAAACACAGGACCTCGCCGTCGCAATAAAGGGCTCGAACGAGGACGTGAAGAACGTGCTCTTAAACAACATCTCCGCGAGAGCCAAGGAGAATATCCTGTCCGATATCGAGTACCTTCGCAACGTGCGTCTGCGCGACGTAGAGGAGGCACAGCAGAAGATAGTAAACGTAATCCGCCATCTGGAAGAAACGGGAGAGATTGTCATTTCCAGAGGAGGAGGGGACGAGATAATTGCCTGATATATTTAGGGGTACCGATTTTGTTCTTTCCGAGGATAAGATAAAAATTCCTGAGTTTTCGTGGGGCGAGGAGCCTGAAGCGGAGCTTGAGGATAGCTCGCAGGAGGATTTGGAGATAAGGGAGTTCGTGCCCGAAAGGTTCGATTCCGTCGAGGAGGCGGAGGAATCCTTCGCTAAGGACATTCCCGAGCCCGTCGAGCAGTTAACCCCTGAAACGGCGGACGTTCCCGAACCTGTGCTTGAGGCTGTACCCGAAATTGAGGAAACGGTTGTGGCGGTGCCTGTGGCTGAACCCGAGGAGGAGATTCCCATCGAGGAGATGATTAAGTTCACTCCCGAGGAGCTTGAGGAGATATACCGTCCGGAAATCGATGCAATAAAAACCGACGCTATGAACAAGGCGTACTACGACGCGCTTAACAAGAAAAAAGCGGAGATTGAGAAGTGCATCAAAAACGTAAACGACCAGCTTGACCTTATGGTTAATATGCAGATAGACTATTTCGAGAAGTTCAGCGTAGAGCTGAAATATCTTGCGATAGAGATAGCCCAAAAGATGATAAGCGCAAAGATTGACGAGGACGATATGACCCTTAACAGGCTGGTGCTTCAAACGGTGAACGCCTCGAAAAGCTCGCCGTGGTTAAAGGTCGAGATATCCGAGCATCTTGTAGGGCTTGTGGACGCGCTCAAGGAGGAGCTGAGAAACGCCGACGAGTATTGCCGCATGGAGGTAGCACCGAAGGCGGTTCCCGACGATACTGTGCGCGTAACCGGAGAGACGGGAACCATCGACGCGTCAATTGCCACGCAAGCGGAGAATCTCCGCGAGGCGTTCCGCAACGCCGAGGAAGAAGAATAAGCGGAAGCAAGGAGCGAGTGCAGGTATGGTAAATCTCGATATGACGAAGTTCTATAATGTGCTTCGTATGTCCGATTTGCGCTCGCATGAGGGAAAGATAAGCAAGATAATCGGAATGACGATAGAAGCGACGGGGCTGATATGCTCTATTGGGGATATCTGTGACGTCTATCTAACCGACGGCGGCTCAATTACCGCTGAGGTTGTCGGCATTTCCGAGAACAAGGCATATCTTATGCCTTACGAGGACATAGACGGAATAGGCTACGGCTGCGCGGTTATTAATACGGGCAAAAAGCTTACGATTTGCGCGAGCAACGAGCTTGTTGGAAGAACGGTAAACGCGCTCGGACAGCCTATCGACACAGGTCCTAAGGTAAAGGAAACCACACCGATTTCCATTAACGGAAACCCGGTTAACCCAATGGAAAGACCGCCCATTTCTGAGGTTATGACACTCGGAATAAAGCCTATTGACGGGCTTTTAACCGTCGGCAAGGGGCAAAGAATCGGGATTTTCGCTGGAAGCGGTGTAGGAAAAAGTACCCTTATGGGTATGATAGCCCGCAACGTAAAGGCGGACATAAATGTTATCGCTCTGGTGGGAGAGCGCGGACGCGAGGTTGTCGAATTTATCAATAAAGACCTCGGCGTCGAGGGCAGAGAACGCTCGGTGGTGGTTGTCGCTACCTCCGACCAGCCTGCGCTTATGCGACTGAAATGCGCACAGACAGCCACTGCGATAGCCGAATATTTCCAAGGTCAGGGCAAGGACGTCCTTCTAATGATGGACTCCCTTACCCGTTTTGCCATAGCACAGCGCGAGGTCGGCTTAAGCACGGGTGAGGCGCCTATTGCCCGCGGCTACACGCCTTCAATCTACTCGGCGCTGCCGAAGCTTTTGGAGCGTTCGGGAAACTTCGAAAAAGGCTCTATCACGGGCATTTATACCGTGCTTGTCGAGGGCGACGACACAAATGAGCCGATATCCGATACCGTGCGAAGCATAATCGACGGGCATATAGTTCTTTCGCGTAAGATAGCGGCGAAGAACCACTATCCCGCTATCGACGTGTTGGCGAGCGTCAGCCGACTTATGAACGATATTGTCGGCGACGAGCAGAAAACGGCGGCGAACGGTATGCGAAATATGCTTTCGGTCTATAAGGATAACGAAGACCTCATCTCCATAGGCGCGTATAAGCGCGGCGGAAACGCGACGCTTGACAACGCCGTAGACCATATGGACCGAATTAACGGCTTCCTTTGCCAACAAGTAGGCGAGTCGTTCCAATTTGAGGAAACGGTTGAATTAATGAAGCAGGCAATTCTGTAATGAGCACTTTTTGGGAGAAGCAAGATGGCCAAAGCGTTTAAGTTTACGCTGGATAGGATGCGCGGCTACAAGACACAGGTGCTCAATACAGAAAAAAATATTTTATTTAACTTACAAATAATACGCGACAATTTTGCCAAGAAAATTGAAGAAATTGAGCGTTTCAGAGAGGAACGCAACAGAGAATTTCTCGCTAAAAGTTCGATAACCGCCGTTGAGCTAAGCGGACACAACTACTATATGGACAACACGGCGAAGCAGTTAGAGGAGCTCGAACAGGAGCTGAAAAAAGCAGAGGAGGAGGTGCAGAAGCAAAGAGAGATAGTTATAGCGGCGGCACAAGAGGTTTCGGGACTTGATAAGCTGGAAGAAAAGCAGCTTGCGGAGTATAGGCTCGCAGAACAGAAGGAAACGGCAACAGAGATAAACGAGCATATTACTTCCAAGATGGCGCGCGAGGAAAAAGACACAACCACATAACGGTTCTTAACGCCTGAGGGTGAAAGCCCAACGGCGATAGGATAAAAGCTCACTGAAAGGAGGTGAGAAAGGTGGAAGTGGCAGTAAATCTTGCGGCGGAAGGCGTATCAATGCATCGGGGCGAGCGGTCGGCGGCAACGAAAATGGCAGCGAATTCGGGCGACATATTTTTGATGCTCATTCAAAACCTAATCGACGGTACCGACGTGCAGATAACCGAGGGTATGACGAACCTGCTTTCCTCACAAAGTGGCGTAGACGAAGATGAAAATCTTCTTGCGGGCTTTGCGGGAATGCTCCTTCAAAATCCCGAAAATATTCCTGTTGATATTCTAAACCTGTTAAGCGAAGGCGAAGGACAAAACGGCGAGGTTCTTGAGAAAACAAGCGGAGTAAAGGACAACGCGGCGGCGCTTGCAGCATTAAAACTGATGTCGATGTTCAAAGACACAGACGCACAGCTAAACATGCCGAAAAGCGAAGCAATCGGAAATCAGCTTGAGGAAAGCTTAAAGACCGATTCAAAGCTCAATTTGAACACGGAAACAAAGCTAACGCAGGCGGCTCAAACAGAGCTTGAAAACGTTTTGTCAAAAACCGAGATAAGCTACACCGAGCAGGGCGTGAAGACGGCGGATGTATTAGGCGAACGGCAGTTCAGAAACGCGGTTGACGAGGTAAGGCAGAGGCTCGGCGCTAACACAGAAACAGACGAAAGCAAGCAAACAGACGAAATCGACGTAGACTCTCTCGGCGCGAATAAGCCCAATAACATTTTTGAGTACGAGCTTAAAGCCGCGACGGAAAAGAAGACGGACTCGGTATTCGGTCAGACGCTTGCAGAACAGGTCAAGGAAAGCGTGAATGAAAACATCGCGCTCGGAAACAAGGAATTCACAATGAAGCTTAAGCCCGCTTCGCTCGGCGAGGTTACCGTACGGCTAATCGAGAAGGACGGAAAAACGGTTCTTGATATAACGACGGCGACAGCGGCGACGGCGAAGAAAATCAACGAGGACATAGCGGCGCTTCGCGACGCGGTAAGACCCATGGCGGTCGAGGTTCACGAGGCGACAACCCAAAGAACCGAGGCCAGCACACAGTCCGAGTTAAACCAGCAGTTCAATATGTTCTCACAGCAACAGCAGCTTGACGGTCAGCGTCACAGCGCAAATCAATTCAGCGGTGCTGAAAGAACACAACGGGCAGGAAGCAGTGACTTCGCTGAGGCGATAGTCGAAAATCAGCAGGAACTGCGCGTAACGCTCGAAAGCGAGCTTGATACCTACGTCTAACGGAAAGGAGGACTAAAATTGACAGACTACGTACCCGGCACAGACAGACTTTTGGGAAGCGGCGGTAACAGCTATGACGCAATTTTTACCGATAAGACCGACAACTCGATTATGGACCAGTCGGATTTTATCAATCTGATGATTACCGAGCTTCAGAACCAGGATTTCACAAACCCCGTAGACAACAGCGAGATGATTTCGCAGATGGCGACCTTCTCAAACCTTCAGGCAATGCAGGAGATGTCGTCCTACGCAA
>CAZUOY010000062.1:0-10672 GCA_964622315.1 uncultured Oscillospiraceae bacterium | reverse complement strand
ACCTTGTCGCCCTTTTTTACGGTCATTTCCACTTCTTTGCCGTCCACAAGCCCGCCGGGGCCCACCGCGACTACCTCCGCTATCTGGGGCTTCTCCTGCGCCGACGCGGTAAGAATAATTCCGCTTTTTGTTGTTTCTTCGGCTTCCGTCATCTTTACGACGACTCTATCTGCCAGAGGTTTAAGTTCCATTGTATTATATCCTCCAATTGATATTGTTAGCACTCTTTATCTCTGAGTGCTAAAGACTATTTTAATCCTTTTATCTGAAATGTCAATAGGTAAGAGGTCGAATTTACGTTTCGTTAAAATTTTTTATTAACGGAAGCACAGTCCGCAGTATTAGCGCCGTAATTATGCCCATAATAACACCGCTGATTATGAGAACCGGCAGATAGTAAAACAGCACGGGAGTAGCTATAATGGCGTACTCCACAATCAGCTGTCCCAAATTATGCGAAACAGCACCCGCAACGCTTGTAAGCCCATTTGAGGCACGAAACTTTTTAACAATAACCATTACAATAACCGAGCATAACCCACCAGCCGCGCTCATTAGCGCAGCCACCGCTCCGCGTGTAGCAAGTACAAACAGCGACTTTAAAAGCGCAAGCAGCAATGCCGAGGGCGCATTTAAGAAAAAAAGGCAGTACATAGTCACTATATTTGAAAGCCCGAGCTTTATTCCCGGAACGGGAATAATCTGCGGCACAAGCGATTCAAGATAGGACAGTATTATTGCAAGCGCAAAAAGAAGTCCCATAAACGCGACCTTTTTCGCCTTACCGTTTCTCAAATCCGTTTACCCCCTCGGAATAGTTTCGACACAATCTAAATAAACTTAAACGTATAATTATCGGTGTCACAAAGACTCGCTACAACGTTATCCTCAAGCGAGCGGCTGATATACACCACACCGTCTTCGTCCACAAGAACAACCTCGTAACCGTTCTCGTTTGCCGTTCTGACTGCCTCATCTTTGCCGATAATGTACAGCCACGTTGAGAGAAAATCAGCCGTGAGACCACTATTGTTAACTACGGAAACTGAGATGAGGTCGCTGTTTGAGGGATAGCCCGTTCGCGGGTCGAGAACATGATGATAGACCTTACCGTCTTCTATAAAGTACCGCTCATAGCCGCCTGTCGTTGACACTATAGTGTCGCTAAGGTTCAAAACACAGAAGCTCTGCGTGCTGTCCTTTTCAGGCACGCGAAGACCCACGTTGAAGCCAGCGCCGCCCTTGTCTCCGTATACAAGCACATTTCCGCCTATTGAAATATAACCGTACTCTACTTCGCTTTCGGCGAGCACATCTTTGCAAAGGTCAAGAGAATAGCCCTTTGCTATTCCGCCGAGGTCAAGCGCTTCACCCTCTTTTGAAAGCTTCGCTTTGTATATATCGCCTTCATTAGAAAGAAGGATATCCTTATAATTAATTAGTGTCCTTGCCGCTGTAATGTCTGCCTCGGCGGGAACGCTTGGGTTTTCTCCGTTAATGTTCCACAAAAGAGTAAGCGGCGCTATTGTGACATCAAAAATTCCGTCGCTCTGTTCGCAACACACCTTTGCATTAGAAAGCAGCGTATACGCTCCCTCATCAATTTCGACAAAATTATTTCCCGCGCCGTCGTTAATTCGATATACATACGAGCCCTCACTGTAAAGGCTGGTTTCAGCTTCAAATCCGTAAAGCAGCGACTCAATATCGCAAGCAATCTTCTCGCTTTTGTTTCCCGTCAGATGTTGAATTACGACCGTACTCATAATGTATGAAGTCTTGTAGGCGGTCTTCTCTTTCTCGTCACAACCCGAAATTACCGTAAGCGAAAGCGCGGCTGTCACAGCCGCTATGCATTTAAACAAATATGTCACGTTATTTTTGTGCACCATAGCAAACCTTTTCTATAAAAATTGACTTTGCAAGTTATATTTAATATAATAAACAAGTTCGCAAAAGGAGGCAAGAAAAATATGAAGAAATTATCTGTAACAATTATAATAGCTTTACTTGTTTCTCTTGTTTTCACGGCCTGCAGCAGCGGCGCGGTTGTCGTACCCGACGGCACCTATCGCGCCGAATACGAAGACTTCGACCAACACGGCTATAAGGATTTCGTTGAAATAACCTTTGAAAACGGAGCTGTGACCGATATAAGCGCAGACGCGGTAAATGAAAAGGGTGAGCTTAAATCCGCCTCGGATGAGTTTCGCAAGGATATGGAATCTCTCGACGGCGGCACCTACCCCGAGAAGTATTACAAGGACCTAATTAATCAGTACCTTGCGAACCCCAGCGCAGAAGCCGTCGATGTTGTAGCGGGCGCTACCCTTTCTTCAAACAGCTTCAAGACTCTTGCTGAGGCTCTTGAGCGTGCGGTGCGCGCAGGCGACACAGACACCGTAATAGTAAAGCGCCAGTAGTTAATTTCATGTTATCATCGAGCAGCGAGCGCTGCTCTTTTTTTTACAAGAAAATCGAGTTGAAGTAGCTATGCTTATTATAGTATAATAGTTAGTAATTTAAAGAAAAACGGAGTAGTTATATGGTTTTCAGCAGCCTGTTATTTGTATTTCAGTTTCTACCTATCGCGCTGATATTATATTACATCACCCCGAAGAAGTACAAGAACCTCACCCTTTTTATTGTAAGCCTTGTCTTCTATTCATGGGGAGAGGTTCGATATTTCCCCATAATGATGGCGACTATTCTTGTAAACTACGGCGGCTCGCTTGCAATAGAGGGTCTGGATAAGCGCGCAGCCGCCGCTGAGAACGAAAAGAAAAACCGTTCATTGCTTTCGCTTCGCTACGCGGTGTTTCTCGCGGTTTTGGTTACAAGTCTCGGTTTTCTGTTCGTTTTTAAGTATCTCGGCTTCTTTACTGAGAATATTAACTCCGTATTCCACGTAACCATACCGTTAATTGAGCTTACGCTACCGCTCGGCATTAGCTTTTACACCTTTCAAACGCTCTCCTATTCAATTGATGTTTATAATCGCAAGGTGGAAGCGGAGCATAATTTCATCGACCTGTCCGCCTTCGTTGTGCTTTTCCCGCAGCTGATAGCGGGTCCTATAGTTAGATATACCGATATTCACCGCGAGCTTAAAGAAAGAAAGATAAGCGGAACTGACCTCGGCGATGGTATGGAGGAGTTTATATTAGGTCTTGCCAAAAAGGTGCTTATCGCAAATAACGTCGGTGCACTGTGGACCGAGGTGGAAGCTTTGGGCTTCAACTCTGTTTCCACAGGGCTTGCGTGGCTCGGAATAATCGCTTTTACCCTTCAAATATACTTTGATTTTTCAGGCTACTCTCAGATGGCAATCGGTCTCGGACGTATGCTTGGCTTCCATTTCCCGAAAAACTTCGACGCGCCGTACTCCTCACGAAGCGTAACCGAGTTCTGGCGGCGTTGGCATATCACTCTTAGCTCTTGGTTTCGCGAATATGTCTATTTCCCGCTCGGCGGAAACCGTAAGGGCTATTGGCGCACGACATTTAACCTTTTTGTTGTCTGGACGCTTACGGGTTTCTGGCACGGTGCTTCTTGGAACTTTATCTTTTGGGGGTTATACTTCTTTGTTCTTCTTTCGATTGAAAAGCTGGGCTTTATCGGATTTTTGAATAAACACAAATTTCTTTCTCACGTATACGCGTTGCTTGCGATAGTTGTGGGCTGGGCGCTTTTCGCTATTACCGACTTCTCTCAGCTTGGTATCTTTTTAAGTAAACTATTCGTACCCACCTTCCTAACCTCCGACGGTGCGGCAGTTGGGATTGTATATTATCTGAGGAACTACGCCGTAAGCCTTATTATCGGCTGCTGGTTCTCAACAGCGCTGTCCTCAAGACTTTATTCAAAGCTTAGGGAGAACCTAATCGTCAGAAACGTCCTTCTTATAGTTTTGTTTCTCATCTGTGTGGCATACCTCGTGGATTCCACCTACAACCCGTTCTTATACTTTAGGTTTTAGGAGGAAAGCATAATGAAAAGAAAAAACAACGGAATCCTTTTTCTGATAGTCTTCGGCTTCATAGCGATTTACAGCTTAATTAGCACCCTGCTGCCCGATAAGGAGTTTTCTGAGAATGAAAACAAATATCTGGCGCAGAGTCCAAAATTTTCATGGAACAGCCTTATAGACGGAAGCTTTGCGACAAAGTATGAAAAGTATATCGCAGAGCAGTTTATGCTCCGCGACAGCTGGATAACGACAAAATCGGTCAGTGAGTATCTTTTGTTAAAGACCGAGAACAATGGCATTGTATATGGCAAGGACGGCTATATGTTCCCGAAATATTATAGCTTTGACGAAAAGACGCTGAACACAAACCTTGAGGCAATTGACACCTTCTCCTTCGCGTCGATGAGCAATGTTTATGTTATGGTGGTTCCGTCCTCCTACTACCCCTTAACGGACAAGCTTCCCGCTGGTACTCCCGTCGTGGACGAGGGTTACTTCATTCCCGAAATAAACAGATATCTCTCTAACTCGACCATTCCCGTGAACGTACTTGAGGCGCTGAACGCGAACTGCGATAAATATATCTACTATCGTACCGACCACCACTGGACCACCTACGGCGCATGGCTCGCCTACTCTCGTTTCGCGTCGGAGGCTGACCTTACGCCTGTCTTTAACTATAATTCCGAAACGCCAAACAAGGTGGAGGGGTTCCTCGGCACAAGCTATTCGAAAAGCAAGCTGTTTAACGCAGTGCCCGACACTATAGAATACTTCGACTTTAACGGCAGGATTATCCGTGACGATGAGGTTTATGACGGTATTTATAATCTTGAACAATTTAAAAAGAGGGACAAATACTCCGCGTTTCTTTACGGCAACAGCGGATACAGTGAGATTGAGACCGAATACAGCATAAACAAGAACGATTCGATTCTCATAATCCGTGATTCCTTCGCGGACAGCTTTGTTCCGTTCTTAACCGAGCACTATAATAAAATAGTTCTTATCGACCCGCGTTACTATAACGGCTCTTACGCGGAGCTCGCGAAAACGCCCTATTCAGATATCCTCATACTCTTTGGCTTTGAGGATTTCACCTCGGAGAAGGCAATTTCAAAGCTCGGCAATCTAAGCGAATAGGAAAAGAGGGATTCAATTGACAAGCAAAGAAAAATACGCAAAGGCATTGGTTGAAATAGGCGTCAACGTACAAAAGGGACAGACGCTCGTTCTGTCGTCTCCGGTGGAATGTGCCGATTTCGCGAGACTTTGCGCAAAATTCGCGTATGAAAGAGGCTGCCGCGAGGTGGTTATGAACTGGTCTGACGACAATCTCAGCCGTCAGCGCTTCCTATATGCCGAAAACGACGTTTTCGATAAAGCGCCGGAATACAAAAAGGTGTTTACCGACGGCTATTCAAAGGAAGGCGCGGCGTTTCTTCACATATACGCGCGTGACCCCGAGGCGTTAAGCGGCGTAGACAGCGACCGTATCCGTCGAAACCAGATTTCGTCTATGGAGGCGATGAAGACCTATCGACTGCTTCAGTCGGCGAACGAGCTTCAGTGGTGTATCGCGTCGGTACCTATCCCCTCTTGGGCAAAGAAGGTTTTTCCCGATAAGTCCGAGGACGAGGCAATGGCCCTCTTATGGGACGCGATTCTTAAAACCGTCTTCGTAAATGAGCGCGACGATGTGGTGGCGCTATGGAACGAGCATATAGACAAAACCGACAAGCGCGCGAAGATTCTTACCGATTACAATTTTAAATATCTAAAATATAAAAATTCGCTCGGAACCGACCTCACCGTAGAGCTTGCCGACAACCACCGCTGGGCGGGCGGTTGCGAAACGATGACCTCTGGCGTGAGATGCTGTGTTAACATGCCCTCCTATGAGGTGTTCACCTGTCCGAAAAAGTATGGAACTAACGGCGTGGTTTATTCTTCCCTTCCTTTGGAGCTGAGCGGAAGCCTTGTTGAAAACTTCATGTTCAGAATTGATAACGGAAAAATCGTTGAGGTGAAGGCGAAAAAGAACGAGGCTATTCTTCTCGACGCAACAAAGCTTGACGAGGGCGCGAGCTTCCTTGGCGAGGTAGCTCTCATCTCCTACGACTCGCCTATATCAAATCTCGGAATACTCTTTTACAATACTCTTTTTGACGAAAACGCTTCCTGTCATATAGCCTTCGGCGAGGCAATTCCCTGCTTCACCGACACCGCCTCTGTAAAGAACGAGGAATATGAGGCGAGGGGCATTAACGACTCTAATACCCACATTGACTTTATGATAGGAACAAAAGACCTTTCTGTAACAGGCATAACGCAGGACAACGAGGAAATACCCATTTTTGTAGACGGAAACTTTGTATTCTAAATTTAACTTAAAAAGGCTTCAGCTAAAAGCTGAAGCCTTTTTTTATTCTGTTATACGCTTTACAAATGAAACGCAGTGGGAAAGCGCTATTCCCGGAACCGAAAACTCCTCGCCCCAGCTACGTTTCCACTCGAAGGAAATATAACCGCAATAACCGCTGTCGCGAAGCAGTATTAATGTTTCCTTAAGCCTTACGTCTCCGTTACCGAGCGGGCAAAAATCTATCTTTCCGTCACTGTTCACGCCCGCTGAATCCTTTAGATGAACGAACTTTATGAGCGAACCGAGGTTTGCCATGCTGGTTTTCGGCGACTCGTTTCCAAAACGCTGGGTGTAGTTTACATCCCACAGCGCAAAAAGATTATCACAACCTGCCTTATCAATAAATTCCTTTAGCTTCGCCGTATTTGAAAAAGCGGCGTTTGTCATTATCAAAAGCTTACGGTCGCAGCCTTTCGCGGTCTCGCAGAGCCTTCTAACGGTGCCGAGCGCAAATTCACTGTCTATATCGAAATCGTTAGGCTCTTTATTAAGCGAGATTTTAATATATGGCGTGTCAAGCTTCTGTGCAAGCTCGCAATACGCACTTATCTCATTTTCAGCGTCCTTTGCAAGCTCCCGCTTTCCGAAAACCGCGTGTGAGGCAAGCAGCGGTATTTCCACGCCACCCTCCTTAAGCATTGAAACGGTTCCGTCTATCTTTTCGGGGCTGAAAGCCCTCATTTCAGGCGCAAAGCCGATATTTTCAAGGCGGCGAATCTCAATTCCCTTTACGCCTAAATCCTTAGCGGCGGCGTAAGCCTCGTTTAGTTTCCAGTCGGGACAGCCAAGAGTTGAAAAGCATAGTTTCATAACTCACCTGTTAAATTCGTTTTCTTCCTCGTCGTTTTCGTCGGTTTCGGCTATAGTAAGCGTGACCATTCTGGTGCTTGCGTTTATCTCCTCGTCCTTCTTAATATCCTGAGAGATAACGTAGCCCTTGGTGTAAAGCTCGGTCGCAACTTCCTTAATATCATATTTTATCCCAAGTGCGTCCAGTCTTGTGTAAGCTTCTTTATAGTGTATGCCAGTAACGTCAATCATCTTCACAAGATTTCCGTCGCTGCGGTAAAGGGTAACGGTAGTTACCGAGCCGCTTTCAACAACAGTTCCCGCCTCGGGCTCCTGACGTATAATTGTGTTCTCAGATACTTCACTTGAATGCTCTGAAACGAACAGATAATCAAAATGCTTGTTATCTCGGACAAAATCCTCCGAGGTTATGTCAATTCCAACGTAATTTGGCACCTCTATCGTTTCCGTAACAGGCAGCTGTTCACCCTCGCCCGCGTTTTGGCTGTTGAGAACAAATTTCCATATTCCGAAAACGAAAATGCCCACTACAAGCAGACACACCCCTAATATTGTAAGGGTACTAACAAGACGTATTTTGTCGCTTTTACCCTTTGTCTTCTTTCTGCCCCTTACGGATACCTCGCCGTCCAGTTCGTCGTCTTCCTCGTCCGAGTCTGCGCTGACATACTCGTTTTTAAGTATCTTTTTAAATTCAAGCACCGACTGCACACGTGTATCGGCGTTTAGTATCATTCCCATTGAGATAGCCTTGGCGGCGTAAGTGGGAATATCCGGCGTGAGGTTAGCTATTGGCTCCAGCGTGTCGTAATTACAGCGCTGGTCTGCGTCCTGCGGTGTTATTCCCGTAATACAGCGATAGAAGGTGCAAGCGAGCGCGTATACGTCGGTAGCGGCGCTTTGGAACTGGTTTGTGGTGTACTGTTCAGGCGACGTATATCCGCTGAAAAGCTTGTTTGCAACCTCGGTGCCTTTAGTCCTTACAGCGGACGTGGCAAAGCCGCCGAGCTTTATAAAGCCGCTACGGCTGATAAAAACCGTATCGGGCGAAACTCCGCGGTGAATTAGATTAACCTTATGTATTGAATAAAGCGCGTCAATTATCGGCGTTAGCAATAAAAGGCTTTGTTCATATGTTACCATGCCGTTCTTTAGAGATAAAAACTCTCTTAGTGTAATTCCCTCAAAAACCTCCATAACAGCATATGCTGTCTGGTTTGCCTCGAAGAAATCGGTGGTTCTTATTATGTTCTGTTCGCTTGTGAGCTTTGCGAGGTTCTTAAACAGCTCGCAGAAATCCATGAGCGATGTTTTATAATGAAGCTCAGCGCCTAACTTCGGGTTAACCCTATAGTCCTTAGGGTCGCGCGTACAGCCGTTAACGGGCAAAAATTCACGAACCTCAACTATGCAGTTCAGCGAGCAGTCGTACCCGACATAGCTTACGCTGTCCCCGTCATAATCCTTTCTCATGCCAATAACATAACGGTTGTTTAAACGGTATCCGATAGGCAGACATATCTCGGGATTTCGTTGACTCCCGTTAAACCCACAATGCGGGCAGGAGGTCGCGCTGGCGGGAACCTCGTTCATACAACTCATACATAGCTTTGTCTCGTTACTCATGCGTACACCCCAAAATTTTAAGCTGTTTCTATATCCGCGTCGTCCTCAAGATGCAAAAGCTTAACCGCCCACTCGCGCATTTTATACTTTTGAATCTTTCCTGCGGCATTCATCGGAAAGCTGTCTACGAATGCAACGTATTTCGGCACCTTGTGCTTTGCCATGTTGGCGGAAACCATCGCCTTCACGTCGTCCTCGGTTATGTCACCGAAGCCGTCCTTAAGGATAATGCACGCCATAATCTCCTCGCCGTACTGTCGCGAAGGAACACCAATTACCTGAACGTCGCGGACGGGCTCTTGGGTATAAAGGAACTCCTCTATCTCCTTGGGATATATATTCTCGCCTCCGCGAATAATCATATCCTTAATTCTGCCCGTTATCTTATAATAACCTTTTTCGTCACGAGTTGCAAGGTCTCCTGTATGAAGCCAGCCGTCTTTATCTATCGCTTGAGCGGTTGCCTCAGGCATATTGTAATAGCCCCGCATTATATTATATCCGCGTGCCACAAATTCACCCGCAGTGCCGTCGGGCAGGTCCTTGCCCGTTTCAGGGTCAACTATCTTACATTCAATTCCGGGAAGCGCTCGCCCGACCGTTGAAACGCGACGTTCCACGCTGTCGTCGGTGGTGGTCATAGTGCAGACAGGTGACGCCTCCGTCTGTCCGTAGGAGATGGTTATTTCCTTCATGCCCATCTCGTCAATTACCTTGCGCATTACCTCTATCGGGCAAGGTGAGCCAGCCATAATACCTGTTCTGAGGAAGAATTTGTACTTGGAAAAATCCTTGTGCTCAAGCATAGCAATATACATTGTTGGAACGCCGTGAACCGCCGTGCAACGCTCGTTTTGAAGCGCATCCATAACCCAAACGGGACGGAAATAGTCGATAGGAACTATCGCGGTGTTGTGGGTCAGCGCCGCCATCTGCGCAAGCACCAGACCGAAGCAGTGGAAGAAGGGTACTGTTATGCAAAGCCTGTCCTTATCGGAAAGCTTCATACAGTCGCCTATACACCTGCCGTTGTTAATTATATTTTTATGGGTGAGCATAACGCCCTTCGGAAAGCCCGTTGTGCCCGAGGTGTACTGCATATTAATTACGTCGTCGGGTGACAGCGTCGCTTTTCTCTGCGCGAGTTCCTCGTCGGAGACGGTATTAGCTATATCATAAAATCTTTTGAAATTGAGCATTCCCTGCTGGTCTCCCTCGCCGCAGTAGACCACAGTTTCAAGACGCGGCAGTCTTACGTCGCAAAGCTCGCCTATACGCGAGGTTTTAAGCGACGGGCAAAGCTCATTTACGATATCGGGGTAATATGCGTCCTTATAGCTTTCACCCATAACAAGCATCTTTGTATCCGACTGGCGAAGCAGATATTCCAGCTCAAACACCTTGTATGCGGTATTAACGGTTACAAGTATAGCACCCGTCTTCCCGCATGCATGAAGGGTTAGTATCCATTCGGGAATATTGTTCGCCCAGATAGCCACATGGTCACCCTTCTCAATGCCCATGGCTATAAAAGCCTTAGCTATGGTGTCGCTTTCCTCGTCAAACTCGCGCCACGTTCTGCGGTAGTCGCGAAGGGTGTACTTTATCATCTCTTTGTCACCCATAGTTTCCGCCGCCTCGTGGAGCACCTGCCCGAGCGTCTTATTAATCAATTCCATTTCCGTTCCCCCAATAACATAAATAAAAAGGGCTTCGTCTTCCTTTCAGAAGACGAAGCCCGAAAGCTCCGCGGTACCACTTCAATTGGTGTTTTTCACCCTGCTTTGTTCCGTCATTCAACGGACGGCTTAATAACGCAAAGCCACCTCGTTCCAACCTAC
>CAZUOY010000061.1:0-11142 GCA_964622315.1 uncultured Oscillospiraceae bacterium | reverse complement strand
TCGTCGATTCTATCGACGCTATGGGCGGCGTGTGTCTTCTTACCGCCGACCACGGCAACGCCGACAAGATGCTTGAGCCTGACGGCAAGACGCCCTTTACGGCGCACTCAACAAACCCCGTGCCGTTTATGGTAATCGGTCACGACTGCAAGCTTCGCGAGGGCGGAAGGCTCGCCGACATCGCGCCGACTATGCTCTCCATTCTCGGTCTTCCCATACCGAAGGAAATGAACGGAACAAGCCTTATAGCCGAATAGCAAGACACACCGTCACGGAAACGCGGCGGTGTTTTTTAATAAACTTTTTTCTTCTCGACTTGTTTCTACCGCGTTTTACATTAGAGCTTTTGTATAATCACCTCAGACAAAATATTGGAGGAATTAAAATGAAAGGCTTCTTTAAGGCTATCGCGTCGCTTACCTTCTTCGCCGCGGCTGTCGCCGCATTGGTTTACTGCTTAGAAAAACTCGGTTTCATTTCGATAGAGTATTCGCCCGACAACACGGCTTTCAAGCCAAAGGAGATAGACTTTCCACGCGGAAAAACCATCTTTCGCTCGTCCGAGCATATTTTGAACGTGAAGGACGAGGCTCAAACGGAGACGGAAGAAAACTCGTCCGCTTTTGACTTCCAGTTTGCGGACGCGGAATAAGGCTTGACAAGCAGAGGCTTTCTCTATATAATAGTAAGGCACCCAAAAAGGGGTGCCTTTTATATCGCGGGGTAGAGCAGTTGGTAGCTCGTCGGGCTCATAACCCGGAGGTCGCAGGTTCAAGTCCTGTCCCCGCAACCAAATAACCCACTCGTCCAATCGGACGGGTGGGTTTCTTTTTCCTAAAGCTTTTAATCCAATGGCATTTGCTTGTTATTTCATAATCTTTATCAGTGCAGCAGCGATAGCATCAATATCTGCCGGAGTGTTGTTTTTGCCGATAGAAATACGGATTGTACCTTTCGCAAACGCCTCATTGAGGTTGATGGCTTTAAGCACATGAGATTCCTCTGTAATCTTGCTGTTACAAGCCGATCCTGTTGAAATGCAAATACCGCTCAAATCCATGCGATGAAGTATCGCTTCACCGTTCGCACCATCGAACGAAAGGCTAATCAAGCCAGGAAGAGTATTCACCCCACCGTTTCGAATAAAAGATACATTCGCATCAATGAGAGAATTCAACAGGCGATGTTCTAAGGCGCAGATACTTACGCTGTTAGAATCAATTACATCGCAGTTTTCCTTCAAAGCCGTAGCCATTCCGACAATAGACGCAACGTTCTCTGTACCAGCACGGCGTGCGCTTTCCTGGGCGCCTCCATCGGCATAAGGGGCAATTTCGATACCTTTCCTAATGTAAAGGAAACCTATACCTTTCGGACCGTTAAACTTATGCGCAGATCCCGAAAGCATATCGATTCCAAGTTTCTTAACATCTATTCTTACATGACCGACTGCTTGAACAGCATCAGTGTGAAATAGTGCGCCACGTTCGTGAGCAATATCACAAAGCTCTCTAATCGGTTGAATAGACCCGATTTCATTATTGGCAAACATTATCGAAACAAGACGAGTAGTATCGGAAACTACAGTGTCCAGCGTCTCAGGCAATACAACCCCATCTGCTGCAGGTAATAAGTAAGCCACCGGATATCCGAGACGCTCTATAGCAGCACATGAATGAAGCACAGCATGATGTTCAAAAGCAGATGTTATGGTTGTTCTTTTTTGACCATTGACTAAAACAGCGCCTTTGATAGCCCAGTTGTCACTTTCAGTACCCCCGGAAGTAAAGAATATCTCTTCGGGTTGAGCATTAATACAACTAGCTATAGTAGTTCTCGCTTCAGCAATAGCCTTTTTAGGCTTTCTTGAAAACGCATATGGCTGTGATGCATTACCATACTCTTCGAGAAGCCAAGGAATCATTGCGTCAAAAGCGGCCTTGCTCAGTTGTGTAGTTGCCGCATTATCGGCGTAGATTAGCTGCTGCATTTTTCATCCCTCTTTGTACTGGACATCAGGTATAGTGTTTTTTCCTGGAACATCAAATTCTTTCGGGTCAACAATACATAGTTGTCTTTTAATGATAGCCCGCATCTCTTTTGCTGGGTTAAGACAGTATTTTATAAACTCATCAGGGGCTATATCATCCTTGTGAAGAGCATTAGGATATAAAAGTTTCACAAAAGCTGTGCACAGACGTTTTATTGCGGTCATATCTCGTTTATCTGCTTTGGACGGGACATCAAGACATGCATCAACAAGTGCGGCATAGGAAAGTTCATCGCGCATTGCGTGCAACACTTCCGCAAAATACTCCGTGTTAATTGCCCAGCCGTTTGCAATCAAATCTTGATTAAGGCGAGGGATTTCCCACCCGGGTATAAAGCCATGGAACCTATCGAGCGTTGCAGACTCGCCAAATACCTCACTGATGTTTTCAACCATGTTCTGGTTTATATCGAACTTATCTGCATCAATATTACCGAGAACAATAACACCGGCATCAGTAGCCATTTGAGCATCAAAACCTTTTATTTCTCCGAACTCCATATAATGCTTTAATGCTTGCTGGATTTGTCCCGATTGCTCAAAAGTAATTGATTGGACTTCATCAAATCCTACATAATCAAATCTCGTTAGAAGCCCGCCGGTTTTCTTCGCATTATCATAAATCAGTGTTGCACGGGATACAGTGCCGCCGCTGATAAGCCATCCACGCTTGCTAATTTTTTCAAACACGTAGCTTTTTCCTGTTCCTTTAGGGGCAAGTTCTATTAAGTTAATTCTCTTCTCGACGAATGGCAGCAATCGTCTTAAGAAAAACAGCTTTGTTTCCTCACTGATTTCGCCTGTTTCGGGGTCAATGTAACCAGCCGGATTGTAATCAACTGCAGAAATTATTACATCAATCCATTCGTGTATGTCGAAGTTCTTTCTTGCTTCCTTATAGAAATTCAAGTCAACACGATATGGACAGAATGGCTTATATCCACAGAGATAGATTTCATTTGGTTTAAAATTAAGCCTATTTTCGGTTCCTTCATCACGCTTTGCAGCCTTTCCAAAGAGTTTATCGTAAAACTTGGTAGGTGCAGGCGTTCCATTGTTAAAGTCGTCATCAAGGCTTAAAGTGCTACCGAGCGCCAATTCAATAATACCCCAATTTTCACTTTCTCTAAGCAAAACGTCAGCATATTGTTCCAGCACATCATCAGAAACAATGCCCGAAGCGCCTCCACGCGCACCCCCGAAATCAGGTAATTCAAATTGAACGACACCCTTTTTTAGATTTACTTCCAGGCGTACCCTGGCAAGCAGTTTTTCTGTACTGCCTTGCATGAGCCGATATTTTATAACTTGATAAGCATCTCGATCTGGAATGAATTTTTTGATATATGACAAGGTGCCATCGTAATCAATGTTGCCCTGACTATCAGAAAACTTCATAACGAGCCAGTCGCGCATATATGAAGGCAGACTCAGGTTGGAAAAGAACTCAGAGCGCTTGGGCTCCTTTAGAACGATCATATCTGAGAAAACCTGTTTAACTTTTTCTTCAAGCATTTTTCTACCTCCTTCAGATGAATAACGTACAGCCTTGTTCTTTGAATTCATCAATTTTTATTTTCAAGTCAGAGACACTACAACCATACGATTCGCTCATGCAGTTTAGGCATTGAAACTCATTAATATCGGGCGAAATTAGTTTTTTGTTCAAGGCAACCTCGTCCTTAGTTAAAGGTTGACCACAATCTCTGCATTTTTTAGTTTTTTCTTTCATGATCGCTCCTATAGATCGTCATCAATTTCCAAACCTTTTCTTTTTACATGAATCGTCTCTGTTACCATCGAAAAAATGTTATTAAGGTAAACCCGGATATCGTAGCTATGGTCAAGAACAAGTCCAGAAATCACTATGTTCCATTTACCTCCACCGGCTTCTTCGGCATTCATCTGATTGCCATTTATTTCGACAGTTACGTTCTGCACTATACCCTGGGTTTGGATGCACAAGGTGACATTGCCAGTACTATCAATATATACATCAGAAGATGTCAAGCTATACGATGTCACAGCATCTAATATAGCTTGCTTCTTTCCAAGCTTTTTGAAATGAATTATTGGCACAAGGATTTCTTCAGGAGATGCGCCGCCGTGAACCTCTCCTGGCGCATTGCCTGATATTGTAAAATGGTTGTGTGTCTTATATGCAATGATGTTTTCACTTTTAATTGTGTTTGTGATAGTGGGCATAGTACTACCCGCGGGTATTTCACAATACCGTCCATGATTCTGGACAATAGCCGAGGGGGGAGCATTGATACCTTCTGTTTTATGAAAGCCCAATGCGGCCATTCTGCTCATCCCGTGGTCTGCTGTAACGACAATATCTTTATCTGGATGTTCTTTAGCTGCATAACAAATGAGTTCTGCGATTCTATCCATCATCTCAAACTGGCTTACGATAATAGAGTAATAATTACAGTCGCTTTTATCTTTGATATGGCTCAAAGAATCAAGAGCATCAAATTTCTTTTCTGAAATTGTTGCAGGATCTGCTTTTTCCATATTGATTTGTGTTACAGTAGGCAGAACCGCTGTACCAATCTCGACAGACGGATTGACTAATGCCGGGTTCAATGATTTTACTTTTTCAAGCAACATATCAACCCACTCGATGCCCATACCATCTATCCATATAAAATGTGTTCCGTTAGAGCCCTTCAACGAATAAAGAAGCTGCCCACGAGTTGGGTAATCATAACAATTGATAGCGCTTGCAATATTGGATAGAGATACATTATACCGGTTGACTATTTTGTCAGTTTTATACCGATAAACATATTCCGTAAGCTCCGCATCCAAATGTACTGGCTCAGAAAGGTATAGTATAAGATCAGAGTATTTTTCTTTCAGAAGCGTTTTATAATCGCTAAACTGTTTTCCGTCAGCTAATGCCTGTGATATCAACGCAATAATCCTCGTACGCTCTTCATGTGTTTTCCCTGTCAGCACCTTTATTTTTAAGCGCGTATCAGTCAACTTATCAAACTCTGTCCAGAACTCTTGACTATTCTTCTTTATACCAAGCGAATCAAGTGCCTGCTTCCTTTGAGTAAGTAACTCATCAAAATTTGTGGCTTCAGTGCAAGTAACGATTGCACACTCAAGAGCTTCAGAAACCATATTGTTTCTCTCAACCTTAGACATTGCATATGAGATATAATCGCTCTGTTGATATAGACCAAGTTTATACCATAGACAGAATGCCCATTGTTTACATGAATCGAGTGCATTCCAAGTTCCAAGTATTTGATACGGGTTAAATTTGACAATAGAAGAAGAAATCATCCAGCCTAAAATGAGCATCATTATATAGCTGCTGTGCGGAAGTATAGTCTCCGTTTGCAGCAAACTGCTTTAATAATATATCGAGAAGTATATCAGCCATTTCGTTAAAATCGCTAATATTGTCTCTGTGGTAATATTTCTTGAGCACTTTGACGGCATGGCACTCTGTCAAAGCACGATTGATTTGCTGTGTGCTAAAACTGCCAAAATGTGCAAGGATATCTTCTTTTGATATTCCATCGCTGCTCTCTTTCAAAAACGCATTCAATGACTCTATAAGTTCATTGAGCGTAAGATCTTTTTTTGTTGCAGCAGGTACTGTTAACTGACGCGATACGCGATTCCGTTGCTCTGTTACATCTAAACTAGGGATTTCCCTTGTTTCAAAAGGTTTCGTGTAGTTTCTTTTCTCATCCAAGGGGATGTTTTGTGAGCTTTCATACGATATGTTGTTTTGAAGAGCTTCATTGTTTTTCCTCTGTATTTTCAGCATTCCTTCGTGCCAATACTTACCTTTTATCAAAATCGCCCATTCTGCTAAAGATAGTAATCTTCTAACATCTAACAAATCGACATCACTGATCAGCTCGCAAATCTCTGAACTGGTAACGCCACCCTTATTCATTATAGAAAGACTCAAAAGAGCTGATTCAACTTTTTCGCTTCTCTCGTCTTGTATAAAGTCACTTTTGGGAAGTGTTACTTCAGAAGATATAAATGGTGAAAATTGTTGCATTGAAGCAATAGTTAACTCCTCTAAGAAATCACTATAGCTATTAAGAATCACTTCATGATCGATTTTTCTTGCACTTCTCATGCTAGAATAGTAACTACTTTCTAAGAAAGTATTTCTTACATTCTCTGCTCTTGATTTACTTATTATGCTAAAGAGTCTATCGCTCATAGATCTCAGAGAACCGCAAAAATGGTTAACGCTTCTTTCTACAGCACCGAGTTGAGAATAATTCATTTGATGCCCATTTTTGCATAGCCATGTGTAATACTCCATTTTTATATATATGTACTTGTTTTTTAACTCATCTAAAAGTACTGTATTGTGACTATTGGGATCACTTCTGTATTCATTAACTACTTCATAAACGAAAGGATTGTTCGACTTTACATATTCACTTTTCCCATCACTAATAATGTAAATCAATTCTTGTATTCGATACTTCACTTCTTGTTTTGAGTAGGAAGATGGCTTTATATTCATACCTCTATATAGTGATCGAAGAACGAAAAAATCCATTGCCGAGCTTGGTACTATTTTGAGGTCTATCCGTTACATTTCAGTGTTGCCCTATTTTGCGGCTTTACTTCCTAAGACGGTCATCAGCGTAAACTCGATTCGTTTCTTTTCAGCGGCTTGTAATTTTACAACTAAAAAGACAGCTGTTATGAGGAAGCGCCGAAAGTCGTGTTTGAAGGAAGCCGAGGCTTCGACAGAAATAAAATACTGCACGCAAAAGCCCCCTAAAAACGGCTCATTAGGGGGCTTTCGCTTTTGGAGAAATAATCATATGTAAAAGCGAAAAGTTTTATTCTCGCTTTTTACCGGGTTTATCCGCGGCGGCGTGAAAAACTGTTTTTCCTGCTTTCTTATCTGCTGTCGAGGCTTTTATCACAAGCTTTCCGTGCTTAGACTTTTTATTGTTCTTTACAAGCAGAATCGGGACAAGCACGGCAATAGACCTCTGTTCCGTTCTTGATTACTCCGAGCTTCTCCTTAGTTCCGGGGGAATTCCAATAAATTAGGGTGCTTCCCTCGCCGACGTTTACTATCATCGGCTTCTCCAAAGCTCTCGTTGTGTAATCGGCGGCGAATACCACAATCGAACCAGAAAATACCGTCAACAGAATAAGGAGTATTGCTATACTCTGGCTTAATCGTTTCTTTATGTCCATTACTTTCTTCCCTTCCTCATACTAAGCGCTCAGAATTGATTGTTTCATTAGAAATACAGCCTACAGGTTGCCTGCAGATAGATTCTTCGTTTTTAACTGCAAAAGCAATTGGTGCTTTTCTTTATTTATATCAAACAGCAATATCCGATAAATTTCAATGCTTTAGTATAATTAACCGTTTTTTTGACAAAATCAGCAATTTTCACGGCATAATCAACTCCTGTTTATTTACTTTCAATCCTTTAGAAAGTATAATTTATTTGTAATTATAATAGGGAGATGAAGAAATGCCAGCCTTTGCTATCTGCGACGACAACGAAAAGTTCGGCAATTACCTTAAAACTCTGCTTTTACACAAACTTCCCGCAGCCGACGTATCGGTCTACTCCTCCGTTAGCGGTATGACAGCCGAGCTAATAAAGAGTTCTGCCTCAATTGACGTTTTCTTTCTTGACATAGTTTTTGAAAATGAGGACGCTAACGGCATTGAAACGGCAAAGATGCTTCACTCCCTGTATCCTTGCTCCGAAATTGTATTTATCAGCGAATCCGCAAGCTTCATTTCCGATGTTTACTCCGCTCCCCACTGTTTTTTCATTAAAAAGAGCGACATTGAAAGCTATCTTACCACTGCCGTTGAAAAGGCTCTGAAGACGGCGCAGACAAAAAGACTTGTGATAAAGGAAGGCGGCGGACAGCACACTGTAGAGGTGCGTCGTATTCTTTATATTGAGCGTGTAGTGCGCACCTCCGTTATTCATTTCGCTGACGATGAGCTTAGAACAAAAACTTCCCTTGAGGAGCTTCTGCAGCTTCTGCCGTTGGGCGAATTTGTCCGCTGCCACTGCAGCTTCCTTGTAGCGATACCACATATCTCCTCATATACAAGAACGTCCTGCGTGCTTGACAACGGCGTCGTCGTTCCCGTAAGCCGCAACTACTCAGAGGAATTTAAATCCAAAATTCTCAGTTATTGGGGGAACGTTTTATGACAATCTTTGAAACTACGCCTTTTTTGGCCGTGTTCACTCTTGCATATATTAGTTCCTGCTATGCGCTTTTTTATCTGTTTACACTTGAACGAAAGCCAAGGTTCAGTTTTTGGCTTTCATTTGCGCTGATTTTTATTATTGATGCTGCCTTCACTCTTTTTGCAAATTCTTTTCACGAGATGCTTGCTCTAAGGGTAATATGGGGGTTTATTGTTCGTCTTTCCGTTCTGCTGATTGTGTTCAAGGGCAGTGTCTTAAACAAAATATTAATTGTAATTTTAGGCGACCTGCTTTGTATCTTTGCGGAAATGCTTTCCGTCGCCGTATACTCCGTTCTTTATGATATAACTACAATTAACACTCTTTCTACGGAAATTAACATTATCCTTTTCGTCTGCTACATTTTAACCTTCAGCATAATGACCTACCTCGTTCGCTCAATAAAAAGCGAGGGCACAAGACGCGACCGAATTAAGCTTACCGCCGTTATCGCCCTGTTCTTTGTTACCTGCGTTTCCATATTAATGGTGTTCGGAAACCCCACCTATCTTACCACCGTCAGTAAGCAAACCGTCTGGTTTTTGGCGGCGGGCGTTTTTGCCTCGTTAGGCTCGTCGGTGTTGGTTGTTTCGCTGATGTTAGGTATCTCCAAAAGCCAAAGAATAGCCTATGAAAACGCCCTTCTTGTAAAGCAAAACGAGAACCAAGCGCAACACTACGAAGCGCTCGCGGAGCATCAAAAGCAGGTGCGTGTGCTTCGCCACGACATAGTTAACCACATAGCAACCGTAAGCGAGCTTTTCGCCGAGGGGCAAGCAGATGAGTCGAAAAAATATGCCGACGAGGTTCTTAAACAGTATCGCTCAATCTCTCAAATTGATTACTGTAAGCATATGATAGCGGACGCGCTTCTTACGGCAAAGGCGAAGGACGCCGAGGACAAGGGTATAGCCTTTCACTGTAGCGCTTCCATACCTGAGACACTGCCGATTGAAAATATTTCTGTTGTCAGTGTAATTTCAAATCTTTTAGACAACGCCATAAACGCCGCTGAGCTTGCCGAGGGCGAGAGATATGTTAATTTCAGCGCAAGGGTTGCCAGCTCCTGCTTGTTCATTAAAACCGTGAACAGCTACTCGCCAAACTCCGTCAAAGTAAGGCATGACAAACAGCTTCACGGTCTTGGAACCGGTATCATCGAGGACATTGTAAGCATGCGCAACGGTTCATTCGAACGGGTTATGAGCGACGGCGTTTGCACCGTCACCTGCAGCCTTCCCTTTGAAGACAAATAGAGACAACCTGCTTCGTGCATATTAATAAAGGACTTTAAATGATTATCGAAACTAAAAGACTCATTCTACGCGAGATGACAGATGACGATTACGCCTGTCTCGCCGCTATTCTTCAGGACGAGGAGGTTATGTACGCCTATGACGGCCCGTTCTCGGACGAAGAAACCCGCGAATGGCTTGAGCGTCAGCAATGGCGTTATAAGAAATACGGCTTCGGGCTTTGGGCGGCCGTGCTGAAGGAAACAGGCGAGATGATTGGTCAGTGTGGGCTTACTATACAGGACTGCGCCGGTCCTGAGCTTCTTGAGGTCGGCTACCTTTTCAGTAAAGAGTATTGGCACATGGGCTTTGCGATTGAAGCGGCGCGCGCCTGCCGAGATTACGCCTTTAAAAATCTTAATGCGCCTGAGCTTTTTTCCATAATTCGCGACACAAACACTGCCTCGCAAAACGTGGCAAGGCGAAACGGAATGACTCTCAGGCGCAATTTCACCAAACACTACCGCGGTGTGGATATACCTCACTGTCTTTTTTCGATAACACGTGAGGAATGGCAAAACTCTACGGAGCGTGGGTGTTAGCCGAGCTTCGCTTTCGATACAATATAAGCAGAAAGGGGCGGCAATATGAACCAGGTTTTATCGGGCAGATTTATAGCAAGCCTTCGTAAGGAAGCAAAGCTTACCCAAAGCGAGCTTGCAGAGAAGCTTAATATCAGCGACAAGACCGTTTCCAAGTGGGAATGTGGCGGCGGAATGCCGGAGCTTTCGCTAATGCTTCCGCTCTGTGAAATTCTCGGTATAACCGTGAACGAGCTACTGTCCGGTGAAAGGCTTTCGATTGCCGCTTATCAAAAGAAAGCGGAGGAGAACATTATGAGTTTATTAGAGGAGAACCAGGAGAATAAAAAGAAGTTTACCGTTTCGATGATTATGGGCGTTACCTGCGTTATTGCGGTGGTCGCCCTTGTTATGCTCGCGGCGTTTCTCGAAATACCGACAGCGGCGAGGATAGCGTTTATCGTGCTTGCGGTCGGCGTTATGGTAGCGGGTATCGGCGCGGCGGCGGTTATGGACCGCGAGGCCGGAACCTTCGAATGCCCCCACTGCGGCGAACACTTTGTGCCGACAATGAAGGAATATGTAAAAGGCTACCACACCTTCACGAAGCGTCAGCTCACCTGCCCGAAATGCGGCGAGCGCGGTATGTGCAAACACGTTATCACGAGAAAGGGTTAGCAGTCTTCGTTTTATTAACCCAAAAGAAATTTTCCGCAACTCAAAAGCCGAGCTGAAAATCAGCTCGGCTTTTACGATGTGCTAAGAACGCAAACCCACGGTTTGCGTTCTCCCAATAACAAGCTCTCTTATAATGACCAAACACACTTTAGTCTTTCGTAGTACAGAGAACGCGAAGCACTGGTTCGCATTCTCCCAATAACAAGCCCGCTTTGCGGGCTTGTTTATTTATTCATAGTCCACTACGTTCGCCCACGAAAGTAATAGCTCCCGCTCGTCGGGGTTGCCCTTTACCGATTGTGACGCCGCGACTATCGGCATCCACTTTTGAACATACTGCTTCGCCGTGTCGCTCT
>CAZUOY010000060.1:9876-11278 GCA_964622315.1 uncultured Oscillospiraceae bacterium | reverse complement strand
CCCCCTCAATCGGAAGCTCGGCGCTCATATCCAAAACGAGCTCGCAAAGTCCAAGTGCAGCGGTCGTCGTCTTTATTTCCATTAATGTTTCCTCCTTTTTTAACCGCAACTTTTCTTGTCTATTCATATTCGTACAGCCCGCGCGTTATGCGAAGACCGACAAATAACAAAAAAAGAAAAGCCCGCAAGATTTGTTTGCAACAAAACTTGCAGGCCTTTGCTATTCGTTTTCGCTTCGCTTAATTTTGAAGATTAATCTCAATATTCCGCTAAGACATTTTGGGCTTCTTATTACAACTACCTTCATTCTCGCGACCTCCGATATGTTATGAATTTGCGCCCAGACACAAAATCAACACCGAAGCGCCGAGTAAAAACGCTATCCATGCGGGAAGAACAACCGAAACAATTGCCCCCGCACAGAACGCCGCGCCGCATAACTTAATTACATCTGCGCTTCTTCTCATCGCAACGCCTCCTTTGTACTGGTCAGCTACTGAGGTATTATATTCATCCGCAAAGAAAACGTGAAAAGGGACGCCTTTTAGCGTCCCTATGTACTTATCTTTTTATTTCCATTCGTTCTTTTCGTTCAGCTCTTTATAAAGCGTCTTGTAGCTGTCATGCCGCGTCTTCTCTATCTTACCTTCGCCAAGCGCCCTTAATACCTCGCAACCCTTTTCCACCGTGTGCGAGCAACCCGTAAAGTAACAGCCGTCCGCGTACCTTGAGATGTCAGAGAAAAGAGCTGAAAGCTCCTCCTTCTTCACAGAACCGCCGCCTTCAAAGTCCACAGCCGAAAAACCCGGAGTATCCGCGACGTAGCCTTCCCCAAAGGAGTAAAGCTCCACAGCGCGGGTCGTATGTCTGCCGCGTCCGAGCTTTTTGCTGGTTTCGCCTGTCTCAAGGCAAAGGTTTGGAAGTATATCATTAAGCAACGTCGATTTTCCTACACCGCTGTTGCCTACAACCACCGAAATGCCCTTACTCATAAGTAAAGACATCCTTCGCATATCCGCGGGGTTATCCTTCACCAGTGTTTCAAAGCCTGCGTTGGTATAAATCCCGCAAAAATCTTCGCCGCTTTCAATATCGTTCTTTGTAAGTAAAAGCTTTGGTTTTATTCCTTGCTTTTCGGACAAAGCGATAAGCTTATCAATAACGAAAAGGTTTGGCGACGGGTCCACCGTGGATACCACAAGAAAAAGGTTGTCAACGTTCGCTACGGGCGGTCTTGAAAAATAGTTGCGCCGAGGATATATTTCACTTACCGTTGCGCTTTCGTCGTCGCGTTCCACCGCAACAATATCCCCCGCAAGCGGCGTTATCCCCCGCTTGCGAAAGACGCCCTTCGCACGACACTCCAATATGCCGTCGGCGGTTTTTACATAGTAAAAGCCGC
>CAZUOY010000060.1:614-9866 GCA_964622315.1 uncultured Oscillospiraceae bacterium | reverse complement strand
TTAATATTAAACCTTTTTCGTTTACCATTCGTTCACTTTGATTTAGTCTCCAACTGGCTCTACCGGAGTCTCCTGAGAAGCCGTAACCGTAACGGTACACTCGGAATATACTCCCCCCGCCGTGGCTCTTATGACAGTAGTACCTTCCGCTAAAGCGGTAATGACTCCGTTTTCGTCAACTGTCGCAACAGCGGCGTCGCTACTCGTCCACGTCACGGTCTTATCTGCAGCTTCCGTGGGAGTCACCGTTGCTTTCAATGTAGCGGTAGAGCCTTGAGTAAGTGAAAGCTCATTTCTGTCTAAGGTCACCTTGTCAATGGGCGGCCTTGCCTCGGGCTCGGTATAGTTAAACAGCGCGTTACTCTCTCTCGTTATCTTAACATCGCCCGTTTCAAAGTTGACGACGTAGGTGGAGTGTAGATGTTCGCCATTGTTGTTATCGCGTATATAGACAAGATAGGTCTTCTCACCGTTTTCGGTAAAGGTGAGCGGCCATGAAGGCTTCTTCTCATACTTCTGGAAAACAGACGTGCTTCCCACGTCCGCGCCGTCGCACCTGGCAACTACCGAGTAGGAGTATACCTTATTTCCGCCGATATACAAACCATAAGGAAGCTCAACCTTAATGGTTACCTCCTTAGGCACAAGTCCTAGACTGAGAACGAGGTTAATCGGGGTGTTTTTATCTACGCTTCTTCCCGCTTCCACGCTCTGCTCAAGCACTCTGCCCTTTTCTATAATATCCTCTTTTTCGGTCACCTCGCCAACGCGAAGCCCCGCCTCGGTAAGCGCGGATTTCGCCTGGTTGAAGGTCATACCCTTAAGGTCGGGCACCCATGCCGTGCTTGACGCCGCAGGCATATTTACATAAAGGGTAATCATAGAACCCGTTAATACTTCCGTTCCGCTTACAGGGTCGGTCTTAACAATGCGTCCGCCTTGGAAGTTTTCGTCCTGAGCGGAAACCTGACCCACCTTAAGCCCCATGTTCTGAAGAAGCTTTACCGCCGCGCCGTATTCCATATCCACCGTTGGCGGTATCGTTATCTTTTCAGGCCCCTTACTTACGAAAAGGGTAATCTCACCGTTTTCCTTTATCTGCTTGGGAGGTATCGGGCTTTGCGAATACACCACACCGAGGTCGTACTCGGCGTTAAAATCCTCGACAACCTTAAATCTGAAGTTGTTATAGCTTGCGTTGCTCTCAACATCGGTAATGTTTTTGCCGGTAAAGTCGGGCAGCTCTACGTCAGCGTACTGCTGTCCGAGTCCGCTCAGACTGAAAACCATAAACAGAAGAATCGCCGCACCAACAACGCACGCGCCGGTTATGCCGAGAAGAATCATCATCGGGAGGTTTTCCCTGTGTCTCTTTCTCGCCGCCGTTTCCTTGGCGGAAAGCGCGGGCGAAGCCTTTTTCGGAGCGGATTTCACTACGCCGCTCGCCGCTTTGGTGTTGTCGATATAAAGGGTTGGTGAATCTGTTCCGAGATATTTATACTCGAAAACAATGCTTGGGTTTTTCTTAAAGTCCTCGATATCGCGAAGCATCTGCGCCGCCGACTGATATCTCTTTGCGGGGTCTTTGGCCATAGCCTTAAGGGTAATTTCCTCAAGTCCCTCGGGGATATTCTCGTCTATTTCGCGAAGCGACTTCGGCGTATCGGAAATCTGCTTAATTGCGACGGAAACGGCGCTGTTTGAGATAAATGGCAGCTTGCCAGTGAGCATTTCATACATCATAACGCCCACGCTGTAGATGTCCGCCTTCGCGTCGGTAATGTCGCCCTTAGCCTGTTCGGGGCTTATATAATGCACCGAGCCTATCGCCTTATCGGTTATTGTTCTCGTTTCGCTCCTCGAAAAACGCGCTATACCGAAATCGGTAACTTTAATGTCGCCGTTCGAGAGCATCATGATGTTCTGCGGCTTAATGTCGCGGTGAACTATTCCGCGGTCATGCGCGTGCTGAAGGGCGCGAAGTATTTGGGTTGTAAAGTGTACGGTGTCCTTCCATGTAAGCTTTTTCTGGTGGTCAATATACTGTTTAAGGGTAATTCCGTCGAGATATTCCATAACAATATACTGAACGCTGTCGGAAAAGTTTACGTCGAAAACCTTAACGATGTTCGGGTGTGAAAGAAGCCCTATCGCCTTGGATTCGTTCTTGAAGCGGCGCACAAGCTCCTCGTTGTCGAGAAACTCCTCGCGCAGAATTTTTACAGCCTTGACGCTGCCGTCAATTCTGTCCACCGCCTTATAGACGTTAGCCATTCCGCCTGTGCCTATAAGCTCCTGTATCTCGTAGCGTCCGTCCAGCTTTTTGCCAATGTATTTATCCATTTTCTCCTCCGTGCGGTCTTCGCGTTAAACGCTCAATAATACCGCGGTTATATTATCAAAGCCGCCGGCGTCAATCGCCTTTTGCACCAAAAGGTCCGCGGTTTTGTAAAAATCGTTATCCCGTGCCGTTTCCACTATCTCCTCGTTGGAAAGCATATTTGAAAGCCCGTCACTGCAAAAAAGAAGTATATCTCCCTTTGAAAGCTTCTGCTCGTTAACGTCGATTTTTATTTCGTCGTCAATTCCCACGGCGCTCGTAATTATGTTTTTATTCGGGTGGTTGTTCGCCTGTTCAGCGGAAATTTTACCCGAATCGAGAAGCTCTTGAACTATTGAATGGTCGCGCGTCACCTGCTTAATGGTTCTTCGCTGAATATGATAAACACGGCTGTCTCCGGCGTGCGCAACGTAAAGATAGTTGCCGCGGATAACCGCCATAATTACCGTCGTGCCCATAGAGCTTCCGCCCTCGCTTGAGGTGCTTTCGGAATGAACCTTCAAGTTACAGCGCTTAACGGCGTCAAGCAAAAATCCCTTTACCGTCTCGGGAGCGATAAGGTCGATAAGCCGCGTTTCAATCTCCGTTTTTAGGAACTCGCCCGCCATTCTGCTGGCGCGTCCGCCCTCAGCGACTCCACCCATACCGTCGCAGAGCACTACCCAGTAGGTATCGTCGCTCAAGCGCCCCGCGACATAATAGTCCTGGTTGTCCTCGTAGACGCAGCCGATATCGGTTTTTGCGGTTATCTTCATCTTAACACCTCCCCCGCGAAGAATTGGGTCGTTTTATTGCGTTTCCCGCCTAAGCTGACCGCAAGCGGCGCTTATGTCCTTTCCGAGCGTTCGGCGCACCGTGGCGTTAACGCCAAGCGCTTCAAGCTTGCGCTTAAACTCCTCGGCATTCTCGCGGGAGGCAGAATAGCTCGTTTCCTTTATTGGGTTTATCGGAATCAGGTTAATGTGCGCCGCCGTCCTTTTAATTAAATGCGCAAGCTTTATAGCGTCGGCGTCGCTGTCATTCTTTTTATGTATAACGGCATACTCGAAGGATATGCGCCGTCCTGTCTGTTTAAAATACCGTTCGCACGCGGGAATAAGCTCCGAAAGCGGGTAACGCCTGTTAATCGGCATTATCTCGCTTCTTGCCTCGTCCGACGCGGCGTGCAGAGAAACCGAAAGGGTAAGCTGTTTTTTAAGAGAAGCGAGCTTTTCAATCATCGGCACAATTCCGCAGGTGGAAAGCGCTATTCCTCTGTTACTTAAGTTATAGCCGTCCTCGTCTGTTATAAGCTCGATGAACCTCAGCGTATTATCAAAATTATCGAGCGGCTCGCCTATGCCCATCATAACCACGCTGTCTATTCGTTCGCCTATCTGCCGCTCCGTTTCGTATACCTGCGCAAGTATCTCGCCCGCCTCAAGGCTTCGCACAAGCCCGCCCTTTGTTGAGGCGCAGAACTCGCAGCCCATACGACAGCCCACCTGAGAGGAAACACAGAGCGAAACGCCGTGGTTGTATTTCATAGCAACCGTCTCTATGCGGTTGTCGTCGAAAAGTCCGTAAAGAAACTTAACCGTGCCGTCGGTCGCAGTCTGCTTTTTTACAACAGTCAGCGAGCCTATACGGTAGTTCTCGTCCAGCGTCTCACGAAGCGCTTTCGGAAAATCCGACATTTCCTTAAACGAAGAAACCCGTTTTTCGTGCAACCAGCAAAACAGGCGTGAGGCGCGGTATTTAGGTTGTCCGAGTGTAGAAAGAAGGCTTTGAAGCTCCTCTTTATTTAAGCCCAGAATATCAGACTTACATATCATTTTATCATATTCTTTCAAAAGTTGCTATAAAAAAGCCTTCATTATTTCGGCTTTTCGGCAAAAAATAGATGAATTTCCCGTCATTTTCAATAAATTCAGCGGGTATGGAGGATTTTACCGTGCGAAAATCCGAATGGCAACGAAGAAAAGCCTCGGCAACCTCCTCATTCTCCTTTGCCCGCAAGGTGCAGGTCGAATAAACAAGCCTTCCGCCCTTCTTCGTGTGCCTTGCGCCGTTTTCGAGAATTTTAGCCTGCAGTGCGGTCAGCTCGCCGTCGGTTGGCGGCGCTTTATAGCGAAGCTCGGGCTTCGAGGCAATTTCGCCGTAAGCGGAACATGGAACATCGCACAGCACCCTGTCGAACAGACCGCCGTCACGGTATTCCGCCGCGTCCGCTACCTTCGCCGAAACTATCGTCACTCCCTCAAGCGCCGCTTGCTGGGAAATAAGCTTAACTCTGTTCTCGTAGCAGTCAAGCGCTACTATCTCGCCGACATTCTTCATCATCTGCGCCGAGGTAAGGGTTTTTCCGCCCGGCGCCGCGCACATATCAAGCACCCGCTCGCCGCTTCTCGCTCCAAGAGCCGCCGCGGCGCACTGCGCGGGAAGACCTTGCGCCCTTATTCCGCCGCTTTTAAAAAGAGATGAGGAAAGCCAGTCGCCCCCTTCTATTATCAGCGCGTCCTTGACGCCGCATTCAGCCGCCGAAACTCCCTCAGAAAGCAGCGCCGCTTTTGCCGCTCTAACGTCGGTCTTTAGGGTGTTTACCCTCACCGCCGTTACGCTCCTTTCAAAGAAGGAAGCCATTATCGCCTCTGCTTTGCCGCCATACTGCTCTTTAAGCATATCGACCACTTCAATGCAAAGGGAATACTTGACCGAGAGCCTTTTGCGTTCATCTTCAATTTCGTCTATTGAGGACAGCGAAAACTCCGCCGCCCTTCTCAGCACTGCGTTCACAAGCCCCTTTGCCGAGCTTTTCTTGAAAACGGGGCAAAGGCTCACGCTTTCGTTAATCGCGGCATACGTAGGAACCGAGTCCATGTAAAGCGCCATATAAAGCCCGCAGCGAAGGATACACAGCACCTCCGTATCCAGCTTGGAAATCGCGCCTTTTATGAATTTTGAGAGGATAAAGTCGAGCGTAAGCTTCCTTTCGAGCGCACCGTAAAACAGCGCGGCGGCAAAGAGAAGGTCACGTCTTTCAAGCTCGCCGTTTCTCGTCTTTTCCTTTAAAACAAGGTTGGAGTAGCCGCCCTTATCCGTTTCGATTAGGCAGCGTACTGCAAGCTTCACCGCGTCTTTGCTCAATTTCGTCTCCTGAATAAAAGCACTAATCTTAATAGGTTCGCAAGCGACACGGCAAGCGCCGCGACATAGGTCATAGCGGCGGCGCGAAGCACCTTTTTAGCCCCGCGAAGCTCGTCGTCAGACAGAATGTCCGTTTCGTCAAGCACCTCTACCGCACGGCGGCTGGCGTTAAATTCTACAGGAAGGGTTATAAGCTGGAAGATAACCGAAAAGGAAAAGAGCAGAATTCCCACTACAATGAGCGCCCTTATTCCCAACGCGAGGCCTAAAAGTATAGCCGGCCACGAAAGTGTCGCGCCGATATTGGTAACAGGTATAATTGCCGCGCGAAGCTTAATCGGCTTATAGCCGACGGCATACTGCACAGCGTGCCCCGCCTCGTGAGCCGCGACGCCGGACGCCGCTACGGAATTTGAGGAATAGGTGGAATCCGACAGGCGTATTACCCCCGCCCTTGGGTCATAGTGGTCGGTAAGCTCGCCCGATATATGCTCTATTGAGATATTTCCGAGTCCATTTTTATCAAGGATAGCCCGAGCGGTATCAAAGCCCGTCGTTCCCCGCTCGGTCTGTTTTTTGCTGTACCGCCTGAAGGTGGATTTTACTCCCCATTGAGCGATAAGCGAAAGTAAAAACGCAGGAATTACAAGTATTAAATAGTAGATATCCATAATCAGTTCTCCGTCAGTTTTTCTCCTGTTTTTAAGCGCAGACCCGCCGCGAACTCGCCGCCCGTCATAAGACGACTGCCCTCGGGCTTCACCGAAAGCAGTTCAACCGAACCGCCGTCAGCGCCGATAGTAAGCGGGTTTAAGCAGAGCACCGCGCCCGCTTCACCCTGCTTGTTTGAAAGTGCGCTTTTGAGTACCTTGATTTTTCTTTCGCCGAGCATAAAAAAGGCGTTGGGCCAGATGTCCATACCGCGCACACGGTTATGTATCTCGCCCGCGGGAAGGGTAAAATCGAAAAGCCCTTCCTCCTTTTCCAGCATTGGCGCAAATGTGGCGTCCTCGTCGTTCTGCTTGCGTCTTTTCACCTCACCGCGCTCAATCGCCGCCACCGTCTTAATCAAAAGCTCTTTTCCCGCGTCCGCCATTTTTTCAAACATAATAGCCGCGCCGTCGTTTACTTCTATTGCAAGCTTTACGCTATCTATTATGTCACCCGTGTCAAGCCCCTCGTCCATAAACATCGCCGTAACGCCTGAAACCGTTTCGCCGGCAAGCACCGCGCGCTGAATAGGTGCCGCTCCGCGGTATTTCGGAAGCAGTGACGCATGAATGTTAACGCAGCCTCGCGGCGGGATATCAAGTATCTCTTTAGGAAGCAGTCTTCCGTATGCCACCACCGCGATAAGCTCGGGCGCAAGCTCGCGTACCAGCCTCGCCGCTTCGCCGTCGCGCAGCTTTACGGGCTGAAAAACGGGTATATTCAGCTCTGCCGCCGCGACCTTAACCGCAGGTGGCGTCATTATCTGTTTTCTTCCCACCAGCTTGTCCGGCTGACAGAAAACGCCGCATATCTCGTTGTCTTGCGCAAGCCCTTTCAGCATAACGGCGGCGATTTCGGGGGTTCCCATAAAAAGTATTCTCATTTTTTCCGTTTCTTCTCGTTTCTTTCCGCCTTTTCTTCTTCCTGCGCCTGCTTTTCAAAAAGCTCCTCAAGCTCCTCGTCAGTATAAACCTTGTCGGCGTTATCAATAAACAGTATTCCGTCTAAATGGTCTATCTCGTGGCAAGCGGCGCGCGCCGCCATCTCCTCAAGCTCTTTCTCAAATTCCTTTCCCGTTCTGTCCTGAGCTTTCACCTTAACCTTTATGGGGCGCATAACATAAGCCCTCTTATCCGGACAGGAAAGACAGCCCTCGAAAGCGCCGACCGTCTCGTCGCTTCGCCATACTACCGAGGGGTTAATGAGGTCAATGACCGTTTCATCGTTATCTACTATTACCGCCGCGCGGCGAAGTATCGCCACCTGCGGCGCGGCAAGACCCAGACCCTCCGCCTTTTTAAGAGTTTCGCGCAGGTCGTCCATTAGCATCGCCGTCTTTTCACCGAAATCGGTAATCTCGCGACTCTTTTTTCTGAGCGTTTCGTCGCCCTCAAGTATAATATTTCTCAGCGCCATCTTTTCTTCTCCTTATCCGTCAAGCTCGTCGCCGAAATCGACAAACAGCTTTGCTTTATCGTTTTCCTTTTGTTTACCCCAAGAATAAATACTCTCTCGCAGAAGCTCGCGAAACAGCCTGTCGTTCTTGCACTTTATTACCGCCTTCCAGCGATAGAGTCCGCTTACATACGCTACTCTCATTGGAGACGGACCCAACACCTTCAGCGGCACATCGGCAAACCGCGCGTTATCCCGATGGCTAAGTAATTCCTTGGTGAAGCTTTCCGCCGAGGCGCTCGCCTCACCCTCGCTCGGCGCAATTACCCCCACCGTGCAGATTGAACAGAACGGCGGATAAAGGTGAGACCTTCGAAGCACAATTTCATTCCTGTAAAAGGAACGGTAATCCTGCCGCGCGGCGAGACGGATAATTGCGTTATCGGGGTCAACGGTTTGAATAATTGCCGCACCCTCCTTTTCGCCTCGTCCGCTTCTGCCTATAACCTGTGTGAGCATTGAAAAGGTACGTTCGTTCGCGCGGAAGCTCTGCATTAATAACAGCTGGTCTATGCTCAGCACACCTGCAAGGGTGACGTTGCTGAAATCAAGGCCCTTCGCTATCATCTGAGTTCCGATAATTATATCATATTCACCCTTTGAAAAATCATACAAAAGCTTTTCCATAGAATGTTTTTTAGAAACGCTGTCAACGTCCATTCGAAGAATTCTTGCGCTTGGAAAGAGCCCTTCAAGCTCCTCCTCTATCTTCTGGGTGCCTATGCCCGTATGGGTTATCGCACCGCCGCAGGAGGCGCAGACCTCACGAATAGGGTAGCTTTTTCCGCAGTAGTGGCAAAGCTGTGTATTTGTGCTTTTATGAAGCACAAGCGGAGTGTCGCAGCTTTCACACTTAACTATAGCCTTGCAGCCGCGGCATATTGAAACGGTCCGATAACCGCGCCTGTTTAAAAGCAGTATGCACTGCTCGCCGAGGTTCAGTCGCTTTTGTATCTCGTCGTGTAGATACTTGCTTATATGGTGACTGTTTCCCGCGAGTAGCTCGCTTCGCATATCCACCACCCGCACAGCGGGAAGCGGCATATCGCCGTAGCGCTCGTCAAGATTAACAAGGTTGTATCTCCCCTCGCTCGCCATATAGTAGCTTTCGAGCGACGGCGTTGCCGACGCAAGCAGAAGCTTTGCGCCCGTCTCCTTCGCGCGAAAACGCGCGACGCCTACAGCGTCGTAACGAGGGTTCTTTTCCGAGCGATAACTGCCCTCCTGCTCCTCGTCCACAATTATCAGCCCAAGCTCCTTTGCGGGCGAAAAGACGGCTGTGCGCGTGCCTATTATAACGCGGTACTCACCGCTCTTTATTTTTAACCATTGAAGATATCTCTCGGTGTCGCCAAGCCCGCTGTGAAGTATGCCGACCCTGTCGCCGAACAGTGTCTTAAGGCGGTATATCATCTGTGTGGCTATCGCGATTTCAGGCAGAAGCAGCAGCGCACTCTTTCCCTTTGCAAGCGCTTTTTCTATCAGCTTAATATAAATCAGCGTCTTTCCGCTTGAGGTCACGCCGTTTAACAGCGCGGTATCAGGCTTGCCTTTGTCTTCAAAACCCGCTTCTATTTCGTCAAAAGCCGCCTTTTGCGCTGTTGTAAGCGGTGGTATTT
>CAZUOY010000060.1:0-604 GCA_964622315.1 uncultured Oscillospiraceae bacterium | reverse complement strand
TCGCCCGCGCTTTTATACATTCCGTATATTTCAACATCTTTATTACGGTTTTCGCGAGCAATTATTCCCTTTTCCTCAAGACGCTTCAAAATGTCGCGCCCCACGGAAAGCTTAGCGGATATCTCCGCGAAGGAAAGCGGATTATTCTCTATAAGCTCGCAGAGCGACCTTTGCTTTTCTGTAAGTCGGGGTGGCGCGGCGGCTGGGCGGTAAACAAAAACCGTCTCAAGGTGAGCGCCCGTTTCGGCGACAAGCTCTGCGCTTTCCTCGTCGGGGCTTAGTCTCGCGTTCTTCGGAAGCACGGTTTTAACCGCGTCAAAGTAGGTGCAAAAGGTGGTTTCGCGAAGGAAACGGATAAGCCGCACCTCCTGCGTTCCAAGAAGCGTCTCGCCTTTTTCGATATCTATTACGCTTTTTAATCCCTCTGGGTTCTCGTTCTCCAGCTCAAGCACCACGCCCGTGCGCGGCTTCGCTTTTCCGAAGGGAACGAGCACCCTTGCGCCCACCCTCGCGTATTCGGCGAGCGAATCGGGCAGGGCGTAGCTATAGAGCTTATCAAATTGAAAAGCGGCGTTTTCCACCGCAACTTTTACGCCGCAACTCA
>CAZUOY010000059.1:1733-11309 GCA_964622315.1 uncultured Oscillospiraceae bacterium | reverse complement strand
CGGACTTACGATAAAGGGCGACCCGACCGTCGCCGTAGACCTTGAAGCTCTCGCGAAGGCGGTGGGCTTTAGTAGGGTATTCGTCGTTGACCCCTTCGATACAGCCGCCGTCAAGGAAACCGTACAGCGCGAGATAAACACACAAGAGCCTTCACTCATCATTTCACGCCGCCCCTGCGCGCTTCTTAAAACCGTTAAGCACCCCGCGCCGCTCACTGTCGATAAGGACGTCTGCCGCGGTTGCCGAGCCTGCCTTACTATGGGTTGTCCCGCAATTTCTTTTACAGAGGAAGCGGGTAAAAAGTTCGCGGTAATAGACGACACGCAATGCTTAGGCTGTGGAGTTTGCTTGTCCGCTTGCAAGTTCTCGGCTATTAAGGAAAGGTAGGAAGCGAAGATGGATAACACTAAGAATATCATTATTGTCGGCGTTGGCGGACAAGGCACACTTCTTGCTTCCAAGCTAATGGGAAAGGTGTTTGCGGACGAGGGCTTCGACGTCAAGGTGAGCGAGGTTCACGGAATGTCTCAGCGCGGAGGCTCGGTTATTACCTATGTGCGTTACGGCGAAAAGGTATGGTCGCCGCTTGTCGATAACGGCGAAGCGGATATATTGCTTTCCTTTGAGGAGCTTGAGGCGGCGCGCTGGCTGCCGCTTCTCAAAAAGGACGGTGTAATAATTACAAGCACACAGAACATCGCGCCAATGCCAGTTATTATGGGTAACGCGAAATATCCTGAGGATATTACGGCAAAACTAAAGCAGACGCTAAAACAGGTTGTGGCGGTGGACGCGAAAAGCCTTGCGCTTGAAGCGGGCAACGTGAAAGCAACCAACTGTGTTCTTCTCGGCGTTGCCGCGAGATTTCTCGGAATAGACAAGGAGATATGGCTCGACGCGATACGCGCGACGGTGCCGCAAAAAACAATAGAGGTAAACGAAAAGGCTTTCCTGCTCGGCTACGGCGCGTAAGCCTTCTTTGAAACGGAGAAAAATTATGAAATACTATACTCCCGACATAGAATGTGCCTCGCGGGATTATCTGCGAGCCGTTCAGTCGGAAAGACTTATAAAGCTTGTAAACCGCGCATATAATAATGTGCCGTTCTACAAGCAGAAATTTGATGAAATGGGTTTAAAGCCCGAGGACATTCACTCAATAGATGATATAGCGAAACTGCCCTTCACAGTGAAGACGGACCTTCGCGACAACTACCCGTTCGGTATGTTTGCAGTTCCGAGCGAGGAGCTTGTTCGTATACATGCGTCTTCGGGCACCACAGGAAAACAGACGGTTGTCGGTTATACCCAACGTGACCTTGATGTTTGGGCAGAATGCGACGCGCGCGCTCTTACAGCGGCGGGTGCGACTAAAGCCGATAAGGTTCACGTCTCCTACGGATATGGCCTGTTCACAGGAGGGCTTGGTATCCATTACGGCGTTGAAAAGCTCGGCGCTACGGTTATCCCCGTATCCACAGGCAACACAAAAAGACAGGTGCAGATAATGCAGGATTTCGGTTCCGATTTTATCTGTTGCACACCCTCATACGCTATGTTCATCGGCGAAACAATACGCGAGATGGGGATTAATCCGAAAAGTCTGAGGCTTCGCGGAGGTATCTTCGGAGCAGAGCCGTGGACAGACAATATGAGAAAGCAGATAGAAAAGCTTCTTGCTATAAAGGCTTTTGACATTTACGGTCTTTCTGAGATAGCGGGGCCGGGGGTCGCATACGAATGTGAATGTCAAACGGGCATGCACATCTGCGAGGACTACTTCTATCCCGAGGTTATTGACCCTGACACGCTTCAGCCGCTGCCGGACGGCGAATACGGTGAGCTTGTGTTTACCTGTATAGGCAAAGAGGCTTTGCCGCTGCTTCGTTACCGCACACGTGACATTGTGGCGTTGGACAGAAGCGGGAAATGCTCTTGTGGAAGAACGCTTGTAAAAATGTCGAAGCCAAAGGGAAGAAGCGACGATATGCTTATTATCCGCGGCGTAAACGTCTTCCCGTCACAAGTTGAGCATGTGCTGCTTGAACTCGGTATGGAGCCGAACTATCAGATAATCGTAGACCGTAAAAACAACCTCGATTCGATGGAAGTTAAGGTCGAAATGAACGCCAAGCTTTTCTCCGATACCATTAAGCACCTTGAGGCAACCGAAAAGCAGATAGAGAACGCGCTGCAAAGCACGCTTAATATCTTCGCTAAGGTGCGGCTTATGGAGCCCGGCTCGCTTCCGCGTTCAGAAGGCAAGGCGGTAAGAGTAATTGACAACCGCCAAATCTAACCTATAATTAAATTAAGCAGGAGGGCAGAACTATGACAGTAAAGCAGCTTTCGATTTTTGTAGAGAATAAATCAGGACGTATGGCGGAGATAACGGGTAAGATAGCGCAAGCGGGTATTGACATTCGCGCACTTTCTATTGCCGACACGACCGATTTCGGAATTCTTCGCTTAATCGTCGATAAGCCCGAGGAGGCAATGAAGGCGCTTCAGGAAAAGGGCATGACGGTTTCCCTGACAGAGGTCATAGCCGTACAGATTGTCGATGAGCCGGGCGGCTTCGCGAAGGCGGTGAGACTCCTTGCCGACAACGGCGTGGATATCGAGTATATGTACGCTTTTATCTGCCGTCAGCAGGGCAAGGCGTGCGTAATTATCCGCGTGGAGAACAACAAGCTTGCCGAGAAGGTGCTGAAATCAAACGATTTCGGAATGCTCTCACAGGAGCAAATCTGCTTAATGTAGGTTTACGCTTTAAATCGAATGAAGCGTCCTTATTAGCTATAAGGGCGCTTCATATTTTAAACAACTTCGGAGAAATGTATGATTAACGAAAAAATGTATTCCCTTGGAAGCAAACGCTCGGTAATAAGGGAAATCTTTGAATATAGCAAAAAGCGTGCGGCTGAGATAGGCAAGGAGAATGTGTTTGACTTTTCTATAGGTAACCCTAATGTTCCGGCACCGCTTGAGGTAAACGAAACAGCCATAAGGCTTCTTCGCGAAATGGACAGCGTTGCGCTTCATGGATACACCTCCGCACAGGGTGACGCCGCGGTTCGCGCAGATATAGCTAAATCCTTAAATGAAAGATTCGGCACGGCTTTTCACGCCGACAATTTTTACATGACCTGCGGCGCTGCGGCGTCGGTGTCAATCTGTATTAAAGCGCTTTTTGAGGAGGGTGACGAGTTTATCACCGTCGCGCCCTTCTTCCCTGAGTATACCGTTTACATTGAAGCGGCGGGAGCAAAAGAGGTTATCGTTCCCGCTGATACAAAAACCTTTCAGATAGATTTTGACGCACTCGAAATGCTCATTACAAAGAAAACAAAAGGAATTATTATTAATTCCCCCAACAACCCATCCGGGGCGGTTTATTCCGTTGACACTGTAAAGCGTCTTGCCGCTCTCCTTGAAAAGCGCTCGAAGGAGAACGGACGCCCTATCTTTATTCTGGCGGACGAGCCATATAGAGAAATCTCATACGGCGCAGAAATCCCGTTCGTCACAAAGTACTACAAGAACACGCTCGTTTGCTATTCTTTTAGTAAAGCGTTATCACTTCCGGGAGAGCGCATTGGCTACATTATTGTTCCCGACGAGGTGAGCGAAGCAAAGTCGGTTTACGCCGCCGTCTGTGGCGCGGGCAGAGCGTTAGGCTACGTTTGTGCGCCGAGCCTTGCTCAGTTCGTTGTATCAAAATGCGCGTCGCTTACCGCCGACCTTTCTGTTTACGAAAGAAACAGAGAGCTTCTTTATTCCTCACTTACCGAGTACGGCTATGAATGCGTGCGACCTGACGGAGCGTTCTACCTTTTCGTAAAGGCGCTTGAGGAGGACGCGACGAGCTTCTGCGAACGAGCGAAGGGTTACGAGCTGCTTCTTGTGCCGTCTGACAGCTTCGGTGTAAAGGGTTACGTCAGAATTGCTTACTGCGTCGCGACAGCCACCATCAATCGGGCGCTACCCGCCTTCAAAGCGTTAATGGAATCGTACAGGTAACAAAGTGATATTTAAAATTAAGCCCGTTTGACAAAAGAAAAAATTTTACAACAAAGCCCGTTTGGACAAAGAAAAAATTATAAGAAATTTTACGAAGTAAATATTTTTAATAACAAAGCCCGTTTGGTTTCACCAAACGGGCTTTGTTTATGTGCCGTTTTTTTTACTTGGCTTTTTTCGCTTCCTCGTTGTCCTTGTTTTCCTTATTGCCAATAACAGTGGCAAGGTCGGGATATTTCTTGTCAAAAACAGATTTTATAGTTTCCTCAGACAGGGTATAAAACTCCATCTTTTCTTTATCTTCATCCGACAACACGCTCTTATAGGTCTTTGGGTTCTCCTTTTCACTGACCGAGCTTAGCGTTACGGCCTGTTTATACATGCCCAAGTTGCGTTCCTTCAAAAATTGCTGGTCAGACGTCGGAACATTGTCTCCGCTCATCATACGTATTGCTATGAGCATACACTTTCGGAGATTTTCCGAATCCTCAAGCTGCTTTTCGGCGGTTTCGTTAGCCGCGTTAAGCTGCTTCATAAGCTCGCTGTTGTCCTTGTTTTTCGACTTACTCTTTTCTTCTGCAAGCTTCTGCGCCTCCAAAAAGGCTTTTGCCTCCTTAGAAAGTAAGAAAGAGTCGCCAGCTGTTGACTGCTTGGAATCGACGGACTTTATATCTTCGTTTTCGGCGTTATTGTTCTCTTGACCGGGAAGCGGAACAAAAGCCTCTGAAACGGCGGGGTTTTTCATAGCTTCATACGCCTCATAGACTTCCTGCTGTGAGCCGTATTCGCCGATAGCCTCAATTTTTATAAGACACCCCTCCTAACATTTAGAATTTTAGTTATCTGCTGCTTCATTATATATATTTCACGTTTTTTCCGAAATTAAATAAGTAATTCCAAAAAAGTTAAAATAAACCGTATTTTGCAAGCAAAGCTTCTTCGTACATATGAAGGTGCTCAAAGTCGAAATTCGGTATATAAAACTGTTCAATTTCAGTATGTATAGCTCTGGCTTCGCTTAGTATTTCACATCCTTGTTTTAAAAGCGAGAGTATTGTCTTCTTGCAAAAAGAAAGCTTGTTTGCTCTTGCGCGAAGCGCTTCTGTGTCATAAAAACGAGAACCGTGAATTACGCGACAGCCGTCACCGTTAAGCGGCGAAATAAAACCGCTCATAACAAAGCAAAGCGAAAGAGTTGGTAGAAACAGAGCTTCCAATCTATCATAAGGCGAAAGGAAACAGCGACAACAAACCGCTGGTATTCCGCGCTGTTTTGCCTGCTCGTGAAGAAGTGTAAGAGCCTTATGAGCAAACGCCCCGAAACGGTCTTTTAGGATATATCTGTAGGTGCAAGTTGCGAGGTTTTCGCGAATGAAGCTGACAATGCCGTCTGGTGTTGTCGCTGAAAGAAAACGGTTCTTTTCATAATACTCGGTTTCGTTTTTTATTGGAAACAGACGGCTTGAAAGATTCTCTATATATCGCTCAAGCTTTGCTTCATATAAAAAACCGGATGAGGCGCGTTGAACATCGTTATAAAGCGACGCCGCTGCCGAAACGAACCTGCCCGCACGCTCAAAGCACCGTTTATTCCTCGCCGTAAGCTCGGTGAGTGCATCGCGGCAGTCGGAAAGCGCAACTTCGTCTATACAGTCATATAGGGAAATTACACTCTGCCGCGCCGCGGGAAGCGTTGGCTCAAGCACGTGCGGCGAGGTTCCGTCTGCGAGAGCAAAATTCAGCTTATCACAGATTACCCCGTCGAGTGAAGTCGGGTCGCTTGAGCAGTGAATGTATTCCGCGTCAAATCCGTTTGCTTCAAGCTTTTCACCTATGCGCTTCATCATGGAGGATTTTCCACAGCCCGGTCCGCCTTTAATTATGTATGTCCTGCTCTCGCTGTCCAGTCGGCTAAGCTCGTCAAAGTATCCCGTAAAACCATAGGGCGTGAGCGCGCCGAGAAAGCTTTTGAATATCAAAATGAACACCACCCTTTATCTTTTTAAGCCATACTATGAGAAAAGTGGCGTTTGTGTACCGTTTTTACATTACTATGTAATGCTTTTTTGACAATACTGAATTATGTGGCAGTCGAGCAGGGCGCAGGAAAAGAACATATACAACGCAAAGCCCCGCTTGTCCTTTTGTTCTCAAAGACAAGCGGGGCTTTTGGATGAGCGCCAAACAAAGCAGGCAGATTTAGGGGAAATTAAGAGGAGTTAAGTTCTTGTAGCTTTCATTTTACTCGCGAACCTTAAAGTAGCCTTAAATCGACAAAAAACTTTAAATTTTGTTGACATAGTGTTGTATAATGATATAATTAAAAACGCAAAGCGTTTGCACATTCGCAAAAACGGAGATAAATATGAAAAGACTATTCGCAATACTATTAGTTTTGTTTCTTGCACTGTTGACGGTAGCTTGTTCGGGTGACGACACCGAGAACGGGAAAGAAGAAAGCATACCAATTGTTGCAGTTTCCATTCCTCCCGAAGCGGCGTTCGTGAAGGCTGTGGCGAAGGACCTTGTTGAGGTAATCACAATTATACCGCCCGGTTACAGTCCCGAAAACTACGAGCCTACTCCGCGCGAGATGGTTCGTTTTTCGGAAGCGTCGATATATTTCACCGTTGGCGTACCCGCGGAGAGCGCAGGTATACTTTCTGGCGTTTCAGAAACAACTAAGGTAGTACGGCTTGAAAACGAGGTTGCCGAACAGTACGCCGACCTTACTATAGACGGCGGGCGCGACCCTCATATATGGCTTTCACCGCGTCGTGCAAAGGTTATGGTGACGGCAATAGCTCGCGAGCTGTCGGCGCTTGACCCAGAAAACGCTGACGCATACACGACTAACGCCGAGGCTTATATAGCGGAAATAGACGCCGCCGACACAGAGGTGCGCGCAAGCCTTGAAAAGGCAGAGTGCCGCGATTTTCTGGTGTTTCATCCCGCCTTCGGCTATTTTGCCGACGAGTACGGTCTTCATATGTATGCGCTTGAGGAGGAGGGCAAGGAGGCGACGGTGGGTCATCTTGCCGAAATGATAGATTTCGCGAAGGCGAACAACATCAAGGTTATCTTTTATCAAGAGGAGATAGACAGCAGCCAATCAAGGGCGTTCGCGGAGGAGATAGGCGGTGTAACTGTAATGCTCTCGCCGCTATCCGAGGATTATACAGAGAACCTAAAGCTTATGGCAAAAACCTTTATTGATGCACAGGAGAAGTAATGGAAAAGGCAATTGAGATAAAAGATTTATACGTTAATTATGAGGAGGGCTACGCTCTCGAAAATGTTAGTCTTGACGTTTTTGAGGGTGACTTTATTGGAATTATCGGACCTAACGGCGGAGGAAAGTCGACCCTTTTGAAATCAATTTTGGGGCTTGTTCCCGTCGCGTCGGGTGAAGTTCGTGTTTTCGGAAAAGAGCCAAAGAGAAGGGAAGCGGCGATAGGCTATGTGCCACAGTTCTCCGCGATAGACCGACGTTTTCCTATAACCGTCATCGAGGCGGTAGTTACCGGCAGAATAAATGTAAAAATGAAACCTTTTTTCAGATATTCAAAGGAAGATAAACAAGCGGCGCTGGCGGCGCTGGACAGCGTAGGAATCAAAAAGCTCGCAGACAGGCGAATTTCCGACCTTTCGGGCGGAGAGTTTCAGCGGGTATTAATAGCGCGCGCGCTTGCGACTACACCCAAAATACTGCTGCTTGACGAGCCAACAGCGAGCGTAGACCCAAGTTCACGCGAGGCTATCTATTCACTGCTTGACCGACTTAACGGAAGTATGACAATAGTTATGGTTACACACGACCTTTTTGCCGTTTATTCAAAGGTGAAGAAGGTTGCGTGTCTTAACGGAAGGCTTGTTTATCACGGCGAGCCATCGCTTTCAAAAGAGGTTGTAAACGAGCTTTACGGTTGCCCGGTTGAGCTTATTGCGCACGGAGTCCCTCACAGGGTGCTCGGCGAGCATGGAGGTGACTGCTGTCATGATTGAGGCTTTGCTAAAATATCAGTTTTTACAAAACGCGGTTATCGCGGCTGTACTCGCGAGCGTGGTTTGCGGTATTATCGGAGTGATTATTGTTGAAAAGAAGCTTGTGATGATGAGCGGGGGAATAGCTCATACCGCATACGGCGGAGTGGGGCTCGGTTATCTTTTAGGCTTTGAGCCTATGCTCGGCGCCGTTGGGTTTTCCGTGCTTGCCGCCTTTGGCATAGGCTTCGTCAAACGCCGCGGCAAGGCAAATTCAGACGTGCTTATTGCACTTTTCTGGTCGCTTGGAATGGCTCTCGGCATAGCGTTTATCGGCTTTATGCAAGGTTACCCGCCCGATATGAATTCCTATCTTTTCGGAAATATTTTAAGCGTTACACGCACCGATATCGTCATGATGGCAGTGCTCACAGCCGTTGTGCTCGCGGTAATAATTATATATATTAATTATTGGAAAACCTATCTATTCGACGAGGAGTTTGCGTCTGTAATAGGTTTAAATGTCGCGTTCTTGGAGTATCTGCTTTTAGTACTCGTTGCTCTTACAGTGGTAGTGTTGATAAGAGTCGCGGGAATTATACTGGTTCTTGCGCTTCTTACGGCGCCCTCCGCTACGGCGGGGCTTCTCACCAGCGACCTAAAAAAGCGAATGGCGCTCGCCGTCGGTATCGGTGTTGTTTGTTGCATGTCGGGTCTTTATATCTCCTACACACTCAACATAGCCTCAGGCGCGACGGTAATAATTGTTTCGGTAATCGCATACTTCGCGGTTTATCTTGTTTCGGCACTAATTAAGAAAAAGCAAATGAAAGCAGTAAGTGAAAAAATATAAAGCAAACAAGAACGCCGCCCTTGAGGCGGCGTTAAGCTTTTCTGTTCTCTGAAAGACCGAGAATATAGTCGGTTGAAACACCATAATGCTTCGCCAAAGCAATTAAAATAGTCGTCGGAATGTCCCGCTGACCAAGCTCATAATTACTGTAGACCTGCTGTGAACAGTTCAAGATTTTCGATATCTGCGCCTGTGTGAGGTCGCTATCCTCACGCAAATCTCGAATGCGTCTGTAAATCATTCTCATCACCAAATATAGTTTACTCTACAACAAAATGCAGTATTGACAAATACTGCAAAATGCGGTAAGCTGAGCTTGGCTTCAAGCAGACATTTATAAGGGGGAAGTGACATGGCATATATGTATTATTGTAGCAATTGTAATAAGTACTACTCAAGCAACGATACAGCAAGATACTATATTAGTTGTCCAAATTGCAAGAAACAGCTCTGTGCGTTAGGAGTAACAGAATCGGAATGGATAACAAAGAGCGAAGAAGAAAAGACGGCAATTACAAACAAAGCTGTTTTGAACAATATTAGCGCGAGATATAGTGACGGAACTGCTATGTTCTCAAACATAGGCGGAAAAATAAAGGCTCTTGCTAAGGTTATTTGCTGGTTAGGAATTATTGCCGCTGTGATTGCGGGAATTGTACAGCTTGCGGTGGGTGCAACAGTGACCGGGTTATTAACCATGGTTTTCGGAGCGCTC
>CAZUOY010000059.1:0-1723 GCA_964622315.1 uncultured Oscillospiraceae bacterium | reverse complement strand
GGTTCTTGGGTCGGCTCATTTCTGCTCTACGGCTTCGGCGAACTAATTGATAAAACGACGTTAATAGCTCAAAATACACAAAAATAGCCTTTTTTACAAAGGTTTGTTTCTTGTTATCACTACCCTTTAGTGCTATACTTTTGGGTAGTGATTTTCTTTTCGGGGGTTTAAAATGAAAATTTGCGGTCTTCAGAAGCTGTCTATGGTCGATTACCCCGGAACGCTCGCCGCTACTGTTTTTACCGGCGGGTGCAATTATCGTTGCCCATTCTGCCACAATGCGCCGCTTGTTCTTCACCCCGAAACCGAACGGGAGCTTTCGCTTGAAGAAGTGTTAAGCTTCCTTGAAGGAAGAAAGGGAATACTTAAGGGCGTCGTCGTTTCGGGCGGCGAACCGCTTATATATGATGACATCGACATGCTGATAGAAAGCATTAAAGCGCTCGGCTTTTCGGTAAAGCTGGACACAAACGGAAGCTTCCCCGAACGGCTTGAGCGGATAGTAGATAAGGGGATTGTCGATTATGTCGCTATGGATATTAAAAATTCAAAGCGGGGATATTCGCGTACAATAGGTGTTAAGGGCTACGATATTTCCAATGTGGAAAGAAGTGTGAAACTGCTAAAAAAGGGTTTGGTTCCGTATGAGTTTCGTATGACCCTTGTGCGTGAGCTGCACACAGAGGACGACATTGTCGAAGTGGGTGAATGGCTTAAGGGCTCAAAAGTTTTGTATCTTCAGCATTTTGTGGATTCGGGCGACCTTGTGGGCGGGGGCTTTACCGCGTTTTCACTGAAAGAAACCGAGAAATTTGCCGAAATACTTCGAAAAAGCATAGAAAGAGTAGAAATACGAGGATTATAGAAAACCTATATCTTGTTACAAAAGTGCAAAATTAACAAAAAAAAGACACTATATATAGTGCCTTTTTTTATTGACATTATACCTCTAAATGATATAATTCAAAGTAGACGGGTAAGCGCCGTATTTTTAGGTATCCTCAAAATCGGACGAAACAGCCGGCAAAGGAGTAAATATGTACAAAGTAATTAAAAGGGACGGACAGGAAAGCGACTTTAATATATCAAAGATTTCCGTCGCTATCACAAAAGCGTTTGAAGCGCAGGACAAGCAGTACAATCCCGATATAATCGATTTGCTGGCTTTGAAGGTAACTGCCGACTATCAGCATAAGATAGTAGACGGCAAGGTAGGCGTTGAGGATATTCAGGACAGCGTGGAATCGGTGCTTGTGCAAGCGGGCTACGCTGACGTAGCGAAGGCGTATATTCTTTACCGCAAACAGCGCGAGAAGATACGTAATATGAAGTCAACAATTCTCGATTATAAAGAGCTTGTTGACAGCTATGTTCATCTTACCGACTGGCGCGTCAAGGAAAACTCCACCGTTACCTATTCTGTCGGCGGACTTATTTTAAGCAATTCCGGAGCCATTACGGCGAACTATTGGCTTTCTGAAATATACGACGAAGAAATCTCCAACGCGCACAGAAACGCGGACATACATATCCACGACCTTTCTATGCTTACGGGCTACTGCGCGGGGTGGTCTCTGCGCCAGCTTATTCAAGAGGGCCTGGGCGGCATACCGGGCAAGATAACCTCCGCTCCCGCAAAGCACCTTGTGTCCATCTGTAACCAGATGGTTAACTTCCTTGGAATAATGCAGAACGAGTGGGCGGGCGCGCAGGCGTTCTCCTC
>CAZUOY010000058.1:0-11653 GCA_964622315.1 uncultured Oscillospiraceae bacterium | reverse complement strand
GTATAATGGATTCTCGCGCGATAGGTATCTTTGATTCCGGCTTCGGCGGTCTTACTGCCGTGCGCGAGGTTATAAAGCTTGCGCCGAACGAGGATATAGTCTTTTTCGGCGACAACGCCCGTATTCCCTACGGAACAAAGACCGCGTCGATAATTACAAAATACGCGCTTCAGGATATCACCTTCCTGATTTCGCGTGATGTTAAGCTTATCATAGTCGCCTGCGGCACAGTTTCCTCCACCCTTCCCACAAAATACGCAAGGCGCGTACCCGTGCCGTATATAACCGTGGTGGAGCCTACGGCTCTCGCGGCGAAGAAGGCGACAAAGAACAAAAAAATAGGTATTCTCGGCACTGCCGCGACTATCAGAAGCGGCGCGTTTAAGGACGCCCTGTCGTCGCTTGACGGCGAGATAGAAACCGTTTCGGTAGCCTGCCCCCTTTTTGTGCCGCTTGTGGAGAACGGCTACATAGACAAGGACTGTGAAATAACGCGTCTTGCCGCCGCCGAATATCTCGCACCGCTAAAGGAAGCCGGTGTTGACACCGTAATCCTCGGCTGTACGCATTACCCGCTCATAAGCGAGGTTATTCGTGAGCTTATGGGAGACGGCGTTACGCTTATTGATTCCGGCTTTGAAGCCGCAAGATACGCCGTTGAGCTTCTTCGGAAGAATGAGCTTCAAAATGACCGCGGCGGAGAGCTTCGCTTCTTCACCTCCGACAACGCGGAGGATTTCGCCAAGGGCGCAAAGCTGTTTATGGGCGACAGTCTTCCCGAAAGTGCGGAGACGGTGGCGATAGACAGCGTTCCCGTAAACCCATTGCTTAAGCAGGAGTAACGATGAAAGAAGACTATTTAATAACTATTGACGGCATACAGCGAAGCGACGAGGACGAGGACAAGCTTTCGCTTACGACTGTCGGCAGCTTTTACCGAAAAAAGGGCGACTACTACATCGTCTATAAAGAGTCAAAGGCGACCGGCTTCGACGGAGACATAACGACGCTTCGCGTGGAAGCAGATAAAAAGGTCACCATGCAGCGCAAGGGCAAGACCAATTCTGAGCTTACCATAGAGCGCGGTCAGAAACACCTTTGCCACTACGACACAGGTCACGGTAATTTTGTCGTTGGCATACTTGCGAAGCATATTCAAAACGAGCTGAGCGAGAGCGGGGGGAAGCTAAGCCTTTCCTATTCTCTTGACGTAAACTCCAACGCCGTTTCCGAAAACGAGCTTAACATTACCGTAAGGGAGACTGAAAACTAATGCTTAACCCCGTAGCCGCGGCGAAAGACGCCGCAAAGCAAGCAATTTTAAACGCCTATTCCTCCGCCGCGGAAAAAGGGCTTTTGCCCCAAGCGGAGCTTCCCGATTTCGTAGTTGAAATACCCGCAGAAACCTCTCACGGCGATTTCGCCGTTAACCTTGCGTTGGTCGGCGCGAAAGCGTTTCGCCTGCCTCCGCGCAAGATAGCCGAAACGCTCGTTATGGAGCTTTCTCTTGACGGCACTATTTTCGACCGCGCCGAGGTCGCAGGGCCGGGCTTTATTAACCTCTTTCTAAACAACAGATACTACGGCGACGTGGTAAGTGCCGTGCTTACCGAGGGCGAGAGCTACGGCAAGGTGGATTACGGCAAGCGTCAAAGATATAACGTCGAATTTGTTTCGGCAAATCCGACGGGTCCTATGCACCTCGGAAACGCGCGCGGCGGAGCTTTAGGCGACTGTCTCGCAAGCGTTCTTGAGGCGGCGGGCTATGACGTAACACGCGAGTTTTATGTTAACGACGCGGGTAACCAGATAGAAAAGTTCGCTCTCTCGCTCGACGCACGCTATATGTCGCTTTACCGCGAGGGTGTGGAGTTTCCCGAGGACGGCTACAAGGGCGAGGATATCCTTGTTCGCGCAAAGGAGTTTGCCGATATTCACGGCGACAGCTTTGTTGATAAGCCCGCCGAGGAGCGAAAAAAGGCGCTTGTTGATTACGCGTTACCGAAAAATGTCGAGGGCTTAAAAAGCGACCTTCACCGCTACCGTGTCGATTATGACGTATGGTTCTTCGAGAGCCTGCTTCATAACGAGGGCGCCGTAAAAATGGTAATAGACAAGCTGAGCGATAACGGCTATACCTATGAAAGCGAGGGTGCGCTTTGGTATAAGGCGACCGCCTTCGGTGCTGAAAAGGACGAGGTGCTTGTTCGCGCAAACGGAATACCCACCTACTTTGCCGCGGATATCGCCTACCACTATAATAAATTTGTCGTCCGTGGCTTTGAGCGCGCAATTAACGTTTGGGGCGCTGACCACCACGGGCACGTCGCGCGTCTGAAGGGCGCAATGGACGCTATAGGACTCGACGGAAGCAAGCTTGATATTGTGCTTATGCAGCTCGTGCGGCTTGTGCGCGACGGTGAGCCTGTTAGAATGAGCAAGCGCACAGGCAAGGCTATAACCCTTACCGACCTTCTTGAGGAGATACCGATAGACGCGGCGCGCTTCTTCTTTAATCTGCGCGAGCCAAAAAGTCACTTCGATTTCGACCTTGACCTCGCCGTGAGCGAAAGCTCTGATAACCCCGTATACTACGTCCAGTACGCACATGCGAGAATCTGCAGTATTTTGAAAAATCTCAAGGCTGAGGGCGTAAATATTGACGCGGCGTCAAGCGCCGACCTTTCCCTTTTAAAGGAACCCGACGAAATCTCGCTTATTAAGCATATTTCTCTGCTTCCCGGGGAAATTACTGCCGCGGCGCGTGAATATGACCCCGCGCGGATTACCAGATACACTGTTGACCTTGCGACGGCGTTTCACCGCTTCTACACCAGCTGCCGCGTAAAGGAAAGCGATATGTCTCTGTGTCTTGCGCGAACGGCACTTTGCATAGCCGCAAGACAGGTGCTTCGCAACTGCCTTACCCTTCTCAAAATAACAATTCCAGAAACTATGTAGCGATAAAATGCGATTTCTTTTGCCTCGTTTTCACAAACGACGGTCTGACGAAAGGAAGAAGGAAAAATGAACAACAACCCTTACGCAAACAGATTTCAACAGCAAAACAACAATCAACCGCAGAAGAAGGGCGGCGGCTGTATAGGCGTTATCGTTTTCTTAATAATCATTGGAGCGTCTGCTTTCAGCGAGATAGGCGAAGACGCGCTAATTGTGTTCGTTCCGCTTATTATAGCGGCGGTTGTCATCGGTGCTATCATCTTCGCCGTCACCAAAGCGGTCAAGAGCACTCAGAACGCTCAGGGCACACCGTATCCGCAAAACGCTTATCGCCAGGCACAAAGCCGTCAGATTCCGCCTAATAATGCCTATCCGACAAACCCCGTAAGTAATTCAGACGCACACCTTTGCGACCCGGGCGAGCACAAGGGCTCAACAATTAAGGAGACTCGCTACTTTGACGCTATACAGGAGATGGAGCCGGGATATAAGCAGGACCACTCCGTTCCTCCGCTCATTAAAAGTCGTTTTAACGCGCGGGTAAGAAGGCTTACACCAGAACAGCTCAGACGTAAGCGCGAGGAGCTGCACGACCTTCTTAACGCAGGAATAATCACCCCAACCGAGTTTCGCGACAAGATGGACGAGTACGACGACTAAACACAGAGCGATTGATATTGTATAACAAAGCCCCTTCCTTTCGGAAGGGGCTTTTCCTGTTAATACGTTCAGTCGTAATACCTCATTGACGCTATCACCTTGCCGAGCACCGTTACCTCGTCGGTTATAATGGGCTGGAAGGCGGGGTTTTCGGCGCGAAGCTCAATATGTCCGTTTACCCTGTAAATGCGCTTTACCGTTGCCTCATCGTCGATAAGCGCGACGACTATCTCGCCGTTTTCCGCCGCTTGCGCTTGCTTCGCGACGATAATATCGCCGTCAAATATTCCCGCGTTTATCATACTTTCGCCCTTAACGCGAAGCGCGAAAAGATTGCTTGTATCCTTGCGGGTTGTGCTGAAGGGAACGTATTCCTCAATATTCTCCTCGGCAAGTATCGGAATACCCGCCGCGACCGTTCCGACCAGCGGCACCTTCACGGTGTTGCCCTGATTGCTAAGCGAAATGTTGCGCCTTTTGCCCTCGGCAATTTTAATCTTGCCCTCCTCCTCAAGCTCGTGGAGCATGCGGTGAACGGACGAGGTGGATTTGATTTCAAGCGCCTCGCAAAGCTCGCGCACCGTGGGCGGCGCGTCGAAGGTGTTTTCAATTAAGTATTTATAAAGCTTATCTTTCTTTTCGCTCATATTGCCCTCCGTGTCAGAACATTTGTTTACACGCTAATATTATCACATTTGAAATTATTTGTAAAGTATTTTTCCTTTTGCTTTGTATGTTCATAGAATATTTATATTTGTTTCACAAAATGCTAACTACTCTTGTATATACTAAGACTGTACAAAAGTTAGCCGCAAACTTCGTACAATAGCATTATTCCTCCTCATTAACTGTACCCCTTTTTAAAGGCTCTGTGTTTTACACAGAGCCTTTATTTTGTCTATTTGCTTTTTAGATATTCTTCCTTTGTGGTTATCATACAGCCGCTGTCCTTTTCGCCGCCGAAAATAACCCTGATAAGCCTTAGCTTCTCGTCGCGTATGAGGTGGAACCCGTCGAGGAAGACCTCGTCGTTCGCGGCAAATTCATTGTCAAATTCAAAATCATAAACCTTTGCGATGGATTTTAGCTCGTTCTTATAAAAGTCCATATAAAGCTGAATGTCATATTTATAGATTACGTTGTCCCAAATAATCTTATTGCAGTTCATTATTACAAAGGTAAGCTCAATACCGTTTTCGTCACAGTAGTCGGCTATCTTTCTAAGCTCGTTGCAGTAGTCGCTGTTCATTCCGTAGTTGCCGTATAAATCGGAAATCAAGGCGGCGTAGTCAATAATATCCTGACGTTTTCCCTCGTCGTTATAGCGAACAAAGGCTGCGTTGGTATTTGCGCTTCTCATGGACGACGGGTCGTCGGGAATAATCTCAAGCTCCGGCTTTTTTGCTATCGACGCGAGCGCTCTGCTGCAAATGACCTTTAAGTTATCCGCCGCGTCCACCCAATAACTAAATTCGCCTACGAACTTTAACGGGTTTTCCGCAAGCTCCACCGTGCTCTCAAACCTACCCCCCGATTCATAGTCGTTATTGAGGGTGTAAAAGCTAAGCCCGATAACTGCCCTTTCAAGCTCGCAGTGCTCCGCGGCGTACCAAAATTCGTCTATAGACTCGTTGAGCGCCGCGCCGCCGTAAGCCAACACGTCGTAATCAATGCCGCTTACCTCCTCGATGTAGTCCTCGTTGAGGTTCGCCATCATAGAGTTACCGAGTATTATGTTCTTGCACCTGCCCGAACGGATTCGGCGCATTGAATTAAGCGCCCGTGCGGAATACCACGATTCTCCCTTAACAAGCAGATAGTTATACGGCTCAAAAACGAAGAACAGCGCAAGCAGAAGCACAAACGGAACAAAAAATATCAAAAGCTTTTTAATTGTCTTAAATACCATAAATGCGCTCCCGTTAAAAGCCAATATAGATGAACTGCGACGCGGTGTTTGCGCCCGAATTATTTATAATGTAAAAAAGCGCCGCTGAAAGCCCCATAACCCAATATAACGTCCAACGGGCTTTCTTTTTGTAAAGCGCCAAAGGGTTATTAGCAAGCAAGCTGTCTTTTTTATATGCAAGGTACATACGTATTTCAAGCATCGCCGCCACCGCCAAGCCTATAATGAGCAAGCCCATAAAGATAGCGAAGAAGGTGTCAGAAACCGAAATGTCCATTGAGACAAAATATTTCAGCTGTTCAACCAATGTGGAAAGCGAGATGTTTTTAAACATATGTGTAAAGACATACTTCACGTCCGAAAGGTCAGTTAGCCTAAAGAATACCCAGCCGATAACAACGGCAATATCGGTATAAACCGTCCCGATAATTCTCCCCGCTTTAGAGGTGTATTCAGTTTTCTTCTTTCCGCGAACCTTTGTTACAAGCTCCTCAATTATGCGAATTACGCCAAGCCACAGCCCCCAGATGACGAAATTCTCACTTGCTCCGTGCCACAAACCGCTAATAAAGAAAACTATAAGGACGTTAATAAGCTTTCTTGCAAAGCCCTTTCTGTTTCCGCCGAGAGGAATATAGATATAGTCGCGTAGCCACGAGGTAAGCGACATATGCCAGCGGCTCCAAAAGTCGCCGAGGTTCGTCGCAAGGTAGGGCGTCTTGAAGTTTTCACGAAGCTTGAAGCCCAACAGCCTTGCACTGCCTATAGCCATATCGCTGTAGCCCGAAAAGTCACAGTACATCTGAATTACATATAGAATAACCGCCGCGAGAAGGGTCAGTCCCTTATACTCAGAGAGGTTCCCGTAAACGCCGTCCACAATGATACCTATTCCGTCGGCGATAACCACCTTCTTGAACGCGCCTGTGAGAAACCGCTGTAAGCCCTCCACTACGCCGCTGTACTCGTAGCTGTGCGTCTGCTTATACTGCGGAAGCAGCTCGCTCGCGCGTCCTATTGGCCCTGCGAGTATCTGCGGGAAGAAGGTCACGAACAGAGCGTAGTTTGTGAAGTTTTCTTCGCTTGTTACCTTCTTGTTCCTTACGTCCACTAAATACCCTACTACCTGGAAGGTGTAAAAGCTTATTCCCAGCGGCTGCAGCCATGTGAGCTTTATCGGTGATATCGTTACCCCCGCGTAGGATAAAAGCACCGTTATCTCGTCCATAAAGAAGTTGTAATACTTAAACACCAGCAGGAACGATAAACAAACTATTATACTTATCGCTAAGTATCCGCTTCTTTTCTTTTCCGCTTCCGTTTTATCTATCAGCTTCGCCGCAAAGAAGCTGAACACCGTCACGAACGCCACTATTACCGCGTACTGTGGCATCGACCACATATAAAACACCATGCTCGCCGCCAACAAAAAGGCGTTGCGCAGCTTCGCCGGCAACAGGTAGTAGACCGTCACCGCCACTAACAGAAATATCAGATACGTAATAGTATTTTGCGACATATATCCTCCTTGTTAAAAGCCGAGATAGATGAAACTGGCTTTGTTGTTGCCCGTAAGCGAGATAAAATAGAACATTAATACCGCTGCGCTCATAAACCAATAAAACAGCCAGCGCAGCTTTGTGCTGTAAAGCGAAAGCGCGTTATTGGAAATATCGGCGCCTTTGGGCGCGCGGTACAGTCTTCTGTCAAAGAGTGCGACAAGCAGGTATGAGAGGAATATCGTCCCCCAAAAGAAAAGAAAGAAAGCACCGCTGCTTGCCATATCGTTCTCGGTAAGGTGCAGTATCTCGCCAATAGTTTGAGAAACGGATATGCTCTTAAACATATTCGATAAAACATATCCCGCGTCCGAGAGGCTCGCTGCTCGAAAAAAGACAAGCGAAACCGCCCAGATAACCAGAACCTTCACGCGCCCGAACAAAACTTCCGCTTTGCTTTTTGCCTTCTTTTTCTTTTTCGGCTTTAGCTTGGCTATTAGCTCCTCAAGCACCCGAACCACGCCGTGAATGAGTCCCCACACAACATAGGTCATACCAGCGCCGTGCCAAAGCCCGCTTATCAGAAAAACAATAATCAGGTTCGCCGCAAAGTGGGGCTTGTGGTCCTGCCAGCGCTTGCCGAACGCAAGCTTGTTTGCCCAACGCGACCAAACAAGCGGTGTAAATATGTAGTCGGTAAACCACGAGGTAAGCGACATATGCCAGCGGCTCCAAAAGTCGCCGAGGTTCGTCGCAAGGTAGGGCGTCTTGAAGTTTTCACGAAGCTTGAAGCCCAACAGCCTTGCACTGCCTATAGCCATATCGCTGTAGCCCGAAAAGTCACAGTACATCTGAATTACATATAGAATAACCGCCGCGAGAAGGGTCAGTCCCTTATACTCAGAGAGGTTCCCGTAAACGCCGTCCACAATGATACCTATTCCGTCGGCGATAACCACCTTCTTGAACGCGCCTGTGAGAAACCGCTGTAAGCCCTCCACTACGCCGCTGTACTCGTAGCTGTGCGTCTGCTTATACTGCGGAAGCAGCTCGCTCGCGCGTCCTATTGGCCCTGCGAGTATCTGCGGGAAGAAGGTCACGAACAGAGCGTAGTTTGTGAAGTTTTCTTCGCTTGTTACCTTCTTGTTCCTTACGTCCACTAAATACCCTACTACCTGGAAGGTGTAAAAGCTTATTCCCAGCGGCTGCAGCCATGTGAGCTTTATCGGTGATATCGTTACCCCCGCGTAGGATAAAAGCACCGTTATCTCGTCCATAAAGAAGTTGTAATACTTAAACACCAGCAGGAACGATAAACAAACTATTATACTTATCGCTAAGTATCCGCTTCTTTTCTTTTCCGCTTCCGTTTTATCTATCAGCTTCGCCGCAAAGAAGCTGAACACCGTCACGAACGCCACTATTACCGCGTACTGTGGCATCGACCACATATAAAACACCATGCTCGCCGCCAACAAAAAGGCGTTGCGCAGCTTCGCCGGCAACAGGTAGTAAACCGTCACCGCCATTAACAGAAATATTATATATGTCAACGAGTTAAAGAGCATTATCTATCCTTTATTTTTCAAAGATTTGAACATAATTGGGGTCTGGAGAAACAAACAGCATTTCCGCAAAAAACTTTTTCTGCGCGTTTGCAAGATGGAAGCCGTCGTAGAAGTTATCCTCGTTTTCAGTGAAAGCATTGACGTATTCAAAATCATAGACAGTGGCGCGGCTTTTCAGGAACTCCTTCGCTTCTTCAATATCCTTCTCTATCGAAAGCGGCTCTATTACGTTTGTACTTATGGATTGGTGCATGGGCGGGAAAACAAATATTAGCTCAATTCCGTTTTCGTCGCAGTAATCAATCAGCTTTTGAAGTTCGGTGTAAACCTCAGGCTTTATCGAATAGCCCTGCGGAAACTGCTCGCAGATAGTTTCTGCGTAATCCTCAAGGTTCTTCCTATAAACCGTGCCGCGCTCGGACGGAATATCCTGCGGTGCGTCAAATAGGGTAGGGTTTTCGGGATAGCTTTTAAGCTCCGGTTTCCCTAACACGTCCGCCGCCGCGTTTACGGTTTTATACTTTACAGTATTTAGCGCCTCAAGCCAATAGTTGAAGTTGGCGACAAATTTGAACGGGTTGTTCACCTGCTCCAACACATTGGGTATTCTCGAATCCTCGCCGTACTTTCCCAAGGAATAGAAGCTTACGCCGAAAACCACCTTTTTAAGCTCGGTATTCTCTGTCGCATACTGAAACAAATCGAGGTTTTCGCGAAGCGAAGCGCCGCCAAAGGCGAGCGTCGAATAGTCCTCGCCCGTGATTTCTTCGATATACTCAACATTTAGGTTTGCCATCTGGGAATCACCGAAGATGATATTGCCCGGCTTGTTCTTTCTAACCTCGCGCATTGATGAAAGCGGTCGTGAAAGGTATATGGCGTCACCCTTAACACAGAAATAATCATACGGCTCAAATATAAAGAATAGCAAGAACAGTATGATGAAGGGAACAATGAAAATCGCAAGCTTTTTTAACAGTCGCATATTCGCTCCTTAAATAAACTGGCTTTCGTAAAGCTCTTTATAAACTCCGCCCTTATTAATCAACTCCGCGTGGGTTCCATGTTCCTCCACACCGCTGTCGGTAAGGACAATAATCTCATCGGCGTTTTTAACGGTGGAGAGCCGGTGCGCCACCACAAGCGAGGTGCGTCCCTTACAAAGCTCGTCCAGCGCGTCCTTTAGCTGTTGCTCCGTCGCGTTATCGAGCGCCGAGGTTGCCTCGTCCAGAATCAATATTTCGGGGTTCTTCAAGAAAATTCTCGCTATGGCAATTCTTTGTTTTTGTCCGCCCGAAAGCTTAACTCCCCGTTCGCCTACGTAGGTGTCGTAACCGTCAGGCAGCGACATTATAAAATCGTGTATGCTTGCGCGTTTCGCGGCGCTAATAACTTCTTCGCGGGTTACGTCGCCATAGGCGTAACCTATGTTGTCTGCCACCGTGCCGGAAAATAGAAACACGTCCTGTTGGACAATGCCGATATTACGCCGAAGGCTTCCGCGTGTAATGGTCTCAATATCTCTGCCGCCTATCGTTATAACACCGCTGTCAGGTTCATAGAAGCGCGGAAGCAGGTGGCAAAGGGTAGTCTTTCCGCCGCCCGAAGGTCCGACAAGCGCAACCTTCTCGCCGTTCTTTATTGTAATGTTTAGCTTGTCTAATATGTTCCTTTCGGTTCCGTAGGTTACGGTTACGTCTTTAAAGACAATATCGCCCGAAAGGTCGTTTACCTCAACGGCGTCGTCGCGTTCCTTCTCGGGTTCGACGTCCATAATTTCGCAGTATCTCTCAAAGCCTATCTTGCCGTCCTCGTATATCTCGACGAACTGAGTAAGCCGCCTTATCGGCGTGATGAACTGACCGATGTAGAGGAAGTACGCCGCAAAATCGCCGATGTCGATTTTTCCGTAGAAATAGTATATGCCGCCGGCGATAAGCACAATTAAATACATAGCGTCGGTAAAAAAGGTCATAGAGGCGAAGAACTGCGCCATGGCAATATAAGCGCGGCGCTTTGAATCCTTGAACTCAATAAGAGTTTTCCCGAACTTTTTCATCTCGCCCGACTCGTTATCGAACGCCTTTGCCACACGTATACCTGATATGGAATTTTGAAGCTCCGCGTTAATCTTCGCCATTGTCTTTCTGGATTTCATAAAGCTCTCGTCCATACGCTTGCGCATGAGAAGGGTGAAAAACAAAAAGAGCGGAAGCAGTGCGAAAACAATAAGCGTCAGCGGAAGGTTAATCGTACATAAAAAGATAAACGAGCCGACCAGCATTAACACCGAGCTCAACAGCATTTCGGGTCCGTGGTGAGCAAGCTCGGTTACACCCTCAAGGTCGTTTACCACCCTTGACATCAGCGCACCCGACTGGTGCTCGTCATAGTAGGTAAAGGAAAGCTTTTGCAGATGCGAAAAGATATCCGTTCGCATATCCATCTGCATTTTCAACCCAATATAATGTCCGTAGTAGTTCATAAAATAGTTTAGCCCGTACTTAACGAGATAAATAGCAAGTAACGCGCCGGAGAAAACAAGAACCATGCGAAGGTTTCTGTCGGGAACATAGACGTTGATAATTTCACGGGTAATCATCGGATATGCAAGGTCGCAGACGGTAATTACTATTGCCGCAAGAATATCAGCCGTTATTCCAAGCTTATAAGGTTTATAAAATTTTAAAAAACGCCCAAGCGTCGAACTCTTCTTAATCTTTCTTCACCACTCATACAAATATACATTTTAGATTATAACACAACTGTTTCTTAAAATAAATATAAGCATTTTTACATTCGCTTCTTTCAAACATATATCTTTCTCAAAACAGATGGCTTTCATCATTTTGAGTATAATAGAGTTAATTAAAACAACTGCAACGAATATTCGTTGCAGTTGCTCTTTGATGTAGTGAAATTTTTTCTTATGCTATGTAACTTAAAACATACTTATTTAAGCCGCTCATACCTTTTGTTTTGTGGCGAGGTTATCACTCGTTTCCTACGCCAGCACCTTAATGGTGAGCCTTACCTGAGTGGGCTTAAGGTTATCG
>CAZUOY010000057.1:5844-11838 GCA_964622315.1 uncultured Oscillospiraceae bacterium | reverse complement strand
TTTTTTTCAAAAACAAGTCGATTTTTTTGTCGATTATTGATATTTTAAGTATGGTATTTTTTTAACATATCTTATATAATATATAAGCATGTATTTTAATTATAATTCGGAGGTATTCTATGAGCACAATTACAAGCGTGCCCTTTGCCGGAACAAAGGAGCAACAAAAGCAACTCGAGGAGTACATTGCCGAGCACGGAAAGGAAAGAGGCACATTAATGCCTACGCTTCAAAAGGCGCAGGAAATCTACGGCTATCTGCCCATTGAGGTTCAGACAATGATAGCCAAGGGTTTGAATGTTCCGCTTTCCGAGGTGTACGGCGTGGCTACCTTCTATTCTCAGTTTTCCCTTTTCCCGAAGGGTCAGTACAAGGTTTCCGTTTGCCTTGGTACTGCTTGCTATGTTAAGGGTTCCGGCGAAATTTTTGACAAAATCCAAGACATACTAAAAATTAAGAGCGGTGAAACAACGCCAGACGGTAAGTTTTCGCTTGCCGACTGCAGATGTGTCGGCGCATGCGGACTTGCTCCCGTTATGATGATTAACGATGATGTATACGGTCGCCTTACCGTAGATATGCTTCCCGACATCTTCGCGAAGTATTGATTCAGAGTAATAAGTGTATGAAAATAAGTGAAATAAAAAACCTGCTTAACGCCGGCGTGCTGTGCGGCGAGGACAAGCTTGAAAGAGACGTTTATTCGGCTTGCGGAAGCGACATGATGAGCGATGTTCTTGCTTTCGTGAAAGACCAGGCGCTGCTTCTTACTGGGCTTGTAAACGAACAGGTTATCCGCACGGCGGCGATGATGGATATGAAGTGCGTCGTGCTTGTAAGAAAAAAGGTTCCAACCGACGAAATGATTGAACTCGCAAAAGCAAACGGTATCGTCGTTATGACTACCAATTTACGCATGTATGAGGCCTGCGGCATTCTCTATTCCGCCGGACTTTGCGGGAAATAGCCGATATGTCAGAGCCAATTAAATATACCTTTGACGTTGACGGCGAAAACTTCTCCTCAGCGGGTGAGGCTTCAATCATTATCAAGAAGGAACTCAGAAAACTCGGTTTTTCGCCTGAAATAATTCGGCGTGTTTCAATTGCTATGTATGAGGGCGAAATAAACATGGTTATCCACGCGGGCGGCGGCAAGGCAAATGTGCTTGTTTGGCCCGAAAAGATTGAGATTACCCTTATAGACGAGGGACCGGGTATTGCAGACATAAACCTCGCTATGCAAGAGGGCTTCTCCACCGCGCCCGACACGATTCGCTCCTTCGGCTTTGGAGCGGGTATGGGTCTGCCTAATATGAAAAAGTACACCGATATGCTTGATATTCAGTCAAAGCTCGGGCATGGTACGACAATCAATATGAGGGTAGACGTAAAATAACATTTCGAGAGGTGAACGGCTTTGAGCGGATACAATCACTCGGTTCTTTTGGACCTTGAAAAATGCAAAGGCTGCACAAACTGCTTAAAGCGTTGCCCGACAGAGGCAATAAGAATACGCAACGGTCACGCCACAATCGATTCGGAACGCTGTATCGACTGCGGGGAATGTATAAGAATCTGCCCGTACAAGGCAAAGAAGGCGCAGTACGACAAGCTTGACGCTATGAAGAATTTTAAATATAACGTCGCGCTCCCCGCACCTTCGCTTTACGGTCAGTTTGACAACCTCGATGATATTGATTATATGCTTCAAGGGCTTCTTGATTTTGGATTTGACGACATATATGAGGTTGCAAGAGCCGCAGAGATGGTTTCGGGCTACACAAGACGCTACTTAAGACGTACCGATATCGAAAAGCCTGTTATCAGCTCCGCGTGTCCTGTTGTGGTAAGACTGATTCGTCTTCGTTTCCCCTATCTTTGTGATAACGTTATGCCGCTTCTTCCGCCAATAGAGGTTGCGGCTCGGCTCGCAAGAGCAAGAGCTCTTGAAAAACGCCCCGACCTCAAACCCGAGGAGATAGGTATCTGCTTTATCTCTCCTTGTCCCGCCAAGGTAAGCTATGTGAAAAACGCTATAGACAGTGCGGGAAAGAGCGGAGTTGACCTTGTCTTTTCGGTAAGCGATATCTATTTTGCCATTCTTGGTCTTATGAAGAACGAGCTCACCCCTGTTCCTGTTTCAAGAACCGGCATGATAGGTCTTGGCTGGGCTTCAACCGGCGGCGAATCATCCGCAATATTTAACGACAGATACCTTGCGGCAGACGGAATTGAAAACGTCATTAAGGTGCTTGAGGATATCGACAACGGCACCTTCCCGTCGCTTGACTTTATTGAGCTTAACGCATGCCCCGGCGGCTGTGTCGGTGGTGTAATGACGGTTGAAAATCCCTATATTGCGAAGGCTCGTCTTCAAACCCTTAAACGTTACCTTCCCGTTTCTCAGAACTGGGATTTTGCGGACTCTCCCGAAGGAAAGACCTCAATACCCGAAGATTTCATTGATAAAAACGACGTTACATATACACCGGCGGCGACGCTTTCAGAGGATATGGACGAAGCTTTTAAAAAGATGGGCGACATTCAAAAAATTAGAGAATGTCTGCCCGACCTCGATTGCGGCTCCTGCGGAGCGCCTACCTGCCACGCCTTTGCTGAGGACGTTATTCGCGGCAACGCGGTGATAGACGACTGCATAGTCAGGATGAGAGAACGCATACACAAGCTTTCAGATAATAATACGGAGAAGTAGTATGACGGTAAACGAGCTTATAAAGAAAACCGGCTATAGTATAGTAAACCTCGCAGACGCCGACAGAATTATTGAAGGCGGCTACTCCGGCGACCTACTAAGCTGGGTTATGGGTAAGGCAAGCGAGGATAATGTTTGGGTTACAATAATGACTAACCAGAATATAATCGCCGTCGCGACCCTCATTGACCTGTCCTGTATTATAGTCGCTGAAGACTCCGAAATCAGTTCAACGGTTATTGAGCTTGCCAAGGAAAAGGGCGTGAATATTTTAAAAACCGCGGACAATTCTTTTTCCGTTTGCGCCAAGCTTTCAGAACTGATATAGTATGAAGCGTTTTTATTATGACCTTCATCTTCACTCCTGCCTCTCCCCTTGCGGAGACGACGATATGACTGTAAACAATATCGCGGGTATGGCAAAGCTGAACGGTTTGAATATCGCCGCACTTACTGACCACAATACTACAAAGAACTGCCCTGCCTTTTTCAAGGCTTGTGAAAAGAATGGCGTTGTTCCCATAGCGGGAACGGAGCTTACCACCGCCGAGGACATTCATCTTGTCTGTCTCTTTGAAACGCTTGACGCGGCTCTTGATTTTGACAATGAGCTTCAAGCAAAACGAATTTTGTTTAAGAACCGCCCCGACGTCGCAGGCAACCAAACGATACTTGACGAAGACGACAACGTAGTTGGAGCAGAAGAATTCTTTCTTCCAAACGCCACGACGCTTTCTCTTGACGAAGCTTACGACTTTGCTGCCTCCTTCGGCGCCGCGGTTTACCCAGCGCATATTGACAGACCTGCTAACGGCATTGTAGCCGTTTTGGGCGTCTATCCCGAAGGGCTTAAATTTAATTCCTCGGAATTCAAGGATTCGTCATTAGAGCAATCCTACGTTCGTAAGTATCCAGCGCTTCGCAACAAGTTCTTTGTTTCAAGCTCCGACGCACATTATCTTTGGGATATCAACGAGGCGGTTAATTATATTGAGCTTGACTGCAGCGATGATGACGACGCAATACGCCGTTCAACGGTACGTTTACTTCGGGGTGAATAATGAAAGAGCTTTCATTGAATATTCTCGATATAGCAATGAATTCGGTTAAGGCAGGCGCAACGCTTATCGAGATAGGTCTTATTGAAAAAAGCTCAGTTCTCACCGTTACAATAAAAGACAACGGCTGTGGAATGAGCGCAGAACAGATAAACAAACTGTCCGACCCCTTTTTCACCACACGAACAACCAGAAAGGTTGGACTTGGAATTCCTTTTTATATCCTCGCAGCAAAGCAGACCGGCGGAGACGTAAAAATCGTTTCTAAAACACAGACGGAGTATCCCGATGAACACGGAACAACGGTAACGGCTGTGTTTAACGAAAACAGCATAGATTTTACGCCGCTGGGCGACATTATTTCAACTATTATCACACTTATTCAAGGGTATCCAAAAATTGATTTTTCTTTTAGTCACATTAACGGTGAGACATTTGTTTCGCTCGACACAAGGGAAATAAAAGAAACTCTCGGGAACGAGATACCGATTAACAGCGTAGAAATACTCGACTGGATAAAACAGTTTTTAGAAGAACAATATATAAATACAAATTTGCGAAAGGATTAACACTATGAAGTCTTTGGAAGAACTATCGGCAATCAAGGAAAAGATGAAGAACAAGGTTGCGCTTCGCGAAGGCGGTGCGGAAACCCGTATTGTCGTCGGAATGGCCACTTGCGGTATTGCCGCAGGCGCTCGCCCCGTTCTTAACACCTTTGTTGAGGAAATCAACAAGGAGGGCCTTGTTGACAAGGTAACCGTTTCACAGACAGGCTGCATCGGTATCTGCCAATACGAGCCCGTTGTAGAGGTTTTTTCGTCGGACGGCGGAAAGGTTACATACGTTAAGATGACTTCGGACAAAGCAAAAAGAGTTGTCGCGGAGCATATTAAAGGCGGTAACGTCGTTAAAGAATACACCATCGGCAATCAATCGGTATAATCGGAGGAGTAATAATGATTCGTTCACATGTTTTAGTCTGCGGCGGTACCGGCTGCACTTCCTCGGGAAGCGCCAAGATTATCGAGGCTCTTGAAAAGGAGCTTTCGACAAGAGGGCTTTCCGAAGAAATCGGCATAGTAAAGACAGGCTGCTTTGGTCTTTGCGCGCTCGGTCCCGTTATGGTCATCTACCCTGAGGGCACATTCTATAGCAGAGTTTCGGTAGACGACGTTCCCGAAATCGTTGAGGAGCACCTATTAAAAGGAAGGGTTGTTCACCGTCTTGTTTACAACAAGTCTGACGACGACGGCACCCATGTTTCCCTTAATGACACAAACTTCTATAAGCAGCAAAAGCGTATAGCCCTTCGTAACTGCGGTGTTATTAACCCTGAGGTTATTGACGAGTATATCGCTATGGACGGCTATCGTGCGCTCGGCAAATGCTTAACCGAGATGACACCTGAGCAGGTTATTCAGACCCTTCTCGACAGCGGTCTTCGCGGACGCGGCGGCGCAGGCTTCCCCACAGGACTTAAGTGGAAATTTGCCGCAGGAAACAAGGCTGACCAAAAGTACGTCTGCTGTAACGCCGACGAGGGCGACCCCGGCGCGTTTATGGACCGCTCGGTTCTTGAAGGCGACCCGCACGTGGTACTTGAGGCTATGACGATAGCGGGCTATGCTATCGGTGCTAACAAGGGTTATATCTATGTTCGTGCCGAGTATCCTATCGCTGTTCAGCGTTTACTTATTGCTCAAAAGCAGGCACGTGAATACGGTCTTCTCGGAGATAATATCTTCGGAACCGATTTCAGCTTTGATATTGAAATAAAGCTCGGCGCAGGCGCGTTCGTCTGCGGCGAAGAAACCGCTCTTATGACCTCAATTGAAGGCAAGCGCGGCGAACCCCGTCCTCGCCCCCCCTTCCCCGCTGTCAAGGGACTTTGGCAGAAGCCCTCAATTCTTAACAACGTTGAGACCTACGCCAATATTCCACAGATTATTCTTAATGGACCCGAATGGTTTGCTTCCATGGGTACAGAAAAGAGCAAGGGCACCAAGGTGTTCGCTCTTGGCGGAAAGATTAATAATACAGGTCTTGTTGAAATACCTATGGGCACCACCCTTCGCACGATTATTTACGATATCGGCGGCGGAATTCCTAATGGTAAGAAGTTTAAGGCGGCTCAGACGGGCGGTCCCTCCGGTGGTTGCATAACCACAGAAAACCTTGACGTTCCGATAGATTACGATAACCTCATAGCCATTGGCTC
>CAZUOY010000057.1:0-5834 GCA_964622315.1 uncultured Oscillospiraceae bacterium | reverse complement strand
CAAGGCGATTCAGACAGGAGGGCCTTCCGGAGGATGTCTTTCGGAGGAGTTTCTCGATCTTCCTGTTGACTACGAGTCACTTGCTTCCGCGGGGTCCATTATGGGTTCGGGCGGACTTATCGTTATGGACGAAGACACCTGCATGGTTGATATAGCTAAGTTCTTCCTTAAATTTACCGTTGACGAATCCTGTGGTAAATGTACTCCCTGCCGTATCGGTACAAAGAGACTGCTTGAAATGCTCGAAAAGATAACAAGCGGAAACGGCACACTCGAAGACCTCGATAAAATGGAAGAACTCTGTAACTACATAAAGGCTAATTCGCTTTGCGGTCTCGGACAAACGGCTCCTAACCCCGTGCTTTCAACACTCAGATATTTCCGCGACGAATATATCGCCCACGTTGTTGACAAGCGCTGCCCCGCAGGCGTATGTAAAGACCTTCTTCATTACGAGATTGACGCTTCCAAGTGTAAGGGCTGTACCCTTTGCGCGAGGAACTGCCCCGCAGGAGCAATTACAGGAACGGTTAAGGAAGCACACGTCATCGACCAGAATAAGTGCATAAAGTGCGGCGTTTGTATGGAAAACTGCAAATTCGGCGCCGTGGTCAAGAAATAAGGAAAGGAAAGGTAAATCGATTATGGCTGAAAACATTACTTTACAGATTAACGGAATATCGGTTACCGTCCCGGACGGCTCCACAATTCTTGACGCTTCGGTCAAGGCCGGCGTACGTATTCCGACACTCTGCTTTTTAAAAGACATTAACGCTATCGGCGCTTGCCGTATGTGCCTCGTTGAGGTAAAAGGCGCGCGCGGACTTATGGCGGCTTGCGTCGCTCCCGCGACTGAAGGCATGGAGGTGTTTACAAACACACCAAAGCTTCGTTCAAACCGCAAAACAACATTGGAACTTATCCTTAGCAACCACCGTATGGATTGCCTTTCCTGCTCTCGCAGCACAAATTGCGAGCTGCAGACGCTTGCGAACGAGTATGGTTGCGACACCGAACGTTTCGGTAAGCAGGATATGCCTGCTGAATATGAGCAGTCTACCCCGCACCTTATTCGCGACAACAGCAAGTGCATACTCTGCCGCCGCTGCGTAGCTGTCTGCCGTCAGAACCAGCATGTCGGCGTTATCGGAGCTATAGCCCGTGGCTTTAACACCCACATAGGCTCGGCGTTTGACCTGCCTCTTGGCGACACGGCGTGCGTTAACTGTGGACAGTGCATAGCTGTTTGCCCGACAGGCGCACTTCAGGAGGTTGACGACACACAGAAGGTATGGGCCGCAATCGCCGACGAGACAAAACATGTCGTTGTTGCTCCAGCGCCTTCCGTTCGTGCACAGCTCGGCGAATGTTTCGGCATGCCCATTGGCACTAACGTTGAAGGAAAGCTCGCCGCGGCGCTTCGCCGTTTGGGCTTTGATAAGATTTTTGACGTTGATACCGCCGCGGACGTTACAATAATGGAGGAAGGAACCGAGCTTCTCGAACGCATTAAAAACGGCGGCAAGCTTCCGCTCATAACCTCCTGCTCACCCGGCTGGATTAAATTCTGCGAGGAGTATTACCCCGACTTTATTGATAACCTCTCCAGCTGCAAATCTCCCCAGCAGATGTTCGGCGCTTTAACTAAGACCTATTACGCCGAAAAAGAAGGAATTGACCCGAAGGATATTTTTGTAGTAAGCATAATGCCCTGTACTGCGAAAAAGTTCGAGATAGGGCGCGAAGACCAAGCTGCGGCAGGTTGCCCCGACATTGACGTTTCGCTTACCACACGTGAGCTTGCTTCCATGATTAAGCAAGCAGGTATCGTCTTTACAGACCTTCCCGATGAAACCTTTGACCCTGTTTTCGGTATAGCGTCGGGCGCGGCTCACATCTTCGGAGCAACGGGCGGCGTTATGGAAGCGGCGCTTCGTACTGTAGCGGAAATCGTTACAGGAAAGCCTCTTGAAAAGCTTGAGTTCAACGACGTACGCGGCGTTGAGGGCATTAAAGAAGCGGAATATGACCTTGCCGGAACAAAGGTTAAGGTTGCTGTTACCTCAGGTCTTGAGAACGCCTCCAAGCTTCTTGACATGATAAAGAGCGGCGAAAAGGATTACGCATTTGTAGAAGTTATGGCGTGCCCTGGTGGCTGTGTAAACGGCGGCGGTCAGCCCCACCAGCCCGGATATGTCCGTAACACCATTGACCTTCGCGCCGAGCGTGCGAAAGCCCTTTATGGCGAGGATTCCTCAATGGAGCTTCGTAAGAGTCACGAGAACCCCAACGTTAAGGAAATCTACTCAAGCTATCTTGAGAAGCCGGGCAGCCATAAGGCGCACGAACTGCTTCACACCAGTTATGTAAAAAGAGATATCTATAAGAAATAATCTCAAGTATTAATTAAAGAGCCGAATCGCTGATTCGGCTCTTTTTCTTCGCTTTTGTAGTACGTTTATTTACGAGAGATAATTTAAAACTATTCCCATGCCCTTAGCATTTCGCGCATCCAGGCGTTTACATCCATACTGTACGCTTTTTTCAAGTTTTCATCTGAAAGAACGGCTTTCGTGTCACCAGAAGCCAGCGTTTTTCCCTCTTTTAATAACAAGGCTTTCCTTCCGTAAGCTTTTGCGAGGCTCAAGTCGTGTACAACGGTAATTATCGCGCGCTCTCCCTCTTTAAGCCAGCGACTTAGCAGTTCGAATATCTCCTTTTGATAAACAAGGTCCAAATTATTTGTCGGCTCATCAAGTAAAAGCACACTTGGGTTTTGCGCAAACAACTGAGCTAAAAACACACGCTGCAGCTCACCGCCTGACAGCGTAAGCACCGAGCGCTCTGAAAGCTGAGTCAAGCCTGTCATTCTTAGTGCATTTTCCACCGCTTCATCGTCACCGCTGTTTTTATTTGAAAGAACTGATGTTGCATAGGCGTATCGTCCCAAACGAACAACCTCGTTTACTGAAAAGGCGTAACCAACCGAGTTTGTCTGAGAAAGCGCACCGATATGACGCGCTAATTCCACCGTCTTATATTGCTTAATATTCTTCTCTTTATAAAAGATTTCGCCGTCATAATCTACAGCTCGGGATATAGCTTTAATTACTGTTGATTTTCCTGCTCCGTTAGGACCGGCAAGCATTAACCATTCCCCTTCTTCAAGGGAGAAAGAAATACTGTCGGCTACTGTCTTGTCTGAGTATTTTACCGACAAATTATCTACTTTTAGAAGACTCACTTTACCTTCCTCCTTAAGCGATAAAGAATTATCACAAAAACTATCGCGCCGACAAATGAAGTCACAACGCCTAACGGAAGCTCAAGCGGGTTTAGAAGAACTCTTGCCACGAGGTCTGCAAGCATCAAGAAAATAGCTCCGCCGAAAAGAGAGGCAGGCAACAGCCGTTTATGGTTTGGGCCGGAAAAGAGTCTGACAATATGCGGGGTCACGAGACCCACAAAGCCTATCGTTCCTCCAACGGAAACGCAAACGCCAATGAGCACCGAAACGGCTATCATAACCAAGAGCTTTACTCTTTTCACGTTGACGCCGATATTACGTGCGTTATCCTCACTTATAGCGAAGGCATTAAGCTCTCTTGAAAGAAACAGCAGAACGGTTCCGCACACAAAAAGCGTTAAAGCCAAAACTATGACGTTTTTATAGCTGCTTCCCTGAAGCGAGCCCATAGTCCAAAATGTTATGCTTTTAACCTTGTCTGACCTAAGTGTAATTATTAACGAGAGCACGCTCGAAACGAACATTGAAAATATAACGCCTATTAGAATAATTGTATTAGTAGAAAGCGTGCAATCCAATTTATACGCAAGTGAGAGAATTATAAGAATTGAAACGAAGGCAAAAACAACAGCTAACGCCATTGTCCCCGCAAACGGCAGCCACGGCACGGAAATACCGAACGCTATAGCAATCACCGCGCCGAGCGACGCGCCAGAGGAAACACCGAGCGTTGAGCCGTCGGCAAGAGGGTTGCGCAAAAGCCCCTGCATAACGGCGCCGCAGAGCGACAGGGACGCTCCGACAAGCGCAACACAGATGACTCGCGGTAATCTAACCGAAAGAATAATAGAAGACGCGAGCGTATTCTCGAAAGGCTTTCTCGCAAGCGCGCTGCAAATTGAGCTTATCGTGTCAAGCGGTGAAATATTGACGCTTCCGATACACACACAAGCTATAAACGTGAACAACGCGACAACCGCAAAGACCAAATATACTACAGGAGAGTAGCCCTCTCTGTTTTTCTTTTGAAGTGAAGCGACGTTTGCCGCCTCACCTCTTGCTTTCATATTAAGCCGCATTCACAACCTCTTGCTTTTCATATACAAACTCATATAACATTTCAATTCCGTCAGCAAGACGCGGTGACGGACGAGATAACTCGTTATTCTGAAGATTCAGGATAGCCGCATTCTTTACAGCGGTCACATTCTCCCAACCCGCACGCGAAATAATTTCTTCAGTTGGCGTTGGTCCTTCTCCTGAATACATGGAAATAGTTACGATATAGTCTGGGTTGCGCTCAATCACCTGTTCCTCAGAAATTTCGCCCCAACCTTCAACGTCAGCAAATGCATTCTTAAGCCCTATCATTTCTGCGGCTTCATTCATAAAGGTGTTGTTCCCCGCTGTCCAAAGTCCATACTCTAACGGTGAAACCTCGAAATAGACCGTCTTGGTTCCGTCGCCGTCGGAATTAGCTTTAACTTTGTCAAAGGTTGTTTTCATATCCGCTACTAAACCCTCTGCCTCCTCAGCCTTATCCATTAATAAACCGATAAGTCTGATAGCAGTATAGGTGTCCTCAATATTTTTTGCGTCTGATACAACCACACGTATCCCCGCCGCTTCAAGAGCTTCCACCTGTTCCTTTGGCTGAGCCATTGTACTCATAAAAAGCACCTGAGGCTGTAAAGCAATTATCTGTTCAACATTTGTTTCATAGCCTGACTGTACAGACGGCACTTCCAAAACCTCAGAGGGATAGTCGCAGAATTCACCTCTGCCTACGAGTTTATCTCCAGCGCCTAAAGCATAGATAATTTCGCAGTCGGACGCGGTTAGTGCCACAACCCTTGTAGCCGGCTCGCTGAGCGTTACTTCCCGCCCCATCATATCGGTTGCCTTAACGGAGAAGTCCGCATTAGGCACTTTTGCAGACTGCTTACAGCCGATAAACGACGTACAAAGCAGAAGCATTACAAGCATTAAGCTTGTGAATTTTAGGTGTTTCATAATGAAATACCCCTTTCAAATATTCAAATGAATAAGGTTTAGAGGGTAACAAAAAAGTTGCCCACTCTTGCAAGAGGAGCAACTCAAAAAGCACGGTCTTTGCGCCGCGCAGCTAAGCCCCACCCCAGGAGCGTTTCATGTGTAAGCAGGTCTCCCGGCTTGGCTTCGTCCTACTCGAACGCCTTCCCGCCTTCGGCAGTGGCATCTTTGTTCTTTCGTCAGCTTCACGGTTACTGGGATAGCCCGGAAATCTCATCCGCCTTCCCTCGGCGACTTTCGCCGTCGGCGCGTTATCCGCGCAAATACACACGCTTTTCATTTGTACATTAAATATAAACCATTCATATTAATGTGTCAAATTAATACGCAATACACTATGGTTTAGGGTTTAAATTATTGACACAAAAGCGGGTTTGTTTTATAATTCATATATTGCCGCTGTGGTGGAATTGGCAGACACAAGGGACTTAAAATCCCTCGCCCTTAAAAGCGTACCGGTTCGACCCCGGTCAGCGGCACCAGAAACATATAATCCGAACCTTATCCGCGCAGGAAATGGGTTCGGATTATTTCA
>CAZUOY010000056.1:0-12262 GCA_964622315.1 uncultured Oscillospiraceae bacterium | reverse complement strand
TTGAGCGCGGGGGTTTGTTTTTTGACTAAACAGGATTGTCGGCTTAGATAAGAATTTAATTAACTGTAATCATAGCATTTTAAAGCGACAAATAATTACCTTTTTACACAAATAACTGGTTAAATTTCATATTTGTTGAATTATTACTATTTTTTGTAGTATAATTATTAAATAATTAATTTATTTTGGTTTGTAATGGAAAAAAAAGAAAAATTCACTATTGATTTAGAAAAGAACAGCTTAATTTTGTTTTTCATAATGATGATTGGAAACGTCTTAAACTACGTTTTTCAGATTGTTATGGGAAAGCTTTTGAGTACGTCGGATTTCGGCACAGTAAACGCGTTGCTTTCACTTTGCACAGTTCTTAGCACGCCGGCGCTGATAGTGACGGTAGTGTCGTCGAAATTTACGACTAAGCTTATTGCCGATGGCAGAGAAGACGAGGTGCCGTGGTTTACTTCAAGAATGGTGAGGTTCGCTTTTTTTGTAGTTGCGGCAGTGTCGGTTGTCGGTCTGTGTTTCTCAAGACTTTTATCGTCATTTTTTAAAATAGAATCAATGCCGCTTGTTTTACTGACATTTCTGTTGGCGGCGGCGACCTGCATTATTTCCGTTTACTCGGGAGTGCTCCAAGGAACCAAGCGCTTTATTGCGTATGGTATACAAGGTGACATTTCAACGGCGGCAAAGCTTGTGGGAAGCGTTGTTTTCGTTTTGCTCGGCGCAAAGGTGTTCGGAGTTCTCTTTGCGCTTATTTTGGGAAACATTCTCGCTTTGGCGTATGCTATGTTCACGTTAAGGAAGTACATAACCGGTAAAAAAGAGGGCAAAGACAATGGGGAGCTGAAAAAGCAGATAATGTCCTTCGGGGTTAGCGCAATAGGAATGCAGATATGCTCGGCGGTTATTCAAAACGGAGACGTGCTCCTTGTCAAAGCCTTTTCGGAGAACTCCGCCGAGGCTGGTATATATTCGTCGGGCGCCGTGCTGGGTAAGATAGCGCTGTATTTGTCGGGAGCCGTTACGGCGGTTCTGTTTCCAATGGTAGCCGAGGCGGTCGCAAAGAGAGAAAACACAAGACGGCTTCTGTTGCGCGCCGTTCTGTTTGGCGGAGTTCCCGCAATTCTTTATTCCGTGGTTCTAAATCTGTTCGGCGGAACGATTATCGGCTTGCTTTTTGATGACAGGTATCTTTCGGCGATACCTTTGCTTTTCCCGATATGCTTGCTTATGGTGCCTGTCGCGCTTGTAGTAATTGAGATGAACTATTTTCTTGCGCTCGGACGCTCAGCGTTCTTTCTTTCAACGCTGTCGGTGGGTTGCGTAATTTGTGTAGTATTGGTTTCTATATTTCACTCATCGGTTTCGCAGATGCTATACCTAATGAGCGGAGTTATGATAGTTGTTTTCATTGTTAATTTAATCTACGGGTGCTTTCAGAAACGAACGGAGCGGTAAAGGTGACGGATGACGTAAAAATAGAACTTTCGGTTGTTGTACCTGCCTTTAATGAGGAGGAGCGGATTCTCAATAACGCTCTTGAGATTTCGCGCGCCGTTTCACAGTTTTGCGAAACGTATGAAGTAGTTATTGTTGACGACGGCAGCTCGGACAAAACAAAGGAAATGATAAAGAAGGCGGCTGCAACGGACAGCCATATACGTGCGGCGGGCTATAAAGAAAACAGGGGTAAGGGCTATGCGCTTAAGCGCGGAGTAAGAGTTGCAAGAGGTGAACGAATAGCTTTCTGCGACGCAGACCTTGACCTTCACCCATCTCAGCTTCAAGGTTTTATGAAGCTAATGGATGAAACAGGTGCCGCGGCGGTTATCGGAAGTAAAATGCATAAGGCTTCCAAGGTGGATTACCCCTTTATCCGCAGGGTCTACAGTTATTGCTACTATCTGTTTCTACTCGTTGTTTTTCGTCTTAACACAAAGGACACGCAGACGGGGCTAAAGCTGTTCAAGGCTGAAATCATTAAGCCGGTAATGAGAAAGATACTGGTGAAAAGATTTGCCTGCGATATTGAAATTCTTTCAATAATCCGAAGACGCAAGGGAAAGATAGTCTCGGCGCCGATTGAGATTTTCTTTCAGCGCGGCACGTTCGGAAGGATTGGATTTAAGGATGCGTGGAGCATTTTTATTGACACTATTGCAGTGTATTACAGACTGAACATACTTAAGTATTATGATGATTGATTGTGTCGGTAAAACCGAAAGCTTGCCTTTTGTGGTATAGCTTTTCCGAATACAGGTATACTTCCAACTTTTTTCTTTGTTGTCATTACAAGCGGCGGGAACTATAGTAATAGCTTAGATGTTGCTTTGATAATAAAGACTACTTATTAATAGGCATAACTAAAAGAATTCACTCCGAGGTGACAGAATGAAAATAGCAATTATTGGAGCTGGATATGTCGGCTTGGTTTCAGGCGCCTGCTTTGCCGAAATGGGAAACGACGTTATCTGTGTGGATGTTGATGAAAAGAAGATAGGTAAGCTTAAAAACGGCGAGATACCGATATATGAACAGGGCTTGTCCGAACTTGTGAGGAACAACTCGTCGGTGGGAAGGCTTGCCTTCACTACGGATATTTCGGAGGCTATACAGAGGGCCGAGATATGCTTTATCGCGGTCGGGACGCCCATGGTCGACGACGGAAGCGCTGATTTGCATTATGTGCTTGACGTGGCGAAAAGCATTGGCGAGAACATGATTAAGCATATGTATATTGTGGATAAATCCACCGTGCCCGTCGGAACAGCAAAAATGGTAAAGACGGCCGTTCAGGAGGCGCTCGATAAAAGAAAAAGCGAGCTTACATTTGACGTTATATCAAATCCCGAGTTTTTGAAGGAAGGCGCCGCGGTTCGCGACTGTTTACTTCCTGACAGAATCATTATCGGTACTGATACAAAACGCGCTGAGGAAAAACTGAAAGAGCTATATACTCCGTACGTGCGCAGCACAGAGAATATGATTTTTATGGATATAGCAAGCGCTGAGATGACCAAATATGCCGCTAACTGTATGCTTGCGACAAAGATAAGCTTTATGAATGAGATATCGAATATCTGTGAACTTGTCGGCGCGGACGTAAACAAGGTGCGACTCGGGATAGGAAGCGACAGCCGAATAGGATATTCTTTTATCTATGCGGGCTGCGGATACGGCGGCAGCTGTTTCCCTAAGGACGTTCAGGCTTTAATAAAAACCAGCAGGCTCAACGGCTATAATCCAAGATTACTACAGGCTATAGAGGATGTTAATGCCGACCAAAAGCTGATAATACCGAAAAAAATCACGAAGCGTTACGGCGAGGACCTCAGCGGAATGACCTTTGCGGTTTGGGGACTTGCATTTAAACCCGAAACAGACGATATGCGTATGAGCGCCGCAATTGTTATAATAAACGAGCTTACAAAGCGCGGTGCGCATATAAAAGCTTATGACCCAAAGGCAATGAATGAGGCAAAGAGCTTTTACTTAAAGGGCAACGATAAAGTTGACTACTGCGAGGATAAATACAGCGCTCTTAAGGGAAGCGACGCACTGATTCTTATAACGGAATGGAAAGAATTTTGCAGCCCTGATTTTGAACTGATAAAAGAAAGCCTTTCGTCACCTGTAATCTTTGACGGACGAAATCAATATAGCGCTAAGGAAATGAAAAAGCTTGGGTTCAAGTATTATCAAATTGGTGTAGGCGAAAAGAACAACTAACATATTGACAGACATATGACATTGCAATATTCAATCATCGTCGTCGCTTAGTAAAGAAGTTTTGCTTAACTGACCGACAGCGCGATATTTGTGGCGGAGTATACAGTAAAACAGCGATAACAAAAAGCCCATGCTAAAAGAGCATGGGCTTTAGTTGTCAGAAATTTAATTTCATAATGAAAATAGCAGTTATAGATTAATTACTCGGTTTATCGGACAACGCTTCTTTCTTTACCGCTCTGACAGAGGCTATTCGGTGGTCACGCACGTCCTCGGCGGTAAACAGCCAGCCGTCCTTTTCAATTGTTGCCTTTTCTTCCGGGTCTGGGAGTCGTCCGAGCTTGTCCGTGATGTAGCCGGCAATTGTGTCGTAGTCGCCCGCGTCCGCGAAGCTTACCTCAAGCTCCTCGGAAATATCCTCCAAGAATGCCATTCCGTCAAGAAGATATTCGCCGCTGTCAAGGCGGGTAATTTCCTCGTTCTCGTGGTCGTACTCGTCTTGAATGTTTCCTACTATCGACTCAAGTATATCCTCCATAGTAACTATACCCGCCGTGCCGCCGTATTCGTCCACGACGACGGCAAGCTGAAGATGCTTTCGGCGCATCTCCTCAAAAACCACCTTACAGCGTGCGCTTTCGGGTATATACATAACCTTGCGAAGATAATCGGTTATTCTGAAGCCGTCCGCCTTTGTTCCCGCATATTTTAATAGGTCCTTGATATTCAATATGCCGACAATGTTATCCAGCCCGCCGTCAAAGACGGGTATGCGGGAGTGACCAGTTTTGACGGAAAGGTTTATCGCGTCCTCAAGCGTCGCTTCGGTATCAAGCCCTTCTATTTCGGTGCGGTGGGTCATTATTTCGCCCGCTTCGGTGTCGTCGAATTCGAAGATGTTATGAAGCATCTCCTTTTCGTCCTCCTCGATAGTGCCGCTCTCCTCGCCTACGTCTATCATCATGCGTATTTCTTCCTCGCTGACCTCGTCGTTCTGTTTATGAGGGTCAATTCCGAGAAGACGTAACACACCGTTTGTGGTGGCAGATAAAAGCGCAACAAAGGGCTTAGCGATAACGCTTGTTACAAGAAGAACCCTCGCTACGGCAAACGAAACCTTTTCGGGGTTGTTCATAGCTATCCGCTTTGGTACAAGCTCGCCGAAAACAAGATTGATAAAAGCGAGAATAAGTGTGATAAGCACGAGGGAAATCGCCTTTACAACGGAGGGGGAAACCGAAGAATCACGCATAAAGTATACGATGTATTCCGTAAAGGTATCCGCGGCGACGGCTGAGGACAAAAGCCCTGACAGCGTTACGCCGACTTGAATGGTTGCAAGAAATTTTGAGGAGTCACCGGTGAGTCTGCGAAGAATTATTGCTCGCTTGTCACCCTCCTCAGCCAAAAGCTTTAGCTTTGCGTCATTAAAAGATATTACTGCTATTTCGCTCATAGCGAAAAAGGCGTTACAGCCTATCAGCGCGATTAAAAGTATAACGTACCCTAACGGGTTGCCTTCCGGCATTTGTATATTTCTCCTTCTTTGCGCCGCTTGTGCGGCGTTGATATAACGTTAATATACTATCATAAACAAAAATCGTTTACAAATAGGTTTTAGGTTAATTTAGGGCGATATTATACTAAAAAGAGCAAAAATGTGCCAAAATCGCGGACTATCGAGCAATATTTGAGCCGTGCTGTCGCGAATTAGATAAACTGAGGTTATAATGTAACCGTATTTTTATTCAGTAATTACATTATATTATTGACGAAAAGTGTGGTAGAATAGTATCTGAAAAAATATGGGAGCGGAAAAATGCTGTCTGATATAGAAATTGCGCAGGGTGTATTGCCTGCTGATATTACAAAGATAGCCGAAAAGCTTGGAGTTTCGGCTGAATATGTCGAGCCTTACGGAAAGAGCAAGGCGAAGCTTTCGCTGGAGGCGTTAACGCAGTGCAAGAATAAGGACGGTAAGCTTATTCTCGTTACGGCAATTACGCCTACCCCCGCGGGTGAGGGCAAAACGACTACTACCGTCGGGCTTGCCGACGCACTGACAAGACTCGGCGAAAAGGCGGTGGTGGCGCTTCGCGAACCGTCGCTGGGACCTGTTTTCGGAATAAAGGGCGGCGCTGCGGGCGGCGGCTACGCTCAGGTAATACCAATGGAGGACATTAACCTTCATTTTACAGGCGACATGCACGCAATAGGCGCGGCGAACAATCTCCTTTCCGCTATGCTCGACAACCACATTCATCAGGGAAACGAGCTTAATATCGACCCAAAGCGGATAACCTGGCGGCGTTGTGTAGATATGAACGACAGGGAGCTTCGCTCAATAATTATCGGGCTTGGCAGCCGAGGTGACGGAATTACCCGAGAGGACGGCTTTGATATAACCGTCGCGAGCGAGGTTATGGCAATACTGTGTCTTTCCGAAGACGCCGCCGACCTACAAAGACGGCTTTCTAATATAATTGTCGGCTACACCTATAAGGGGGAGCCGGTGACGGCGAAGGACCTAAAGGCGCACGGGGCTATGGCGGCGCTTCTGAAGGACGCGATAAAGCCGAACCTTGTTCAGACGCTTGAACACACCCCAGCGCTTATACACGGTGGGCCGTTCGCGAATATAGCGCACGGCTGCAACTCGGTTATAGCTACCCGCATGGCTTTGCAATACGGCGATTACGTCGTGACGGAGGCGGGCTTCGGCGCAGACCTCGGAGCAGAAAAGTTTTTAGATATAAAGTGCAGAAAGGCGGGTCTTGTTCCGTCGGCGGTCGTTCTTGTAGCGACGGTTCGCGCACTTAAAATGCACGGCGGCGTGCCTAAAACCGAGCTTAAAGGTGAAAATCTTGACGCGGTAAGAAAGGGCATGCCTAACCTTATACGGCATATTGAGAATATTTCGGGTGTTTACGGTCTGCCGGTGGTGGTGGCGATAAACCGTTTTCCCGACGATACGGACGCGGAGCTTAGGCTTGTTGAGGACGAATGTCAAGCGCTCGGCGTAAGCGTTGCGCTTTCCGAGGTGTTTTCCAAGGGCGGCGCGGGCGGAATTGAGCTTGCACGCGAGGTAGCAAGGCTTTGCGAAGAAAACAGCAGCTTTGAGTTTTGCTATGGCGACGAGGACGGACTGAAGCATAAAATCAGCTCTGTCGCGACTCGGATTTACCGCGCTGACGTAGTTGATTTTACGTCCGCCGCAAGTAAGAGCATAGCAAAGATAGAGGAGATGGGTTTCGGAAGGCTTCCCGTTTGCATAGCGAAAACGCAGTACAGCTTCTCGGACAACCCAAAGCTGTTATGTGCGCCAAAGGGCTTTACACTCACCGTTCGCGACGTAAAGGTGTCGGCGGGAGCAGAGTTTGTAGTGGCATATACGGGTGAAATTATGACTATGCCGGGGCTTCCTAAACGCCCGAGTGCGGAGAATATCTCAATAGACGGCGAGGGAAGAATAAGCGGTCTTTTTTAAGGAGAAACAATGTCAGTACAAAAGGAAAGAATTGAAGATTTTATTACCTTACTTTCAAGCAAGGCGCCCACACCGGGCGGCGGTGGCGCGTCAGCGCTCTGTGGCGCGGTAGCGGCGGCGCTCGGCTCAATGGTGGCGTCGCTGACAATCGGGAAAAAGAAGTATGCCGATGTTGAAACAGAGATAACCGCTTTAAAAGCAGAGATAGACGGCGTTTCCTCAAGGCTTCTTATGCTCGCCGATGCGGACGCGAGGGCGTTTGAGCCGCTCGCTAAGGCTTATATGCTACCGTCGGGCACGCAGGAGGAAATAGAACACAAGGATAAGATTATGGAAGCGGCGCTTTATGAAGCAAGCGTTGTGCCGCTTGAAATAATGAAGGAAATTGCGCGCGCGGCAGAGCTTATTGAGGTTTTTGCCGAAAAGGGCAGCGTTATGGCTGTAAGCGACGCGGCGGCAGGGGCGGCGATATGTGAAGGCGCGGTCAAGGCGGCGTCACTGAATATTTTCATAAACACGAAGTCAATGAAGAACGGGGCGGCGAAAAAAGAGCTTAACACGCAGGCGAACGGTATACTCGACAGTACGACAAAGCTTACAAGAAGCATTTTCGACAGGGTTAAAAAGAAGCTGGAAGGATAGGTGTGAGAGATGGAGTTGTTTAAAGGAAAAGCGGTTTCTGATTCTATCGGCGAGTATCTAAAATTCGAGATTGACTATTTGAACGAAAACGGAGTGACACCAAAGCTGCTTGTTATCCGCGTGGGCGAAAGGGAGGACGATATCGCCTACGAGAACGGAATAAGAAGGAAGTTTTCCGCCTTTGGCATAGAGGTTGAAACGTGTGTGCTCGATAAGAGCTGCGACACCGAGGATGTTACGGCGGCAGTGGAGCGCGCAAACAACAATGTCAGCGTTCACGGCGTGATAATTATGCGCCCGCTTCCGAAGTTTATTGACGACGCCGCGGTATGCGCCGCTTTAAGTCCCGACAAGGACGTAGACGGCATAACCGACAGGTCGCTTGCGGGTGTTTTCGCTGGCAAGGAAGACGGTTTTTCTCCCTGCACGGCGCGCGCTTGTATAGAAATACTTGACTACTACGGAGTGGAGCTTACAGGCAAAAGGGTAGCCGTCATCGGAAGAAGCCTTGTTGTCGGCAAGCCCCTTTCAATGATGCTTATTAAGCGCAACGCAACGGTTACAATCTGCCACACGAAGACGACAGATATTAAAGAGATATGCAAGCAGTCGGATATTATCGTAGCGGCGGCGGGCTCGTCGAAGATGGTGGACAGAAGCTATCTTTCGCTTAATCAGGTGGTAATAGACGTGGGCATTAACGTGGACGGCGACGGAAACCTTTGCGGCGACGTAGATTTAGAGGCCTGCAAAAAGAGCGCGTTTGCGCTAAGTCCTGTACCTGGAGGTGTTGGAACCGTTACCTCGGCGGTGCTTGCGCGAAGCGTAGTATATGCGGCAAAGAGGGCGGCAAAGCTTTGATGAATTACGAGGAAACTCTCGAATACATACACACAATTAACTGGCGCGGCAGTAAGCTTGGGCTTGAAAGAATTACCGAGCTGTTAAGGCGGCTGGGCAATCCGCAGGACAGCCTTCGTTTTGTTCACGTGGCGGGCACGAACGGCAAGGGCTCTGTTTGCGCCATGACCGCTTCTATTCTAAAAGCAGCGGGATATAAGACTGGACTATATATATCTCCTTTTATCCGCCGCTTTAACGAGCGTATGCAGATAAACGGCGTTGACATTAGCGACGCGGAGCTATGCGAGGTCGTAGAATATGTCAAAAATTTTGCGGAGGCTATGGAGAACCTTCCCACTGAATTCGAGATTGTTCTTGCCGTCGCAATGGAGTACTTCAAGCGAAACCACTGTGACATAGTTGTGCTTGAGGTGGGACTCGGCGGACGTTTGGACGCGACAAACGTAATTAAAACGCCTGTGCTTTCGGTGATAACCTCGATTGATTTTGACCATATGAAGGAACTCGGCAACACCCTGACGGAGATAGCGGGCGAAAAATGCGGCATTATTAAAGAGGGCGTACCGACGGTGAGCTATCTTCAAGCGGACGAAGCGGCGGCGGTGTTAAAGAGGGTTTGCAAGGATAAGCAGAGCAGTCTTTCCGTTTGCGATTTTGAAAGGCTACACCTAATAGAGGGTTCACTTAAAGGTCAGCGCTTTGACTATAAAAGCTTCGAAGGTTTGTTTATTCCCCTTTTGGGAAAACACCAGCTGAAGAACGCGGCTCTTGCGCTGGAGGCGATAAACGTGCTTCGCCGCGAAGGATTTAATATAGACGAAGAAGCCGTAAGGCACGGGCTTAGAAATACGGTGTGGCAAGCAAGGCTGGAGCTGTTAAGTGAAGACCCGGTGTTTGTTCTCGACGGGGCGCATAATCCGCAAGGCGTAGCGGCGGCAGTTGCGGCGGTAAAGGAATACCTTTCGGGACGGGACATTACAGTGCTTTTGGGTGTGCTGGCGGACAAGGATTACGGAAGAATGCTCGGCGAGATAAACGAGATAGCGAACCGCTTTGTGGCAAGCGAGCCAGACAGTCCGCGAAGGCTTTCTTGCGAGGAGCTCGGCGGCAAGCTTAAGGTCTTTGATAAGGAAGTTTACATAGAAAAAGACGTAATGAAGGCGGTAGATACCGCGAAAAAGCTTGCAAAAGAGAACGGCGGCGCGGTTTTGTCGCTCGGCTCGCTATATATGGCAAAAGAGGTAATTGAGTGTTTTAGATAGACTTGCGGCTACTGTGAAAGGGGCGGTGAACAAATATGGGGTATAAGATTAAACGGATTGTGGTTTTAGGGCTTCTGCTTGCGGCGGAGATAGTGCTGTCGCGCTTTTTGTCCTTTTGGTTCCCCTCAGCGGCAATGCCGCTTCTTAAAATAGGCTTTGCGTTTTTGCCCGTTGTTATAGCGGCGCTTCTTTACGGTCCTTTGTGGGCGGGTGCCGTCGCGGGGCTTGCCGACCTTCTCGGCGCTGTGTTGTTCCCGGTCGGCGCCTATTTCCCGGGGCTTACCTTTTCGGCGTTTCTTACGGGTGTTTTCTACGGGCTGTTCCTTTATAAAAGAGAGTTTAAGCTTTGGCGGGCGCTTGTCTCGGCGGCACTTTCGTCGCTTCTTTGCAGCATGGTGCTCGACACCTTCTGGCTTTATATAATGTTTAAATTCCTGGACTCGGAATATAACGTGCTTCTCTATCTGTCAAGCAGAGTTATTAAGGGCTTTGGTATGATACCTGTTATAACGATATGCACCGTGGCGGTTGAGCGTTTTATCCGCAGATATATAGCGACGGTGAACGAGGAAGAAAAGCGTATGCTTCGCAAAAAAGCACGGTCATATTTCTTAAATGACGCAGAACTGCGCGAGCGGGTGAGCGATGAAATAGCGGCGAGGCTTTTCGACGCACCGCAATATCAGAAGGCAAAAACGGTCTTTTGCTTTGTCGGAACAAACAGGGAGATAGATACAAAAAAGATAATTGAAAAGGCATTGGCGGACAAGAAGACGGTCTGCGTGCCGCTTTGCGCCGACGCCGGCATAATGAGCGCAAGAAGAATCGAAAGCTTTTCAGAGCTGTCGGCTGGCCACTTCGGAATACTTGAGCCGTCCGATAAAAATGCGGAGATACCGCCCGAACAGATAGAGCTGGGTGTTATACCTTCAAGTGCTTGCGACAAACGACGCGGGAGGATAGGGCAAGGCGGCGGTTACTACGACAGGTTTTTAAAATCGTCGAAAATCTTTAAGGTTGCGCTTTGTCCGAAAGCGCTTCTTGAAAAGCGGCTTCCGCTTTCAAAGGACGACGTAATAATGGACGCGGTAATAACGGAAAGTGGGTCAATTGTAATGAAAGAAAAAAAGCAGTCAGGCTTCAAGGCGTTTTTGGAACGCAAGGGAATCGAAATAAGCTGGAAGCGTTACTTTGTGGACGCAATGGGCGGTATGGCACTGGGACTTTTCGCTTCGCTTCTAATTGGTACTATAATCGGTACGCTGGGCGACAAGCTTTCACTTCAGTGGCTCGTAACCGTCTCAGACTACTGTAAGGGCGCGACGGGCGCGGCTATGGCGGTGGCTATCGGCGCGGCGTTAAAATGCCCGCCGCTTGTGCTGTTCTCGCTCTGCGCCGTAGGTATCGGCGCGAACGCCGTGGGCGGTCCGCTCGGCACCTTTTTCGCGGCGATATTAGCGGCGGAGCTCGGAAAGGTCGTGTCAAAGGAAACGAAGGTTGACATACTTGTCACGCCTACCGTTACCATTCTTTCGGGGTTAGGTATTACGGCGCTTATAGGGCCTGCCGTGGCGGCGATAATGAATGCGTTGGGCGCTCTTATAATGAGCGCAACAGAGCTTCGTCCTTTCGGAATGGGAATTTTGGTTTCGGTAATTGTGGGAATTATACTTACGCTGCCCATAAGCTCTGCGGCGATATGTGCGTCGCTCGGTCTTGTGGGTCTTGCAGGCGGCGCGGCGACTGCAGGTTGCTGTGCGCAGATGGTCGGCTTCGCCGTTATGAGCTACCGCGAAAACAAGCTCGGCGGGCTTGTAGCGCAAGGACTCGGTACCTCAATGCTTCAGATGGGAAACATAATCAAAAACCCGTGGACATGGCTTCCGCCAACCCTCGCGGCGGCGGTGACCGGCCCGATTTCAACATGTATATTCAAGCTTGAAAACGGAATAGCCGTGGCTTCCGGCATGGGCACCTGCGGACTTGTGGGGCCAATTGGCGTGGTGTCAGCCGAGGGCTTCGGCGGCACAGTGGATTGGATAGGCTTAGTTCTTGTGTGCGTTGTTCTTCCCGCGGTGCTGACTCCGCTTTTCGCGTGGCCGCTGAGAAAATTCGGGCTGATTAAAGAGAATGATTTAAAGCTTGATTTATAGTATTATTTACTGTATTATCAATATAATAAAGAAAAAAGGGGATTAAAAAATGACGGCATTTATCATCATCGGCGCGGTTCTTATTCTTCTTGTTATCTGGTTTATCGTTTGCAACAACGGTC